>JAYOKQ010000268.1:0-1500 GCA_038119905.1 Gemmatimonadota bacterium | reverse complement strand
CCTTCCGGCATGCCGGGTCGGCCGGCGACCGGATCAAAATAGCGCACGCGCGCGTGCAGCGGACAGCCGTGTCGCGGCGTCAAACCGCCGACCATCTGCTGCAGCAGCGTGCCCGGCGTCGCCGGATTAAACGGGTTGGGATTGTCAGACAGCCGCGTGTCGGGCGTCGTCGGGTCGGTGCGCACCTTTTCCATCTGCCCACGCACGCGCGCAAAGTCGGCCTGCAGCGCGGCCTCTGGATAGGACGGCGCGTTGCCCTCGAGAAAGCCGATCCACCCGTTTTGTGCATCGAGTCGGCGTAAATCGTCGCGCTCCATAGACCAGTAGTAGACCTCAAGCGCACCCTGCGCGTAGGGATGGGGTCGATACTCGTACCAGCCCTCGTCGCCGTGCATATAGGGGTACATCATCTTGCCGTCGATTTCTTTGCCGTGGCTGTTGATCGTATCGATCATCTGCCGCCACACGTCGACGTACTCCTGCTGGCCGCTCAGCAACAGCGCATTGCCAAAACCGGACAGGCCGAGGTAGTGCGTGTTGCGGCTGGCCATCGCCCCCGTCTGCGGCACCTCTACTGTAAACGCCCAGCCGTAGCAGCCGCCGTACCACTTGCCGTCGCAGGCACCACCGATGGTGCCGTCGAGGCCGATATTCGTCGGGATAATGCCGTCGTTTTGCAGCGTGCGCTGGCGCCAAGCCTCGGCGTATTCCAGCACCCACTCTCGATACTGGGACTCCCCCGTCAGCGCGTAGGCATTGAGGCCGAGCGACGTGGCAACGAGGTTTTGCGGATGGTCGCCGATCACGTCCGTATAGTCTTTGAAGTGGGCGAGCATTTCCTCGAAGTTGCGCTCGCCGTGCAGCGGAATAAAGCGCTCCTGCACCTCGTCGAGCGGATCGCCGGCCCAGTCCAGCGCCGTCGCCTTGCGCAGCATCGGACCGCGGCTGCCGTTAAAGAGACTGCGGATAATCTTGTGCTCGGGATCGTAGTTGGGCGCCTGCGGATCGTCGCCCATATAAAAGCCGGCATAGCGCCGCACGCGCCGCTCAAAGTTCTTTTCGCGCGGGTTCATCAGGCCGTGCAGATTAAAGGTCGTCAACCCCTCGCCGTTGTGCACCCAGTCGAACATCACGGGAAACTCGCGGTAGTACATGCCGTCGCGCGCAAAGGGCACGTCCGTCGTCTTGGCCTCGGTATACTGCTTGAGGTGGCCTTCCCAGGCCAGATCGCACATATCGCGCAGATGCGCATCACCGCCTAGCGCATAGAGCACCGGCCAGTGGACCAGATTTTCAATGGCGTCGTCCGGGCCGTCGTTGCCGCCCCAGCGCGGAATGCATTCCAAGTAGCCGCGCTCGTCAAAATAGTGGTCAAAAAACTGGCGGCAGGCGCGCGATTGAGCGCGCAGCAGTTCCCACTGCAGCACGGCCCAAGCCGGCGGTGGCATAGGCGTATCGATCTCGAGATAGGTCGGGTTTAGGTAGGGCATATTGATCCTC
>JAYOKQ010000267.1:0-1522 GCA_038119905.1 Gemmatimonadota bacterium | reverse complement strand
AGCGCGTCTCGGTGCATGCGCCAGCGGTCGGAGAAAAAGTCTTCGCCTATTTGCATGTCGAGTACGTGCGTGCCCAAGCGATTCAACGCCCTTTCCTCGTCAAAGAGCGACTCGGCGTAGACAATCCGGTCGCCCTCGCCCGGCTCGCCGAGCAGCTTGGCAAAGTATTGCGTGGTCAGGCTATTTCGCCGAGCCATAGAAGAACCGGGAATCACAACGCGCAGCGCAGCCCATTGCTCAGTCCCGAGTTCGGCGCGCCACGCCATGGCCTGTGCGTGGTAATTATCAATGCGATACGCCGCCGCACGGTCCAAATTCGCTTGGGCGTGGACGACGTTCTGCCGAATAAATCCAATCAACTCATCCCGCGAAACGCGCTCCGTGCGCAACACTCCATTTACAAACTGCTTACAGCCTTCCAGCACGGCCTGCTGACGCGGCGTATCCTCTGCGTCATACACACCCTGCTCAAAAACATCTAACGCTCCGTCTATCAGAGGCAACACGCCTCTTAATCGATCGGCCACTTCTTCATTTAAGGGCCCATCGGGTTCCTCGGCCAACGCACAGTATATGGCAATAGGTGTGTGGGCAACGGTCTTTAAATCGTGGTAGGCGCGATCGACCGTCGTGCCCACGGTGCGCTGCCCCTGATGGATGAGGATTAACCGGTCGCCCGTCGCAACAATGATAGGGCCACTGCTGTTTAGCACGTTTTGACGGGCGTGCGCGTAGTTGGCGCGAAAATACGCGTTCAGCGCCTGTATGGGATCGCTGGACGACTTGGCGTATGGGTTATCCGCAGCTTCAGCGGGGATTAAAAAGAAAAACGAACAGAATAGAGCAGAGGCCGTCCGCGTGATATACTTCACAAGGCATCCTCCTTTGGGAAATGGTTAAAACAGCACAGCTGGAGCGATTTCTATAGACCCCCTCCCATCGCCGACCCGATATCGGGCGTGTCGCCGGAAGGTTTGCGGTGGGTTTTGTCATCCATGCTTCGATAGAAGACCAAGATGCCGATGGAGGCTATAAAGGGTAGGAGCCACACGAGCAGCAGTTGGGCCCTCTTCTGAAACGAAGTGAACTCCGTTCGTCTACGTATGAGAAGACTTGCAACGACGTTCAGTACCGCAGCTACGATGAGTGTGTATAGCAATAGATCGGACATGGTCTCTTATTGCTCGCTTCTATCCGCCGCTGCAGCCACCGCCGCCGCAGCCACCGCCACTGCAGCCACCCGCGTCGCCACCACTACACCCGCCACCGCAGCCCACGAGCATGCCGCCGCACAGCAGAATGGGCGTAGCCACCGCGCCTTTTTCCTCTCGGCCCTCCTGCTCTTCCCGTCCATAGCGCACGCGCCCTTCAACCAGTTCGTAGTAGTGCCCGTCTTCTATCTTGAGCATCGCATCGAGCCGGTATAGAAGCGGGATGCGCGTCGGCTGTTTGGGATCGACGTTTTCAAGTTTGCACGCAATGCTCCACGTGCGGCGCAGCTCCATCTGCACGTCTTCGGCCT
>JAYOKQ010000266.1:0-1541 GCA_038119905.1 Gemmatimonadota bacterium | reverse complement strand
ACCATAGACCAGCGTTTTTTTAGAGAGTCGATTCGCATAGATGTATCAAATGCTCAGATGCAAAAAAAGACTGAAATACAAAGTCCGCGATAAATCAGGTGATTGAATATACGATCCGTCATGGTTTTGTCCAAAAATGGAATTCACTTAACTCGTGCACGTCCCAGCCGCAGCGCATTGCCCGTGACGGCGAGCGACATGCCCATGTCACCGACCAACACCGCGACGGCGAGTTTCACCACGCCGGGGAATACGCCCAGCACCAAAACGAGTTTCACTATAATAGACAACCACACATTTTGCCGAATGACGCGGCGTGCGTCCTGCGACAGCCGGAGCAAATAGGGCAATTTGGTTAAGTCATCTCCCATCAAAGCGACATCAGCCGTCTCCAATGCCACATCCGATCCGATAGCGCCCATGGCAATGCCCACACTCGCAACGGATAGAGCCGGCGCATCGTTGACACCATCACCAACCATGGCCACCGCACCGTATTGGCGGCTGAGCGTCTCTATAATCTCCACTTTCTCTTCGGGCAGCAGTTCGGCATGCCACTCATCCAAGCCCAGGTCTTCAGCTATGGCCTGGCCGGTGGCCTTGTTGTCTCCTGTAAGCATAACCACTCGAATGCCTCGCTCTTGCAGTGCCTGTACCACATTGGGCGCACTCTCCCGCACCGTATCTGCCACGGCCAGTACGCCCATTACTTGAGTTGCAGACCCCACAACAACGGCTGTCTTCCCTTGCTCAGTCAGCCTTTCCACGACGTCGACGGCATCTTCAGCAAAGAGCACTGGCCGACCTACGCGATACATTTTTCCTTCGATCCTTGCTTCGACTCCTTTGCCAACAATCGACTCGAACGAGTCGACTTCAGCCAGTGTCTCGCCCTCGGCTGCGTCCACAATCGCCCGTGCGATAGGATGCTTTGAGCGCTGCTCAATGGATGCGGCAACGCGCAGCACCTCCTGCCGTTCAAACCCATTCACCGCCACGATATCTGTCACTTTCGGAGCACCTTGAGTAAGTGTGCCCGTCTTGTCGAAGGCCACCACGCGAATCTCCGCCAGAGCCTCCAGATAATTACCGCCTTTAATCAATACCCCCTTACGCGCAGCATGAGTGATGCCACTGACCACGGCGACCGGCGTCGAAATGACCAGAGCGCAGGGGCAAGCGATAACCAAAAGCGTCAGGCCGCGCACAAACCATATATCAAAGGGCTCGCCGAAAAACCACGTGGGCACGATCATGAGCGCTAGTGCAACCAGCGTTACCGCAGGCGTATAATACCGGGCAAAGCGCCGCACGAACTGTTCGCTCGGTGCTCGGCGCTCTTCGGCCTGCTCTACCATCTGCACAATCCGACCTAGCGTAGTGTTTGCTGCTACCTGGGTTGTGCGGATTTCAAGATAGCCTTCTTGGTTGATGGTCCCGGCAAAGACCGCATCGCCCACTTCTTTGACTACAGGCATGGATTCGCCGGTGATCGGAGCCTGATCGAGCGATGATGCCCCTTCAATCGCTTCGCCATCTAC
>JAYOKQ010000265.1:0-1551 GCA_038119905.1 Gemmatimonadota bacterium | reverse complement strand
AGGCGTATCTGAAGGGAGATCTGCTGGTATTTATTCATAACTTCGATCGGCTGTTAGAGGCCCAATGCGGCGACACTGCAGAGAATAGAATGATACTGTTTTAGCAGGCAAGCATAAAGGGCGAAGCTGCTGCGCGGATCTAACACTTATGTAATTAGCACATCATGCGTGTTTCTCAAAGGTGACATAAATGGTGTGCCTATCCCGTTATTTTCAGAGAAGACCCCCGCCCGGCACAGTTCTTGTTGCTCTTTCCGCACCACTCTACGGAAAAGAGCCTACCATGCCCTCCACTGTTCTTAGTGCAGCCACTCACGGCGTTGACGCCTACCCCGTCCACGTCGAAGTCGACACCGACCGCTCGTTGCCCACTTTCACCGTCGTCGGCCTGCCCGACAGCGCCGTGCGCGAGAGCAAAGAGCGCGTGCTAGCCGCCATTCGCAACAGCGGATTTCAGTGGCCGCGCAAGCGCGTCACCGTCAACCTTGCTCCAGCCGACCGGCGCAAAGAAGGCAGCGGGTTCGACCTGCCGATCGCGCTAGGCATTCTCATCGCCTCGCGGCAGATCCGCCCCGTGCGGCTGGCAGATGTTGCTTTTCTCGGCGAGCTCTCGCTGGACGGCACGATACGACCGGTTCACGGCGCGCTGTCCATGGCGCTGGGTCTACGCCGGCGCAATATACATGGGCTGGTCGTACCGGCCGACAACGCGCGCGAAGCGGCTACGGCTGGGCGGCCGTTAGTCTACGGGGCCTCCACGCTGCACGAAGCGATAGAAATTCTCGAAGGAAGCGTCCGACTGCGGCCCTACGAATTGGACTTAGAGGCCGTCTTCGCTCAGCAGGCGGCGGGTGATATCGATCTTTGCGAAGTAAAGGGACAGGCCCACGCCAAGCGCGCATTAGAGATCGCCGCGGCGGGCAACCACAATCTATTTTTTGTCGGCACACCGGGATCGGGTAAAACGCTGCTGGCGAGGCGCCTACCCACCATACTACCCGACCTAACGCTGGACGAGGCCTTGGATACCACTCAGATCCACTCCGTCGCCGGGGTGCTGCCGTCGGGAACGGCCCTCGTCGCCACACGCCCTTTTCGCGCGCCTCATCATACGATTTCAGCTGCAGGCTTAATTGGGGGAGGCACCTATCCGCGTCCGGGTGAAGCATCGCTTGCCCACCACGGCGTGCTCTTTTTAGACGAGCTACCCGAGTTTCGCAAGGACGTCATTGAGGCGCTGCGTCAGCCGCTGGAGGACCGCTCGGTGACCATTGCCCGCGCGCATCTCAGCCTGTCTTACCCGGCGCGCTTTATGCTCGTTGCCGCCATGAACCCCTGTCCGTGCGGCTATTTGGGTGACGCTCGAGACCGCTGTCACTGCTCAGCAGCGCATATACGGCGCTATCGCACGCGCCTGTCGGGGCCCATGCTCGATCGCTTTGACCTGCACGTTGAAATGCCCGCGCTCGACTATGCTGACCTGCGCGACGGCCCTCAGGGCGAGACCTCACAGCAGGTGCGCCACCGCGTAAACGCCGCTCGCCAACGGCA
>JAYOKQ010000264.1:0-1685 GCA_038119905.1 Gemmatimonadota bacterium | reverse complement strand
CGAATTTTTTAAAGAATGCGTCAAGGTCTTTGAAGAGGACGGCCGCGCCGTGCCCATCTACAACGACAAGCACCTGTCCTACAGCTTTGACAAGGCCAAAGAAATGGTCGACGACGGCCACCGCCTTGGCTTTCCCATTCTGGCCGGCTCGTCGCTCCCAGTTACCTGGCGTCTGCCCGACGTCGAGCTAGAAAAGGGCTGTGAGGTGAGCGAGGCGCTGATGGTCGGCTGCGGTGGATCGGATCCGATGGATTACCATGCTCTCGAAGCCATGCAGTGTATGATCGAGCGCCGCAAGGGCGGCGAGACGGGCGTTAAGCAGGTGCAGTTGATCGAGGGCGACGACGTGTGGAAGGCACTCGACGAAGGCCGCTTTTCGCGCCGCCTGCTCGAGGCGGCGCTCTCGCGCAGCGATACGCCCTGCGGCAAGACGGACGAAGACGGACGCACCCAAGACCTGCTGGGCAACGGCGAGCTGCCGGTGCTGGTCGAAAAACCCGCCGCCTACTTTATCGAGCACAACGACGGCCTAAAGACCACGCTACTGATGCTCAACGGAGCGATCAAAGACTACTGCTTTGCCTGCGAGGCCGACGGCGAAATCGTCTCGACACAGTTCTTTCTCTCGCCGACGCCCAACGTCACCTATTCGGCCTGTCTTGTCGCCAAGATCGAAGAAATGATCGAGACGGGGGCAGCGCCCTTCCCCGCCGAGCGCACGCTTATTGTCAGCGGCGCGCTGGAGAGCTGTCTAACTTCCAAGGTAGAAGATCATAAGACGCTGGAGACGCCGCATCTGAGCGTGGTATACGAAGCACCGGACGAGTCGCACCACGCGCGTTTTTAAGTTGGATTGAACATATCGCTGGCCGAATGGGCCGCCCTCTCCTGCGCGCTAATCTGGGCGACCAACGGCCTGCTGCTGCGCACCCAATCCGAACACGTCACGCCCGGTGCCATGAACGCCATTCGCTGCGCCGTGGCCGGCGTGGCCTTTTGGCTGGCCATCCCCTTTGACAGCGTGCCCCTGACCGGCCTGCTCGAGGTAACGCTGGCCGAGTGGGGCATGATGCTGGCCGCGCTCAGCCTGGGCGTTGCGCTGGGCGACACCCTCTATCTGATCGCCATGAAAGAGATCGGCGTGTCGCGCACCCTGGCGCTAACCGGCACCTTTCCGCTGACGACGCTGTTCTGGCAAACCCTCCTGCTCGACGCACCCTTTAACCCAACGCTGCTGCTGGGCAGCGCGCTCGTCGTGGGCGGGCTGTTCTTCCTATCGCGCAGCACCACAGCCGACGAGCAGCCCGTGCGCCTGCAGTGGGGCATCGCTCTATCGTTGATCGCCGCCCTGTGCTGGGGCTTCTCGGCTACGCTGCTCAAACCAGCCACCGTGCACATGAGTGCGATCCAGACCAACGCCATTCGCATGCCACTAATCGCACTGCTGCTCTTTGTCGCGCGCGTGCTGCCCAGCGGCAACGAGCGTTTGCGCGGCATCCGTCTGCGCAGCCTGCTGATCGTCGGTGCCACCGGCCTGCTCGGTATGGGCGTGGGCGCCTATCTTTTTATTTACGCGCTCACGCAGGCCAATCCGGCCAAGGTCGTTACGCTAACCTCGAGCTCACCGCTGTTTGGCATGCTGCTGGCCGCTGTTTTTTTGGGGGAAAAAATTACGCTGCAAATCG
>JAYOKQ010000263.1:0-1706 GCA_038119905.1 Gemmatimonadota bacterium | reverse complement strand
GCGTTGGCCCCCGCGTCGACGGTGGCAAAGTGCAGCGTGAGAAAGCCGTGTGGAAAGGTCCAGCCGTAGCGCCCGCCGTACCACTTGCCGCCGACGTACTCGCCCACGGCGCCGGACGGTCCAACCTGGTCGGGCAACAGACCGTCGTGGGCGCGACTGCGGGCCATCCAAGCGTCGGTATACTCCACGACCCAGGCGCGGTACTTCTCTTCGCCGGTCAGCAGGAAAGCGTTAGTCAGCATCGAGGTGATGGCCAGATTGGCCGGCGCATCGCCGGCACGCCAGCGCGCGTGCATCGCCTCGCCCATGCGCTGGGCATTGGCCGGATCGCTCAGATCATGCACTGAAGAGATGCCCGGCAAATCAAAAAAAGGCAGCCCGTACGGCTCCATCGTCGTGCCCACGGGACTGTAGGGCTTGGGCTCCCCACCGTCGGACACAACGGCGCCCTTGCTGCCGTTGAGTCCGGACAGCACGATTTTGTGCGTCGGATCGTAGTTAATCGCCTCGGGGTCTTCGTTGAGATAGAAGCCGGCAAAGCGCCGCGCTCGCTCCTGCAGCCGTTCGCTGTCGGGATGCGCCAAGCAGAGGTGGTAAAAGAGCACGTCGGCCTCCGATTGGTGCATCTGGTCTTCGCGAAAGCCGTACTCCTTGTGATAGGAACCCAGCCGCATCAGCTGGCCCAATACGGCCTCGTACTGGCGCTCGGCCAGCGACAGCAGATGGTCTCCGCCGCCCATCAAATAGACCAGCGGCCAATTAAAAAACGGTTCAAAGTAGTCGTCGGGCGATCCGCCGCCCCAGTCATCGTCCCAGATAAATTCGCCGTTTTCGCGCGTGAAGTGCGCTAGATAGGGTTCGACGACGTCGTCCATCGCGCGCAGCAGCTGGCGCTGCCACAGCGCCCACGACGGCATGACTTGGACAGGAGTGGTTGCGGTAATGCGCGGCATGAGATCCCTCCGTAGAAGCGGGTTGATCTCTAATCATATCCCCGGACGCACCCAGTGTAAAGCCGGGCGGGCAGCCGGGCGGCCGCCCGCCCACACCGTCTATAGCACGAGCTCGTCCGGCGGCGCCCAGTCGCTGGTGCGCGGATCCCAGCGGGTGCCGCACTTGTCGCTGATAACGACCCACTCTCCGGCGCTCAAATTGCCCTGATGGTGGTAGTTAAAGCGGCGCAGTCCGGCCGCCTCGGCCGAGTCAAGTAGCATCTTGAGATCGCGCGAGCTCATCGGGTCGCCGTCGTGGGGAAAGCGCCCCGTATCCAACCAGGGCACGATGCGCTCGGGATCGTCAACGGCAGCAATGGCGCGCTTCGTCTCTTGGGTGACGACCTCTTGAAAAAACTCCGGGCTCAGCGCGCTTTCAAAGTCTAGCATATCGTCGTCGACGCCCGGCAGCACAATGCCAAACAGCGCCTGGACCACCTCCAGCGCCTCGGACACGCGCAGGCCTGGATTCCACTCGATCAGCGTCTGCACGTAGCGGTAGACCGTGCCAACAAAGCCGTCAAAGCCACGGTGAAAGAAGTAGTGCTTGGGCAGAAGGAAGTCCATAAACTCGGCCAAGTCGACAAAGTCGTAGCCGCACAGCGGCGCAAAGGCAGCCGAGCGCGGTCCGCAGCCCATGCGCACGGGACGGTCCAGATGGGCGGCCACGCCTTCCCGCATATGGCGAAAGTTGCGCGTCAGCGTCTCGCAGCG
>JAYOKQ010000262.1:0-1712 GCA_038119905.1 Gemmatimonadota bacterium | reverse complement strand
CAACACAATGCCGGTGGCCGATCTGCAGGATCTCATCAACACCACGCCGAGCGTTTTCCGCGGATACATTCGCGGCGGTCGCAAAGCCGAAGCCAAGGTGTTAGTCGATGGTATCGACGTATCCGATACCTACTTTCGCGCTGGCGAAGGGGGCAATACGTATAACCCCTACACGGATGTAAACCGCACGTCTGACGGCGAGTTTACGGCGGTCGGCATCAATGCCAGCAACGTACAGGCGCTCGATATTGTAGCCGGTACGTTCAACGCTGAGTACGATGCGGCTAGCGCCGGCGTTATCAACGTTGTCACGCGCGAAGGCGGCGACCAATTGGAAGGTCGTCTCTTTATTCGCAGCGGTCTTGGTGGCTACAAAAATGCGGGCCCTGATGTGTATGAAGGGCGCGTTAACCCAGATCCAGCCGAAGATGGCAGCGTCGATAAGACGACGTACTACGACTTATATGAGCGGGCCCGAGATGAACTGTTGGCATCGGAAGATGCAGCCGACGTGGCGAAGGCACAGCAGTACTATACCTTCAGCCCGAGCGACGTCACCTACGGTAGCAATCCATCAAGCGAGGTCGAACTTTCGTTGGGCGGTAAGTTACCTGCTATTGGAACCAACTTTTATTTGACCACGCGCTACCTCAACGACGAGGGATTGTTGCCCAATACGCTCAATCGCTCGATGCGCCATTCGCTTAAACTGACGCAAAAGGTGAATGACAATCTCAAGCTGACTGGCAACGTCATGATCGACGATGGCGGTGAGTTGGGCGGCTGGGTCAACCGCAACTTCAGCGGTAAATACGCCTATTACCCGGAAGGCGCGTTGGGCAATAAGAAACTGGGAACGATGATGTATCTGGGTGCCAACTACTCGTTCTCACCCAACACGTTTCTGGACGTTAAAGTGTCCAACGTGACTCGCTCAAGCAAGTTCGGTTATTCGGACGACGATGGAGACGGCATCATTGAAGAAGGTGAAGACGGCGATTTCATATTTATCGACAGTGCTGAAGAGTCCGTAAAATACCTCGGCGTCGATGGCAGTGGTGCAGATGCTGACGGTAACTTCACGTATTTCACCACTAATCCGGGTAACTCAAGAAACTTCGATCTACCTTTTGGTTCGAATCAGTATCGCCTTGGACAGCCCGGCTTCTTTTACGAAGAACTGAATCGCGATGTGCTGCAGTTCAAAGCAGACCTAACGCATCAGATCAACTTCAATCACCAGTTAAAAGCGGGTATGCTGTTGCGCAAGCACTCGGTCTCGCAGTTGATGCAGCGGACCCAGGTTACGGTTGGTTATAGTAACTTGCCTTTTGAAGTGGGTGAGTACGAGCGCAGTCCTTCTGAGATGGCCCTCTACGTGCAGGATAAAATCGAGTATGAAGGCATTATCATAAATGCCGGCGTACGCCTCGATGGACTCAACGTCGATGCGGAGCAGATTGCCGATTTCTTCCGGCCTTCAGAAGAAGCTGAATACACCTACGGTAACGGTCAGACGCAGATTTATCGCCGGCCGATCCGCGAAGGTGCTGTAGACACCAAGTGGTTCCTACAGCCGCGATTGGGTATTTCGCATCCGATCAGCGAAAATGCGGCCATGCACTATTCGTGGGGTAAGTTTTACTCACCGCCGTCTTTCTCCAAGCTGTATGACGATTACGCCAGCTTCGCCAACCCGTCCTATCCTGCCA
>JAYOKQ010000261.1:0-1723 GCA_038119905.1 Gemmatimonadota bacterium | reverse complement strand
AAGAGGAAAACATCCCCGTCGACGGCTATCTGACGACCGTCAACAGCCCCGGCACCTTTATGCTGCCCACGCAGGAGCTGGCCCTCGACGCCATCCGCAGCGCCAGCAAACCCATCATTGCCATCAAGCCCATGGCCGGCGGGCGCTTCCTCGGCGAGCAGGCTTTTGACTACGTCTTTAACGAGGTCGGCGTCAGCGCATCGATGTTTGGCATGGGCACCGTAGATCAGGTGCGCCAAACCACGGGGGCGGCGCGCGCCGTCTTGGGCCTCAACTAAAACAGACGCACCCAATGGACGTCGACCTAGCGCAGCGCACGCACTGGATCTTCGATATGGACGGCACGCTGACGGTCGCTGCCATCGATTTTGCCGCGCTGCGCGCCGCGCTCGACGTTCCAGCCACGGCCGATATCATAGGTCATATCGACGCACTCCCCGTGCATCAAGCAGCCACCCAACACCGCCGACTGGCCGAGCTTGAACTCGACTACGCGCGACAGGCGCAGACCCAGCCCGGGGCCGCAGAGCTTCTCGACGCGCTGCGTGCACGCGGTGCGCAGCTGGGTATCCTCACCCGCAACAGCGTCGAGAACGCCGACGTGACGCTTAGGGCCTGCGGTCTGCGCGCCTTTTTTGACGACGCGTGTATCCTCGGCCGCGAGTCGGCCGAACCCAAGCCGTCACCGGCCGGCGTGTATCACCTGCTCGAGCACTGGGACAGCGCGCCGGAGCAGGCTGTAGTCTGCGGCGACTTTCGCTTTGATCTCGAAGCCGGACGCCAGGCCGGCACAGCCACCGTATACGTGGACATCGACAACGACAACCTGTGGACGGAATGGGCCGACTGTCGCGTAGAAACTCTGCACGAGCTGCGTGCCCTTGCTACGGCCTAATGGAGAATCTGCCATGCGTTTTGTGCACTCCGGTTTCATTCTTTTTGCACTGCTTACACTGGGGCTAGCGCTCGTGTCACACGCCGCTGCGCCGTATATAGATCCGGCCACCGACGCCGAGCACTGGGGACCGGCCGATCCGAGCAAGACGCTGTTCTGGACGCCGGCCCAGCAGGTGGCGGGCTACCGGAATATGGAGAAGCTCTCGCCATCTCGCCGCGTACCGGCCAGCGCGGCGCCCAGCGAACTATCCGAAGCGCTCATCGACCTATCCGACGTGCGCTTTGTGCACGACGGAGTCGAACTGAGCGTAGACCAGTACTGCAAAGAGCAGAGCGTAGCCGGACTGATCGTTCTGCAGAACGGAACCGTCGTATACGAGCGCTACGGCTTGGGTAACAATCAATCCACGCGCTGGGCATCGTGGTCTGTGGCCAAATCCATTACATCGCTCTTGGTGGGCGCGGCCGTGCGCGACGGCTATATCGAAAGCGTCGACGAGCCCGTTACGAACTACCTGCCGCGCCTGAAGGGTTCGGCCTACGAGGGAGCGACGATCCGCAACGTGCTGCACATGGCCTCGGGCGTCGAGTGGAACGAGGACTACGTCGATCCGCAGTCCGACGTCAACCGCGCCCCGTGGGGCACGCTGCCCTTACAGCGTTTTCTGCGCGAGAAAGGCGCAGCCGCTGGACCCGGCACGGTGTTTAACTACAATACGGCAGAGACCAACCTAGTCGGCTCGCTGCTGCGCGCGGCCATCGGCAATAACCTGTCGACGTATCTATCCGAAAAGATCTGGCAGCCCGTCGGCATGGAAACGGACGC
>JAYOKQ010000260.1:0-1743 GCA_038119905.1 Gemmatimonadota bacterium | reverse complement strand
GGCATGGGCAAATACAACATCATCCATCCCCTCTACGCCTTCAATCAACAGCGGCAGTGCCTGCAGATAACGCAACTCCTCTTCCCCCATTAACTGACGGGCATATACAAGAGAAGGTCGGGCCAACGCATTAAAAGCATGTAATTCTCGGGGTGCGAACATTGCCTGGTCGTGATTTCCCAGCAAAACAGCGGCATTGACTTCCTGCAATCGATAAATGCAACCGAGGGGGTCGGGACCATAGCCGACGACATCCCCCAAACAAACAATGTGCTGAATTGCCTCTCGTTCAATTGCAATGAGCACTGCTTCTAGCGCTTCTAAATTCCCGTGTATGTCAGCTAATACAGCGACTCTCATTGGGCGGGCCGATCCGTTACAAGAGGCCTTTTCTTCGGTTCTTTTTCCGCATTGGCAGGATCGACCTTCTCGTAGACAAACTGGATAATAGCCTTGCGTATTTCGGTATCCATTGGCAGGAATTTCATATGTAAAATTTGCAGTCCGCGCTCGTCGTCCTGTTCTATATTCAGCAACTGGGCACACAGTCCATCAATTGCGAATGGAATGCGCTTAGAATCGGCCTTAAATCGAGCTATATCACCGGTAGATCCTTTAAATTTGGGACTAGCGAGTAGAGAGACCCCGCCTGAACTGATATCGCTAATTTGTGAGCGGTGAGGCAGAAAATTCCCCGCTTCAATTAGGCTGAGCGTCGTCTCGAGTAGCTGCTTATCGCTTGAATCCCCGGTGCGGAAAACTTGCTTATTAATCGCCTCTTCAGAAACCATTTCCAACCGAACATTCCACGAACAGCGAACGCGTGTCATTTGTCTGCGCTCACCATCCGATTCGGTCCACAGCTCCTTCGCCGTGGACAGCTTTGTTCGTATGGCATTAGCCAATATACTCTGCTTGTCCGTCATATCGACCCGACTAATCGTTCGTTCAAGGGCTCGGTCGAACAGCTGTATACTGCCTAGCAGGCGTGCGGGACTTTTTATTCGGGCCTGTCCCGCAATAAATGCCAAGACGGCTATCTGCTCTTTGGATAGACCACGCGCGCGCGCCATCTGGCGAAAAATATCCCAGCGCGCCTGTTTGTCCTGGGCTCGCTGCCGTAAGATACCCACTCCACGCAACAAAAGTAGAATTGCAGCAAGTCCGACGATAAACAGGCCCAAGAATTCGAGCAGTTCGTAGTCGACTTCTCCAATACCCAAATACGGATTAGCGGCAAGCAAGGCAACCATCGAGCGTTAGCTAATTAAAGAGTGCACTGATGGAGGTTTCGTCGTGGATAGCGCGGATAGCCTGAGCAAATAACCCAGCCACCGAACACACGGCAATAGAAGGAGTGGTATTTTCTTTTGCGAGAGGTATCGTATCCGTTATGGCTAAATGTCCAACACCGGCTTCAGCCAATCGGGCAACGGCTCCTTCCACCAGCGTCCCGTGCACGCATCCAGCTCGGATTGAACGAGCTCCGCGATCCATAACCGCAGATGCCCCCTCACGAATGGATCCACCCGTAATAATTTCATCATCAAAGAATATTACGTGACGATCCTCTACCTCGCCAATAACACCGTGAACGCGCACCTTGCCATCGGCTGCGCGACGTCGGTCAACGACTGCTAACGGCAACCCCAGACGCTTGGCGTAGGTTTCTGTGACCTTAGCCCGACTGATATCGGGTGCCGCGACCACGGCATCTTCGATGCCAAGGTCGGCGTAGTGCGC
>JAYOKQ010000259.1:0-1803 GCA_038119905.1 Gemmatimonadota bacterium | reverse complement strand
CTGCACCTATGAACCGCCTGTATATCTTCGATTTTGACGGCACGCTGTCCTGGATTCGCCACGGGTGGCCCGAGATTATGAGCGATGTACTGCGCGCCTATTTACCGCTTTTGCCTGGCGAGGAAACCGCGGCGCGCGAACGCCACTTGCAGCACGTCGTTTATGGACTGAGCGGCCAGCCTACCCTCGTGCAGATGGAGCATTTTGTAGATTGTGCGCGGGGGCGCCAGCAGCCAACGCCCGATGCCGAAGCACTCTATGCGGTTTATCAGCAGCGGCTTGCCGACGTCATTGAGTCGCGAGTTGAGGCGCTGCGCAGTGGCCGCGCCCGGCGCGCGGATTTCACGATTCGCGGAGCGTTTGACTTTTTGCACGCGCTCGCCGATACGGGTGCTACGCTGGCCGTCGTTAGCGGCACGGTTGAGCACTTTGTGGTGCAGGAAGCGGCGCTGCTGGGACTGGACGCATTTTTTTCTGGGCGAATTATTGGCTGCACCGGCGATCCCACCAAGTATCGCAAAGTCGACGTATTTGAACGTTTGCTGCGCGAGACCGGCTGCCGCGGAGAAGAGCTGATCGCCTTCGGCGATGGGCCGGTCGAACTTACCGAGGCTAAGCGGCTGGGGGGCTATGCCGTCGCCCTGTGTACGAGCGAGGAAACGCTGCACGTCGATGCATGCGATTCGCGCAAACAGGCGCAGCTGCTTGCTGCCGGTGCCGATGAAGCGTGGCCCGATTTTACGCGGGCCGTTGACTGGTTGCAGAATAGAGGAACACACGCATGCATTCCGTCCAGCCCTTAGATCTGCAGCGTCTGCGCATACGTTCGCTGAGCGAACGCGACCACATGACGCGCGTTGACGAAATCTTGCTAGCGCCCGATGCACCGCTGCGGCCGCTGTCGAAATCGGTTGAAGAACGCGTCGGACAGGCGGTTGAAGATCTGCGTCGCGCTCGAGCACTTGGTGCGACGGCGATGCTGATCTACGGTGCCCATTTGCTGCGAAACGGTGCGTCTTTGCTGCTGCGCGACTTAATGGAAGCGGGCTGGTTGACCCATCTGGCGACAAACGGCGCGGGTACTATTCACGATTGGGAGTACGCTCACTGGGGCGCAAGCACGGAGAGCGTTGAGCGCGGTGTAGCCAGCGGCACGTTTGGCATTTGGAACGAGACCGCGCTGAATATTCACCTGGCCGTAATGACGGGTGCGCTGGACGGCCTGGGATATGGAGGCGCGCTTGGCCGGTTTATCTGCGACGATGGATGCACGCTGCCCGAGTCGGTCGCACTCTGTCGATCCATCTCGGAAGATCCAGAAGACGCACACGTGGGCGCGCGCGCTGAATTGCTGCAGGCGATGCGACGCTGCGGTCTGCAAGCGGGCCGGCACGCCGTAGCGCATCCGCACCGGCGCGCCTCGATCATCGCAGCGGCCTGGGAGTACGACGTGCCCTTTAGCGTGCCTCCGGGAATTGGCGCCGTGATTATTTCGACCATCTTCTTGAAAAGTATTGGTATGGCAACCCCAGGATGGTTCTCGGTTATACTCGGGATGTTGACCTTATTATTAATTCAGATCGCCGCCTTCGTGTTGATGTTTCTCATGCAGTCCGGCAATAAACATCAGGTCGGTGACTATGCCAAGGATTGGCTCAAGCTCATCGACACCGTAGATTCGAATCACTAATGCAAGGCCTTATGAATCACTCGATCATTCGATTTGCCATCAATGGTTTGGTCGCAACCAGTGTGCATTATCTAGCCATGGTGTTTGCTATTCATGTTTTGGGTATCCCATGG
>JAYOKQ010000258.1:0-1850 GCA_038119905.1 Gemmatimonadota bacterium | reverse complement strand
GCGGTGGGCTCGCTGGTTGGGCAGATTGCGCAGATCAAAGGCTGTCGCGCCGTCGGCATTGCTGGCAGCGATGCCAAGGTCGACTACATCTGCGACGAGCTCGGTTTTGCCGGTGGCTTCAACTACAAGACAGCGGCCAACTACAGAAAATCACTGGGTGCGCTCTGCCCCGACGGCGTCGACGTCTATTTCGACAACGTTGGCGGTCCGGTGTCGGACGCGGTTTTTACCCAGCTCAATCTCGGCGCGCGCGTTTCGGTCTGCGGCCAGATTTCGCAGTACAACCTCGAGAGACCGGAGATGGGACCGCGCCAGACCTGGCTGTTTATCACCAAGCGCCTGTCGATGCGCGGCTTTCTCGTCTTTGACTTTGCCGAGCGCTACGCCGAGGCGCTGCACGCGCTGGCCGGTTGGCTGCGCGAGGGCAAGCTGTCCTACAGAGAGGACATCGTCGACGGGCTGGAAAACGCGCCAACCGCCTTTATCGGCATGCTGCAGGGCGACAATACGGGCAAGCGCCTGGTGCGCGTGTCCTGAGCGCTCTATTCCTTGATGAGGCGCAGCAGCTCGGTCGCGTAGCGCTGTCCGAAGATGCGCAGCGCCGAAGAATCGAAGTGGATACCGTCAAATTCTCCTAAGCCGGACGCGCTGGCAAAGCCGCACCGATCTACCCGCAGGTTTTGCAGTGCGTCGTTGACGAGGGCGTGGTGCACGCAGGTTGGGTGGGCGGCCAAAAAGTCGCCCAGTCCGCCGACGACCAACGGCACGTCGGGTGCGTCGAGGGCCCGACGCAGCGCGTCGACCATTTCGGCTAGGCGCTGTCCGTAGCTCTGCGCCAGCTCGACGTCCTGTGCATCGGTTTCTCCCTGGTGCCAAAGAATGGCCTTGAGCACACCCCCTGCAAGCGCTTCGTGCGCGATGCCCAGGGCGCGTTCGTAGAGATCTTCGCCCGGCATCCAGCGGCTCAGCGGCGTGCCGCCTACGGCCGATGGCACTAAGCCTATGCGCGCGTGGGGAAAGGCTTCTAGATAGGCGCTGGCGCAGGACATAGCCAAACCAACGCCGGCCGTTTCTTTGTCGTCGTGCAGTGGTTCGACGGCGCGCTGCCACTGGCCGTCTCGAAACATCTCGATGCGCTCGTCGGCGATGGGGTCTACTTCGTTCGGCCGGCCGCGCCCGGCCATATTGGACTGGCCGATGAGTAGGATGATATCTCTGGACATAGGGCGTTCTCCGCGAAGAAATATTAGGCTAATAGGGCGTGAAGTTACGCATTGCTCGACGTTTGTGCACGCCGATGGTACGCCACCTAACTCAGCTTGCTCTAAATGCACCCAAGGCGTTTTTTTAGCCCGTTACAAATCCATAACAAACCAATACCCCGAAAGGATAAAACCCCATGAGTGCAGCACTAGATTACGGCGTGCAGAGTTTTTGCTTTCGCCATTTCAAAGACAACGCCGACGTGGCGCAGAAGGTGCTCGACATCGGCGTTAAGAGCATTGAGGTATGTGCGGTGCACGCCGACTTCAACGACCCAGAAGGTTGGAAGGACATTGTCAAAACGTATAACGACAAAGGCGTCGACGTAGTGTCCATTGGTGTGCAAACCTTTACGGGCCAGGATTCTGACCGCGACTTTTTCGAGTGTGCGGCCATTGCCGGTGCCAAACACATCTCCTGTCATTTTCAGCTGGAGACCTACGGCAAGGCCATTGCTCAGGTGCGCAGCTGGGGCCGCGAGTACGGCATCCGCGTCGGCATCCACTGCCACGGCGGCTACCACTTCGGCGGCCAGCCGAGCGTGCTCAAGCATCTGATGGGGCTGGGCGCGCCGGAAGTGGGTCTGT
>JAYOKQ010000257.1:0-1868 GCA_038119905.1 Gemmatimonadota bacterium | reverse complement strand
AACTGCAGAAGCTCGCCGAAGCAAACAGTCGGTTCGTACCGCGCCAGTTCCTGCGTCTGCTGGGCAAAGAATCCATTACCGAAACAGAATTGGATGATCAGATAGAGAGCGCGATGACGGTGCTCTTTTCCGATATTCGCGACTTTACACCGCTCTCTGAGTCGATGAGCCCGGCCGAAACCTTTGCCTTTGTAAACGATTACTTAGGCACGATGGCGCCCGTTATTCGCGAGCACGGGGGCTTTATCGATAAGTATATCGGCGACGCGATCATGGCGATCTTCCCCAACTCGCCTGGAGACGCCGTAGCGGCTGGCTTGAAAATGGAACAGCACTTAGCCCTGTTCAATGCGCGCACCGCAGAGCACGGTCGGCCCCCCATTCGCATTGGCATCGGTATTCATACCGGTCCGCTGGTTGCCGGTATTGTGGGCTTTGCCGAGCGCTTGGAAGGCACGGTGATTGGTGATTGTGTCAATACGGCCTCGCGGCTCGAAGGCGTAACCAAAGAGCTTTCCGTCACCCTGCTGGTCAGCGAAACCGTGGTCAACGAACTGGCCGAGGCCGACGAGTACACCTTCAATTCGCTCGGTGAGGTTTCGGTTAAAGGCAAAGCGCAGAAGGTGCAAGTTTTCGGCGTTACCGAGCGTCTGTAGACGCCTGCTCAAAAGCGAGTCCGCACCTTGATCCTTAACGAATATGGCCTTAGCATTCAAGCCGGCTACTCAGCGGCCCACACACCCTAGCGCCCGATTCAAACGCATCCATGTCCACCGCGATCTTTACTTACGGCTCGCTGCTCTTTACCGAGATTATGCAGGCCGTCACGGGAACGCACTTTCCATCGCGCAGCGCCGTGTTGAGGGACTACGCGCGTTACCGCGTGCGCGGCGCCAGCTATCCCGGCATTGTGTATGCACCCGGAGCTTCCGTAGCGGGCCGCCTTTACTTAGACGTCGACTCCGCTGCCGTAGAGCACCTCGACTTTTTTGAGGGCGATCTCTACGGGCGGATCTCGGTCGACGTGCACACCGACGAGGGCTCCCGGTTGGCCCAAACCTATGTCATCGCGCCCGACAAGATGCACTATCTCAGCAAAACGGCATGGGACCCCGACGCGTTTAGGGCACGCGACTACGACACCTTTCTCAAGCAGTGTAACCCCCTATTCAGAGGCGGCGCACCCGATGCATAGCGCCGCGCCTTTCACGGAGAAGAGCACTCGATGAACGAACGCCAGAAATACCTATTCGATTTACAGGGATACTTAGTCGTGGAAGACGTGCTGAGCGACGCCGACTGCGATCAGGCCATTGCCAAGATTAAAGAGCGCGTGCGGCCCATGGAAAAGACGCCAGACGGCTACGACGCCAACGGCACCTGGTACAACGCCGCTGGACTCTACGAAGCCGGCGAGCCTTTTCTCAAGCTGATCGACCACCCCGCCATCACCGACGTGCTAACGACGATCATCGGCTCGCACCTGCGCTGCGAGAGCTGTTATAGCTTTGTGCGCCATAAGGGCTGTCCGCCCTTTGAAATGCACGGCGGCCACCGAGGCGGGCGCGTCAACTTTCGCTACGATGTGCACAACGGCCAGATCTACACCGGGCTAACGGTGGTCTCCATCGCGCTACAGGACATCAGCGAAGCGGACGGCGGCTTTGCCTGTGTGCCCGGCAGCCATAAGTCGGATTTTTCCGTTCCGGCGGAAGACCGCAGGGAGCTCTTTGCCTTTGGCGGGCCGCTCGTGCGCAATATCCCCGCCCCGCGCGGAGCGGCCATCATCTTTACCGAGACGCTGGCGCACGGGGCCGCCTCGTGGCAGAACGACGAGCCGCGCTACGGGCTGTTCTACAAGTTCAACG
>JAYOKQ010000256.1:0-1908 GCA_038119905.1 Gemmatimonadota bacterium | reverse complement strand
AGAGCAGCGACTCGTCGGGCGAGAAGCACAATCCGTTGGGCATGTCCATTTCTTCGATTGCGACGGTGGCCTCGCCGGTCTCGCCGTCGATGCGATAGACGCGCGTCGGTAGCTCGTACTCGGCGTGCTGGCCCTCGTAGGCGTAGAGAATCCCGTAGCCCGGATCGGTAAACCAAATGCTGCCGTCCGAGTGCACGACGACATCGTTGGGTGCGTTGAGCTTTTTCCCCTCAAAGGAGTCGATGAGCACAGTGAGGGTGCCGTCGTGCTCGGTGCGGGTGACGCGGCGCGTAAAGTGCTCGCAGCTAACTAGGCGCCCCTGGCGATCGCGCGTGTGGCCGTTGCTATAGTTGGACGGCTTGCGGTAGAGCGAGACCAGGCCGGTCTCCTCGTCGTAGCGCAGGATGCGGTTGTTGGGAATATCGCTAAAGAGCAGATAGCCGCCGTCGCCAAAGTAAACGGGGCCCTCCGTCCAGCGCGCGCCCGTCCACAGGCGTTCGACGACGGCGTTGCCTATGCGAAACGAGCCGAAGCGTTCTTCGTCGATGATTTCAATGGCAGGGTCGGGATAGCGGACGATGCCGCCGGACCAGTCTCTGTCGGTCATAGCATGGTTCCTTTCTATCTATTCGCAGTCTGTATAATACGCACGGCTCACGCAGCCGTTGTGCGCTTGGGCCACCGTCGCCGAAAAGTCAGCCAGATAGCCGCGCTGCGCGCGCAGGTGCGCAGGTGCTTTCCACGCGGCGCGGCGCGCGGACATCGTTTCGTCGTCGACGTGCAGCGTCAGATCGCCCTCCAATAAATCAAAAGAGATCTCGTCGCCGTCTTCGACCAGGCCGATGGGACCGCCGACGGCCGCCTCGGGCGAGCAGTGCACGCCGATGGCCCCGTGCGAGACGCCGGACACGCGCGTGTCGGAGATAAAGGCCACCTTGCCGTCGAGCTCGGGCACGGCCAGCGCGGCGGTGGCGACCAGCACTTCGGGCATCCCGGAGGCGACCGGTCCCAGGTTGCGCAGTACGATGACGGAGCCCGGCTGTATTGTGCGCGCTTCAACCGCGTCGACAATGTCCTTGGCTTCGTCAAAGCAGACCGCTTGTCCCCTAAACTGGGTGTCCTTCATGCTCGAGACTTTAAACACCATGCCGCCCGGTGATAAGTTGCCAAAGCAGATCTGCATATCGGCGTACTCTTTGAAGGGCTGGTCGATCGGTGCGATCAGATCTTGGTCGGCCGGGACATCGGCTACGTCGGCCAGGTTTTCGGCCATTGTCTTGCCGGTGACGGTTAGCACGGAGCCGTCGATCAGGCCGGCCTTCAGCAGGTGCTTGAGCAGCACCGGCGTGCCGCCCAGATGATGCAGATCGACCATGGTGCGCTTGCCGCGCGGAGCAAAGGAGCACAGCACGGGCGTGTTGCGCAGGATGGGCTGGATGTCCTTCAGGCCAAAGTCGACCTGCGCTTCGCGCGCTAGGGCCAGCAGGTGCAAAATGCCGTTGGTCGAGCCACCGGCCGCGGCGATGGCTACCGCGGCGTTTTCAAACGCTCGGCGCGTGAGAATGTCGCGCGGACGGATATTGTGCTCGAGCAGATGGCGCAGCGCCTGTCCGACCTGCAGACACTCGGTGCGCTTTTCGTCTACGACAGCTGGAATCGACGAGCTGAACGGCAGCATCAGGCCGATGGCCTCCATGCAGATACCCCACGTGTTGAACGAGGCGGCGATGCCGCAGCCGCCCGCGCCGGGGCAGGCGTTGCGCAGGATGTGATCGGCGTCTTCCTGCGTGGTGGCGCCGACGGATAGCGCCGCCTGCGAATCGTAGACGTCGAGAATGGTGATGTCCTGGTCTTTGTGGCAGCCGGGCATGATCGAGCCGCCCGAAACGATGAGGCCGGGATAGTTGA
>JAYOKQ010000255.1:0-1939 GCA_038119905.1 Gemmatimonadota bacterium | reverse complement strand
AGTCGCGCATTGCCATTGTAGAAGACGGCCGCCTGGCTGAGTTATGGGTCGAAAGACCAGAAAACCAGCGCATGGTTGGCGATATCTACAAGGGAACAGTGACCGCTGTTCTGCCGGGTCTTCAGGCCGCGTTTGTCGATATTGGACAGGAGCGGACGGCCTTTTTGCAAGCCCGCGATATGGTCGAGGCCGAAGACGAAGAAGAAGAGGGTGGTGGACGCAACGGTCGCCGCCGTTTCCACGGCCAGCCCCCGATACAAAAGCTGATTAAAAAGGGGGACGAAGCCATCGTGCAAATCTCCAAGGAGCCGATCAGCACAAAAGGGGCAAGGATTACAACGCAGCTGTCGCTACCAGGTCGCTTTGTCGTGCTCGTTCCTGGGGGGAGTTGGGTTGGCGTTTCGCGCAAAATATCCAGTTGGAATGAGCGGCGGCGGCTGCGCGATGTCATCGAAAAGATCCGCCCGGAAGGGTATTCGGTGATTGTGCGCACCGAAAGCAGAGACAAAAAAGAGAAAGACCTCAAACGCGATCTCAAGCAGTTGGTAAAAAACCATCAGCGCTTACTTAAAAACGGCAAGAGACTGGCAGCGCCATCGCTTATTCACAAAGAGATGGGCATGACGTCAAGCGTTATCCGCGACCTCTTTACCGAAAACGTCGAGCAGGTCGTGGTAGACGACGAAAGCCTACACGGAGAGATTCTATCCTATTTGCGTCAGGTCTCTCCCCTGCTGGTCAAGCGCATCGCCCTACACAAGGATCGGCGTCCGATTTTTGACGCGTACAAGATTGAGGAGGAGATCGAAAAGCTCTCCAACCGCACGGTTTGGATGCGACGCGGAGGAGCGCTGGTCATCGACTTTGCCGAGGCGGGCACCTTTATCGACGTGAACTCCGCGCGCTTTGTCGGTTCCGATGATCAAGAAGAAAACAACCTCAACACGAACTTAGAAGCGGCCAGCGAGGTGGCGCGCCAGCTGCGCCTGCGCGATATCGGAGGTATCGTCGTCATCGACTTCATCGATATGAACGACGAGCGAAACCGCAAGAAAATTGTCGATCGGCTCATTGAGGAAGTAAAGAAAGATCGTGCAAAGGTCTCGATTAGTTCGCGTATTAGCGAGTTTGGCCTGCTGGAAATGACGCGGCAGCGCGTGCGTCCCAACCTGTTGCACGACCACAGCGAGCCTTGTCCCATGTGTGCGGGAACGGGACGCGTCATGGGTCCCGATACGACGATGACGAAGATCGAGCGCTGGTTACAGCGCTCCTTTGCCGCGACGCGCGAGCGCCGCTACGTGCTCAAGGTGCATCCGGACGTCGCCACCTACATTCTGGAAAATCGCGAAGAGCGCCTGCGTTCGCTGCGCAAATCGACCAAGGCGCGCCTGATGGTAGAGAGCGATACGACGCTGTCGCCGCAGGACTACCGCTTCTTTTCGCTCAAGCGAAGCTCGGACGTAACATCCGAATTCAGCGTTTGACAGATTAAAATGCCGTTCGTATTTTATACGTTTCCCAGAGTACTGGTGATTTGAACGGATGATCATCTTTGGAGAAGTGCGATGTACGCAGTCGTTAAAATAGCAGGTGAGCAGGTTCGGGTCGAGAAGGGCCAGCGCGTGCGCGTCCCCAAGCTCCAAGCCGAAGAGGGCAATGCCCAGGAGTTCACGGAAGTGTTGTTGGTCTCCAATGAGGGCGATACGAAAGTTGGAAGCCCCACGGTTGAGGGTGCGAGCGTATCGGCCACGGTCTTAGGTCACGGTCGCGGTAAAAAGATCGTCGTCTTCAAAATGAAGCGGCGCAAGACCTACCGCAACCGCAACGGACACCGCCAAGACTACACCGAGATCCAGATAGAGGACATCGTCCTCCCCAACTAGAGATTAGCTGAAAGGAAAGCGCCATGGCTCATAAGAAAGGCGTAGGTAGTTCC
>JAYOKQ010000254.1:0-1959 GCA_038119905.1 Gemmatimonadota bacterium | reverse complement strand
GGCAGTGCGTGTCTTTCTTAAGCCGTTTCGTCTGGGCGTCTATGACCTTCTTGAGATCGGGGAAAGTATTGGTGACGTATTCGTAGTGGGGCTCGAGGCGCAGCTGCTCAAAGGCTTTGGTGTCTTTGAACATCGTCTTGAGCTCTGGATGCTCGGCCGTTTCGTTGTGCACGGTTGCCAGTAGTTCGCCGCACTGGACAGCAATCTGCAGGTCGATTCGACCGCTGGCCAAATCATCTTCCCAGAGAACGGCATTTTCCGGGGGGGGCGTCGTGATGAGCACAAAATCCGTGCGGTCGACGAGAACGGACTGGGGAACGATCTCCGGCGGTAGGAACTGGCGCAGGATATCGATACAGGTGTCCTCGGCAAAAATGCGTTTGCGGTCAATCCACCAGCGCTCCTTGATCTGCACGCGCGAGTGGGCCTGCTTGATAATCCAGGACTCCTTGGGCGCGGCTACGTAATAAACGCGGTTTTTCATACCGTCGCCTAGCGTCTGCACGCGAATGGGCGTTCCTCGCGTGATGAGCTTTTTGCGTTGTAGATAGCCGGAGAGTGCTTTCTTTTCCAGGTTCATTCGCGCCTTTACTCTTTCTCAATGGATACTGGGTCTATAGATAGAAGAGCGTCGGGTACACCGTCGGTGAGCCGATTCGCTTCATCTACCTGTTTTTCTGCGTGATAGGACGAGCGCACGAGCGGGCCGGACTCGACGTGGCGAAAACCGCGTCGCATCGCATAGTCATACCAGTGGTCGAACTCGTCCGGTTCTACGAAGCGGTCGACGGGCACGTGCTGGGCGGAAGGGCTCAGATACTGGCCCAAGGTAAGGATTGCACAGCCCACCGCCGCCAGATCGTCAATGGTTTGGGCTATCTCTTCTTCGCGTTCACCGGCACCTAGCATGGCTCCGGACTTGGTCGGTGCCGATCCCGTCGTGCGCGCTCGGTCCAGCAGCTCGAGAGAGCGGGCGTATTTAGCCTGGGGACGCATCTTGTAGTATAGACGGGGTACGGTTTCAATATTGTGGTTCAGGATGTCCGGGCGCGCCTGTAAAACGGTGTCCAACGCATCCCAATTTCCCTGAAAATCAGGTATGAGTACCTCGACGGTCGTCTGTGGACAGCGACGGTGCAGGGCTTCTAGCGTGCGGGCAAAAACGCTAGCGCCGCCGTCGGGCAACTCGTCGCGATTGACCGAGGTAATGACGGCGTGGCGCAGGTCAAGGTGGGCAACGGCTTCGGCGACGCGCTCCGGTTCGCCCTCGTCTAGCCATTCGGGACGTCCCGTTTTGATCGCGCAAAAGCCGCAGCTGCGCGTGCATATATCGCCGAGAATCATAAAAGTGGCCGTGCGCTGTCCCCAGCACTCGCCAATATTGGGACAGTGTGCGCTCTCGCAAACGGTGTGCAGTCGTTGGTCGGCCACCAGCCGCTTGATGTCGATGTAGTTTGGGCTACCGGGGGCTTTGGCTTTAAGCCACGGGGGGAGCCGGCGGCGATTTTTAAGAGCGTTTGACATAGACCATCGAGTTATATCGGTTTTTGAAAGCCTGGCGGGCCTATCTACACCCGTGCGAGCACATCATATATAATAAAACCTCATATCCTGCAATATCAAGATCCGGCCTGTTTTTTGGCCGGATAACCCGCTGCGATTGGTTCGACTTGCTGCAGCCGGCGGATGATATAGATCCACAGGGCAAAAGTGGGGGCTAGTTTGGCGCTGCGGTATACTATGGAGGTCAGAGCGTTCCACGTGCGCTCTGGATCAATGGGACCGTACTGCCCCGATTGGATGTCGAAAAAAAGGAACGGCGTTGGCACGGCCAGCACCCCGTATAGGCAGAGCAGGCGCATAGTGGGTGTGCGCAGGTAGAGGATTACCAGTACGGGCAGTAGGAAGACATAGTGGTGTTCCCACACGTCTTTGTAGATCAGAAAGTAGGTAGTAAGC
>JAYOKQ010000253.1:0-2019 GCA_038119905.1 Gemmatimonadota bacterium | reverse complement strand
AATTGGAGCGCGGCACGCCGGCCATGGCCGTTGTAATGCAGCCGCGCGCCAACGAGCTTTGGCTCAGCCCGCAGCATCTGCAGGAGGGCGAAGCGGAAGTCGCCGCGGCCAGGCTCCGCGCCGTGCTGACGCCTGCGTAGGAAAAGGACGAGCTCATGGCCAACCATCCCATTTTCTATCCGACGTTTCACGGCGACCTAGCGGCTGTCAGAAACAAACTCGAAGCGAATCCCGAACTTGTGCAGGTGCGCGATGCGAAAAACTTGACGCCCCTGCACGTCGCTGCAAGTCGCGGGCACGCCGACATTTCACGTCTGTTACTCGAGTATGGTGCGGATGTGGAGGGAGCGAGTGAAGGCGACGAGTGGACGCCGCTGGTGTTTGCTTCCTACAGGGGCCATCTCGACGTCGTGAACGCGTTGCTTGAATACGGTGCGGGCACAGCGGAAAAAGACGGCAATCCTATTCACTATGCGGGACAGCGTAGGCACAAAGAGATTTGCAAGCGGCTGGTTGAACACGGCGCCGTAGATAACCTTGTAGAACCCGAAGATGCAGACCTAAAAAGCCTGTTTCGCGCCGCATACAGCTACGACCCAGACGCCGTGGAAAAGGCCCTATTAAAGCGACCAGAGCTAGTGGACCGCAAAGATAAAAACGGCCGCACGCCGCTACATGAAGCCTGCGCAAACGGAGATACAAAGACGGTCCGCGTCCTGTTGCGACACAAGGCTGATCCCAACGCGCGGGACGATCGTGGCCAAACGCCCCTCGACCGGGCCTTGGCCCACCGACAGCACAGCGTAGCCAAAGTACTGGAGCAGCATACCGGACAATTAAAGGATTAAACTGCCTATTCTATTCACTCTATGGTGATGGAGAGCCGCTTCGTTTGCGCCGCATGCGCGGCTTGGGCTTCGCCCGGAGTCGCCCTTCGGGCGGCAAGAACCTGGTGTATCCGTGAGGGCCTACGTCAGCTAACACCCGTTTGCCGGCTCCGCTCCTCGCTGTGCTCGTGACCCCGCCCAACCCGAAACGTTCGATGAAAACGGATTATGAGCTTGAGCAAGAAGTGCGATCTTATTTGCAAACGGGATGAGTGAATGATGGAGAAACGTAGATGGACGAGCGCATAGATACGCTCAGAGAGGCGATAGAAACCGGCGACCTAACCACCGTCAAACGGATCGGTGAGACCGAACCGAAGCTTCTCCAACAGCCTCTGCTACCTCGGGCGTGGCGCAGCGACCACCCGATGACAGAAGCCGCCGTCAGTGGTCACGCAGACATTCTCGCCTATCTCATTGCCAAAGGAGGCGACGTTATGCAAGACCATAACTTCCCCCTCTGTCGAGCAGCAGTACGCGGTGGCTGTGTTCAGACTATGCAACTACTCGTTCAACACGGGGCGGACGTAAATCGGGTCACTCAAGACTACGGTCCGCCACTGATTTTTGCGATAGAAGGTAGTGCCCTTGATAGTATGGAATTTTTACTGGAGAATGGGGCGCAGATCGCTGGAAGTGGGCCAAGCGAAACACAAACCGTTTCTTGGGATGCACTTAAGCACGCGACCTCCTTTAACCAAAAATGTCCGGGTATGCTCGATTTACTTATCGAACATGGGGCCGATGTGAATAGCCCTGTCGTAGATCAACACGGAGGAGACGACTATTATACTGCACTGCACGGAGCGGCCGAAAAGGGAGATATCAAAGGGGTGAAGCTCCTATTAAGGCACGGAGCAGACCCGACAAGCAAAAACGGACGGGGCCAACAGCCGATCGAAGTAACGAAGAATAAGAAAGTGCGCGAATTACTAGCGAAGAGCTGACGGAGTTTTTACCCGAGAGACCATGGAGCATCGCGCAGCATTAGGCAGAACCCAAAGAAGGATGCGGCAAAGCGGCTCCGGATTCCTCCGGAGCCGCTTCGTTTTAAACGCAATGTATGAGAAGGGCTAGCCAGCCAGCGCGCGCATCGTCTCGACGCATTTGGTCAGCGCCGGCACGGGATTTT
>JAYOKQ010000252.1:0-2057 GCA_038119905.1 Gemmatimonadota bacterium | reverse complement strand
CGGCCTACATAGATGCCCAGTATCGCCGCGGTTCGTGGACGCTCTTTGCCGAGGTGTTTTCAATCGAGGACGACTACAGCACCAACTATTGGATCAGCAACCAGAGCGGCCGTATCAGCTACAAAAATCCGATACCACAGGTCTATGAATTTGTCGACGACGACGACGACCTCAACGGACTGACCGAGTGGCAGCGCCCGTTCTTTGTCAATTGGGGCAGCGACGCAGCGCAGCGCGCCGGCACCATTCAGTCCGACCGGCGCGAGATTGCCTGGCCCGGCCTGGACGAGAACGGCGACTTTCTCAACGACTACAATCAAAACGGCAACCTGTTACCCGACTACGAAGAGCCCTTTCTGCGCTATCGCTCCGACCGTCCGGAATTTCTCTTTGGGCTCGATATGAACCACAACGGTACGATCGATCGCTTTGAGAACGACATGCTGCCGGATTACCCCTACAAGAAAGATCACAGCGGCTATAACGCTTTTGTCCAGATCGATATCATACCGGGGTTAAAGTGGATTGGGGGTCGCCAGGATATACGCCTGCTCGCCGGCGATGGCCACGCGCGTTCGCACTACTACCTAGCGACGTTGGTGCGTTCGCTTGGACGCGGTGGTCGACTGCGTCTGGTCGGGCACGGTGCCCGCGTCCACGACGATATTCCCGACGATTTGCGCCAGTGGGTTCAACCGCTCGACGCCCCTGGACGAATGGTTGAAGTGCGCGACTTCCTGCCCGGATTAGACGCTTGGAACCACACCTTTTACGGCGATATCGAGCAGCGCATAGGACCTGGCATACGGCTCTTTCATCGCGCCAAGTGGGACTGGACTCAGCAGCTGGAAACGGCCGAAGAGGCGCGGCAGCGCGAGGGGCGCAAGACCAGCTTCTTCGTCGGTCTAATCAACAAAGCCGAGTGGAGCATTCCCATTGGTTTGGGCGTTCTCGAGCCGCGCTGGAAGAGCGAGTACCGGCGCGAACGTCCCTTCAGCAGCCGCCTGCCGGCCTCGGAGAGCATCGAGCAGCTGGGCATTTTGATGTGGACTCAGCCTCTGATGGCCGAGAGCGTTGGCGTGAGCTATTTCCCCAAATACGGTCGCCAGCTCTTTAGCACTGAATTGCAGGTGGGCATTGAGGCCGGTCGCCTGTGGCTGCTCGAGGGAACGCGTACGGGCGCGGAAACGGACGCCACGTCGTGGACGGGCGTGGTGCAGCTGCGCAACCAGACGGCCTATCAGGGCTACCAGATCGTCACGCGCACGGGAGCTCAGCTGCAGCGCCGCAACCTCAAGGGGGCCGCTAGCCAGGAAGCGAGCACGGTGTTTATGTCCGTAACGGCGGGGTTAAATCAATGAGACGCTACGGTCTAATCGCTCTGTGTGCGCTGGTAGGTTGGATTGCCGGCGCAGCGGCCCAGCCGGCACAGACCTTTGTGCTGGGGGGACCGACGCGCCCTTGGCAGACGGGCGGTGGTGGCGTTGACCCGGTATTTGTTCTCAACGCATTTAGCGGCGAAGTCGAATTGACCAACTCACCTGACGGCAGCATTGACTACAGCTTTAATCCGGGATGGATCGTGCCGCTGCGCTTTGACGAGAGCGAAAATATTGCTTCGCGCGTTCTGGTGAGTGGCAAGGTGATGGCGCCGACGTCGGGGCGCATCCCGCCGGCTCAGCTTGAGGGCGTGGTCAACGGTGATCACGAACAGGCCTTTGAGCGCAAGCCGACGCTATTCGAACCGCGCGTAACAACGCGTGGAATCTGGCTCATACTCGATTTTGGCTCGCCCGTTGGCGTATCTCGTGTGCGCTTCTATCCGCGCAACACAGTGGTCGAAACGCCTTCGGCTCCTTTTCACAACGACTTCCTACGCGGCTACGAAGTGTGGATTAACGAAGCCCTAGATAGCTTTACGACTCCCGATGTGCTGGTGGCGCGCGACGCCGAGAACGAAGAGCCAATTGTCGATATTGAGGTGCCGGCTCAGTACGCGCGCTACGTAAAGATCAATTCGTTGGCTGATCAGCCTTTTGAAATTGACGAAGTTGAAG
>JAYOKQ010000251.1:0-2093 GCA_038119905.1 Gemmatimonadota bacterium | reverse complement strand
GGGGTAGGTCTACTGTTTACGAAATACCATACGCAACTCGTTACAGAACTTTTTGTTTGTTGTAGTGGTATAAGCGCCGTATTGTTTGCGTACCATTCAACCCACAGACGGTCTATGCCGCTAGGCGGTTTGCACGATAAACCATTCGGAGTGAACGCTCATGAGCTTCTTACAGGCAGTTCAATCTGGATTTAGTAACTACGTAAATTTTTCGGGTAGGGCATCTCGCTCTGAGGCTGCTTACTGGCTGTTGTTCAGTATTCTCGTCAGTATATGCACGGGGATCATTGATGCCGCAATTTGGGGTGATGAACTTTTTGAAAGTGAGCAGGCGTCGCTCAATACAGGGTCTATAAGCAGCCTGATTCTGTTTTTGCCGGGTTTAGCCGTTTCTTTCAGACGCTTACATGACATAAACAAATCTGGGTGGAACCTCCTCTGGATGCTTACCATTGTCGGCATCTTCTTCCCGATACTCTATTGGACCTACTTCAAGCCTGGAGATGAAGGAGACAATGAGTACGGACCCGATCCACTGTCCGACGGACACGCGTTGAACGGAGACTCACCTCAAGGCAGTTCGAGCGGAGAGGGTTTATCGTAGCGGACGTCAATGATAGCGGGGAGTTGCTTTGTGCTGTAAGCGCAGCGCTAGGTGTGTCTGAGTCGCATGTGTTCGAGTCCAGACACAATGCATTGTTAAAGAGAAGGGGCTGTAAGGCGATCAAGCTTGCGGCCCCTTTGTATTTGAGACGCGTGAGCGCGCGGTGGGGCTCTACAAAGGGCCTTCGGTGCCCAATAGTGCCATCTTTTCGTACATGCGGTAGCTGAGTCGCTCTATCGCGGCCTTCTCGTGATTGGACGATACGTGGGCATAGCGCAGCACTTAAGATCTCTGTTGGAATTGAAGCCTGCAGGCTATTGGGAAAGCGTGTGGAATTCTTCGCGAATCACTTTGCGCAGAGTTTCTTCTAAGCTACCGTCCCGAGCGTCAATATACTGGCGCAGGGCCCCGTTAATAAGCGTCTGATAGTTACCTCCACCTGCTGCGTGGACTTGGTCCCGAAACCAATTGACCACATCGGCGTCAAGCCGGATCGTGATGCGGGTTTTGTTGGAAGCGGATGGAACTACGGCGCCCTGCTTACCGTGACTAAAATCGTATTCTTCCCTCATAGTGGTTCCTTTCATTAGGGGTTGCTCGTCGGGCGGAGATGAGGCGAATTTCTTCTTCGCGATACGTATAGACGACGATTAGAATGCGCCCTACGAAATCTCGACCCAATGTGACAAAGCGATCTTCTGCATCTACTTCTTGGCTCTCGATCGTAATTGCCCATTCGTCTTCAAAGACACCTACTGCATCCGCAAAATCGACGTCGTGTTTTTCAATATTTAAGCGTGCTTTAGCAGCATCCCATTGAAAGCTCATAGCTTAAACGTATGCACAAATGGTGCACAAATCAAGGAGCGAGTATAGCTACCAGCAAGGTTGCGTTCGACGATATTACGTGTAGAATGGATTTGATATTCGGAAGGTGGTTAGATTGTCGTAGATGTAAATAGATTAACGCGTTATTTTGTCTTCATCCTCCACACATCGTATGTCAGTTAGGGCGATACCTGCAGGGAACGCCATACCGAAAACCGAGCCACCCGTGATCTACTACCTAGCCCAACTCAGCGCCCTCTGTAGACAATATCCCGTCCAGCCCAAGGTAGTCTTTGTGCCCAGCGCGCAGGTCGGCTATCACCTGACGACGGCCCTGGCCGCTTCCGGACAGGCGTGGGCCAACCTACACCTGACCTCGCCGGCCGACTGGGTGCGACAGCGCGTGGCCCCCCGTCTGCAGGCCGAAGGCTGGACGCCCCTGCTGCCCAATTACCCCCTGTTTTTTATGGGACCGCTGATAGAAGATGCGCTCGCACAAGCCCGCTACTTTTCCAATACGGCCACCCGCGACGAGCTGACGCGCACGTTCCTCAGCACGTTTGTAGAGCTGCGCCTAGCCGGCGTGCGCCCCGAAGATTTGGCCGCAGAGAGCGAAGACAAGCTGCGCGAAATCGCCGCGGGCTACCGGGCCTATATCGAC
>JAYOKQ010000250.1:0-2138 GCA_038119905.1 Gemmatimonadota bacterium | reverse complement strand
GCTCTGACGGTTCTACGCGCGTCGCTGCGCGAAGAGCCGGGACAACTGGCCCTTTACTCGCGGATTGGCGAAGTCCATTTGGCTATGGGGCACATTGATTCGGCTATTGCCTCGGTCGACTATGCGCGAAAATTAATTCCTGATAATTCAGCGGTGCACAGCGCATTGGCCTTTTTACTGCTGCAGGATGGCCAGAGCAATCGAGCTAAAGTGCATCTCGACACCGCGGTCGCTCTGGATAATGGCAATCCGGAGGCGCATAGACTGCTGGGTTTTTACAATGCCCAGCGCGATTCCTTTGATACTGCCCGTGCGCACTACGAACAGCTTGCCGAAATCGTTCCACAAGACGTTGAAGGATATAATAATATTGCGTTTTTATACGCTCAACAGGGCCAATACATGGCGGCCCTTGAATATTATAAGAAAGCGCGCGAGCGCTCTTCAGACCCTTATATAACACAGGCTATCGATGAGAATATGGAGGCTGTGCGGGCGATCGTCGATGGTAAGATGCGCGCCCGTTATATACTTGTTAAAACTGAAACGGCAGCGAGAGATATTCAACAGCGCCTGTTAGCAGGAGAGGACTTTACACTGCTTGCGCAGAAGTTTTCCCTTGCTCCCAATGCCCAGGACGGTGGGGACTTAGGTTTTTTTGGGCCTGGAGAGCTCTTGCCGCAATTTGAAGAAGCTGTCGTGCCTCTTTCTGTCGGTGGCTATAGTGAGGTGCTCAGCATTCCTATGGGGTTCGTGATTATTCAGCGACTTAACTAAAACTGGCCAAGTGGAAGTTGCGGTAAAAAAACGTTGATATCTATTCGTCAACATGCTGAGATTGGCGTGTCTATCGCGCTGGCAATTGTTTTGGGCACGCTAACGCGCTTTATACAAATGCCTTTTGGCGGGTCTATAAATCTCAGCCTTCTGCCCATCGTAGTGCTCGCACTGCGGAGAGGACCTTGGATCGGGGGCGTAGCTGGCGTTTTATTCGGCGTCGTGGACTTTGTCCTGAACCCCTTTTTTTATCACCCTTTACAAGTCATTCTGGATTATCCTCTGGCCTTTGCCTGTATGGGGGGATTTAGCGGGTTGGGTGTAGGCAAAGCCCGCTGGATGATGGCTAGTTTCATTGCCGGGGCGGGGTGTATGCGCCTTCTGCTACACTGGCTATCTGGCATACTCTTTTTTGCATCCTATGCTCCGGTGGGAACATCCGTTTGGTGGTATGCGTTGACGTATAACAGCGCCTATGTCGTGCCAGAAACCGTTCTTTGCATCGTATTGTCTCAGTTGGGAATGCGTATGGTTCGAGGGGGGGGACGAATAAAAAGGTGGTAGAGCAAAAGCAAATTATTGGGCAGGAAACCTGTGCAATTTACTGGGTATGCGAAGGAAAAATACTCCATATTGAAATGCTGTACGTGTATGCAATCTTTCTGATTGGAAAGATATGTAACTCCCAACGGGGCCAGCTACGCCCTATATTGGGGTATTTATAAGTCATCCTCCCCATATGCTGCATGGTAGGTGTGCTCGCACCGTGCATAGAATCTTTACGGTAAGGGTACACATATTGCTGTATATATTTTGTCGCGTGCCGATATACCTTTATGCAAGGAAACTGAATCCCCAGAGGCAGTGAAATGAAAAAAGACGATTTGCGCGAAGTGGTTGAACGGCTTGAGGCCCTAGACTCTCTTGCTCAACTATTCAAAAACCTTTGGTTTAGCAAAATCAAAGACGAAATCCAAGATGAGAAGGTCAAAGCATACCTTATGGTTTTTGAGGATGCATTTCCTGGACTGGATCGAGTCGTCTCGTTCGTTGCCCAAAATGCGCAACACCTTTCCGAAAGCCCGGAATACAAGGTTAAGGAAGAGTTTGAAATTCTAAGTCAGGCTCTGCTCAACCGAGAAATTGCTATGGATCTTGACTTGGAAGACGAGCTGGATCCGGATATTTTCGAAGAGGAGAGCTTGGAGGATGATGCCTCGGAAGATGCCTCGGAAGCTTTGGGTGAAGGGCAGGCCGTTGTTGGGCAGGGTGATATCGATGATCTATTTGCAGATGGTCCCGATACTGAGATCAGCGCGGTTGATGAGTTAGACAACTTTTTCGACGACGACGAAGACGAG
>JAYOKQ010000249.1:0-2178 GCA_038119905.1 Gemmatimonadota bacterium | reverse complement strand
AGACTGCTACGTATTCGATCACAATATGCGCCACCCGTGCTACCACTGGATACTGGCGCTGTACTATCCGCAGGACACGACAGAAGATATGGGGCCAACGGGCATTTTGCCCGGCACGCACAATTGGGAGCATATCTCCCACCCCGACGCAGCGCAAGCGACCGAGACAGCGCGCGCCCTATCGGGGCCGGCCGGCACCGTCACGCTGCTGCACTTTGATGCCTGGCACCGCGCCACGGCCAATACCAGCGCCAACAAACGCTATATGCTCAAATTCCAATTTGCCCGCATGCAGTGGCCACCCCAACCGACCTGGCAGCACGAGCGCAAAGACTGGCAGCTCGATCCGCCGGCCCATCCCGACGAAGCACACGTCTGGCGCTGGCTCAGCGGGCAGACTGAACAGCCACAGTCCGATGGCGCAAGCGAGGCAAGACGGACAGGCCTGGAAAACGGATCTGAAAGCGAAAGACTGAATACGGCCTATCAGACGGATACCCAGGATGCGCTGCCGGCCCTGCTCGACCGCCTCCGCCGAGAAGCACAGGCTGTCGAAGGACGCATAGAGGATAAGACGCCCGACAACGCCCACGGCACCAACCCAACGGCTCTGCGCGCCGCACAGGCCATTGAGGCCATTGGCCCCGAGGGCACGGCCGCCCTCATCGATGCCCTAGACGACGCGCACTGGCTGGTCCGCGCTTCGCTGTGTGACGTGATCGGCCTGTGGGGTCCGGCCGCCGCCGCTGCCGTGCCCCATCTGACTGTCCTACTTGGCGATGCGCACTGGTGGGTGCGGCGCAACGCGATCGAAGCGCTCGGCCGCATGGGGCAAGCCGCCGATAGCGCCCTCGGCCATATGGTCGATACCCTTGGCGATGGAGACCGACGCGTGCGCCGCGCCGGCGCGCTGGCTATCGCCCAATTGGCTCACCTCGGCACGAGCACGCCGGATGCCGTGCCCGCCCTACTGGCGATGCTGGCAGACGAAGACCGCTACAACCGATTTTACGCCCATCTCGCCCTCAGCCGCATGAACGATGAAACAGCGCGCAGCGCGCTGCTGGATGCCCTATTTACCGCGCGCTGGTGTCCGCTCACCACGAGCGAAGATCGCTACTAAATGCGCCCTGTATATCGCACGCACTCATCGGATGGGAACGAAGTCTTCCCGTGCGGCGTTGCTATAAAACAATTCAGGCCGCGCGGCCAATACTCCGCGCCGACTCCATCACCCTACATAACACGGCCCTGAGGAAACCCTATGACTACGCGCATCGCCCTACTGATCTTCGCCTTTACCGGCATGGCACTGACCGCCTGTGGGCACCGAGATTCCGTTTCTCACGGCACCTCATCCGAGGGCATTCACGTATCCGGACAGGGCCGCGTAAGCGCCGCGCCCGATATTGCGCTAGTACAGCTAGGCGTGCAGACCTTTGCCGCCGAACTCGAGTCGGCGCTGTCGGCTAACAATCGGAGTATGGACGCCGTCATCGGTGCCCTCAAGGCGCAGGGCATTGCCGATGCCGATATACAAACGACCAATCTCAGCGTGAATCCGCAGTACGACTATGAAAAGGAGACGCGCGATATCGTCGGCTATTGGGTCGACAACCGCGTCAGCGTAACCTTTCGCAATCTGCCCACGCTCGGCAGTGGACTGCAGGCGGGCCTAGATGCCGGCGCCAATACGGTATACGATCTGCGCTTTACCATCGACAACAGCGACGCCTTGCTCAGCGAGGCGCGCGCGCTGGCAGTAGCCGACGCGCGGCAGAGGGCACAAACGCTGGCCGATGCGGCCGGCGTTAAACTGGGCAAGGCTCTCGATATCCGCGAGTCGTCCAGCGCCTATCCGGTATATGCGCGCGGCGCCTTCGACGAAGCCGTTGGATCGGCGGTACCCGTCGAGTCGGGGCAGCTCGATCTAACCGTATATGTCGACGTGCTCTTCGATATCCGCTAAAACACACCCGATCCTACACAAATAGGCCCCCGCTGAACGACCTGTCAGCGGGGGCCTATTCTCGTTTACACACTACGAACTTTACGCGCTGCGCTCGGCGTAGTCGCCCCAGCCGCGCTGCGGACCCTGCGGCCGCGTGTGCTCATAGCGCTGGCGTATCTGGTCAAAGACCACCGGATCGCTGACCACCCGCTCGGGCGCGCTTAGGC
>JAYOKQ010000248.1:0-2246 GCA_038119905.1 Gemmatimonadota bacterium | reverse complement strand
CAACGGATTAAAAGTCCGCTGCTCTACCGGCTGAGCTACGGGCTCACTATGCAAAAGCAGCCATAGAAAATAGGCTACATACGGCAGGTGTCAACCTTATAATCTGCCGCTAACCCACCCGGTATTTTTCCAACGCTTTCCGGTCCAGTTCGACGCCCAACCCGGGCGCTTCTGGGACCGCGACCAACCCATTGACCGGCTCTAGAGCGCCTCCAACCAGATCCGTTACACGCGTAAAGTGGAGCGAATCCGAAGGCACTGTAGCATTGCGCACCGTAGCGTGCACATGAGTACCATAAGCCCCTGAAATGCCAAGCCCCAACCCCACGACCTGAAGCCATACGGGCAGGCCGGCTGCCTCGGCCATAGCGGCCATTCCCTGAACGCTTTCGATCGAGCCCCCCAGGTTAAACATATCTGCCCCTTCGGCGCGTATGGCACTCATCACCTTTTGCGGATCCCCCAAATGGGGAGCGAGCGGAATACGTGAATGCCGCCTAAAATCTCGATATTGATGCCAGCCAGGCAAATATTGAAATGGATCTTCAAAAGCTTCGATATTGTATACTTCCAAGGCCTCAGCCAAACGCAAACTCCGAGCCAGATCGCCAAACTCAAAGTTGGGATCGACAATAATCCCATACTCCGGTCCCGCTGCCTCTGTCATAAGACGAACCGTTTCTACTATATTGTGCGATCGCGCCTTGAGTTTATGGGTCTTAAATCCCCGCTTAGCGCCTTCTTCGGCCATCGCCGCAAATTCGTGTGCTTCAAGTGGAGGAGACCACCAACCGACGGGGACAGCATCCCAGTGTTTTGCCCCCATGAGTTTATGCGCCGGGATTCCCAATGCTTTGCCGACGATATCAAAAAGTGCCATGCCCATCGCGCCCCCTATCGTCGTCAGGTTAAGCGAGAGCGGCTCGACGCCGATCCACTGCGCCTCGGCGTTGGCAAAGGACTCCCCACGCCCCCCTTCTCCAAGACCAACTATGCCCTCATCCGTATGCACTTCAATAATGCTGATCGGCCGTTCTTTATAGTCGCCAGGGCGGCTCTTTTCAATCGATGGGATGTGGGGGACGGCGGTGACGTATTCGTCAATACGCGTAATTTTCATCGGCAAATCCTAGTCTCCCAGCGTTTCCCGCAGCCACTCGAGCTTTCGCTGCTGATGTAGGTTTCCTCCCCCTTCGTGTCCGTTGTAGGGATAGATTTCGATCGATTTTTCTACGCTTGTAGGAAGGTGGTTATATGAAGCATAGACCGTGGAAGGCGGACAGACTGGATCCCAGAGCCCCACGGAATAATAGGCTCGCTCCACGCGGGTACGCGTAACGAGATTCATGTTATCAAAATACGAAAGAGTGGAAAAAGCCTGCTCTATGTGCTGAGGAAAGCGCTTCATAAAGTTTGTTATTTCTTCGTAAGGCCCCGATGCAATTTCAACCGAACGGCGAAAATGGGACAACCAGGGCACATCGGGGGCCATGGCAACAACGCGTGGCGAGAGCGAAGCACAGGCAATACTCAGGGCTCCCCCCTGGCTTCCTCCGATGGCGCAGATTCTCTTTTCGTCCACCTCCTCTCTGGCGGCGACAGCCTCCACAGCACGAACCGTATCCATATAGAATTGCTTGTAATAATACGCGTCTCGATCGAGAATTCCGTGGCTAATAAATCCCGACTGTGCCCCGTGTGTCGTGTCCAATCGCATACCTGTATTTCCGCCTTGACCGCGCGAATCCATGATAAATGCACAAAAGCCATTTAGGACGTGAGCCGATAGTGCATGAGGATAGTCTCTTCCTCCCGTATAGCCGATAAACTGGACGACCGCAGGCAGCGGGCCCGCTACGTGTTTAGGCGTCATGAACCATCCTCGCACGCGCACCCCGTCGGCGCCGTCAAATGCGACATCATACACCCTTGCACCGGGCAGCGACCTTTCGATTTCATTAAATTCTGCACGTAGAGGTACGGTATCGCTCTGCGCAATTTCCTCGTCCCAAAACGCATCAAAATCATCCGCCTTGGTCAGATCCGGAACATACTCAACCAAACGCTCATAGGGCCAGTCTACCGACGCCATATAGTACCTCGGAACAGGTTAGGTAAGAGCAAAGACACGCGCCTTCGCTTCGACGCGTATCTGCTGATGGTAGTGTGTGACCGATTGGCCACCTTCAAGCTCGAGCGGATTCTGCACAATAAAGTCCGCCATGATATGTCTGTTATAGGCTACG
>JAYOKQ010000247.1:0-2289 GCA_038119905.1 Gemmatimonadota bacterium | reverse complement strand
AGCCGCAACTACGCCGGCATCGCCGATCCGGTAGTAGACGAGCTGATCGAACGGCAGATCGCCGCGCCCGATCGCCCGACGCAGGTGGCGCTCACCCGCGCCCTCGACCGCGTCCTCCTGTGGGGACACTACGTCATACCCGGCTCCTACAGCCGCACCCATCGCTTGGCTTACTGGAACACATTCAGCCGGCCTCCGGAGCCGCCGCGCAACGGAGTTGGCTTTCCCGACACGTGGTGGTGGAAAGCCGACGGCGCCCAACCCGCCCCTTCGCAAGACGAATAGGAGACTCCATGCGCACATTCTTTGTCCTGGCCCTGCTGCTGCCAACCCTAGCAGCGGCAGAAAACTTCGTCGGGCACGGTTATTCGACTTACGGACAGTTCAAGTACGGACGCGACTTCACGCACTTTGACTACGTCAATCCGGCCGCACCTAAGGGGGGCGAAATTCGCCTGGCCGACATCGGCACCTTTGACAGCCTCAATCCCTTTATCCTCAAGGGCATGACGCCGCCCCGCATCGGATCGCTGATATACGACACGCTGCTCAGCGGCGCCGACGACGAGATCGCCGCCGAATACGGCCTGCTAGCCGAACGCGTCGAGGTGCCCCCCGACCAGAGCTGGGCGCTCTACACGCTCAATGCGCAGGCGCGCTGGCACGACGGCCAGCCCGTAACGCCAGAAGATGTGATCTTCAGCTTCGACATCATGATGGATAAGGGACACCCCGGCCTGCGCGCCTACTATGCCTCGGTCAAAGGAGTAGAGAAAGTAGGCGAGCGCGGGGTGAAGTTCCTATTTGGCGAAGAAACCAACCGCGAGCTGCCGCTGATCGTTGGCCAGCTCGCCGTTCTGCCCAAGCACTACTGGGAGGGACGTGCCTTTGACGAAACCTCGCTGGAACCGCCGCTGGGCAGCGGGCCCTATCGGATCGCCGCCGTCGAGGGCGGTCGCTTCATTACCTACGAGCGCGTCGAAGACTACTGGGGCCGCGACCTGCCCGTCAACCGAGGCCGCTACAACTTCGACCGCATTCACTTTGACTGCTACCGCGACCCGACAGTGGCCATCGAAGCGCTAAAGGCCGGTGAAATAGACTACCGCAGCGAAAACAGCTCCAAAGAGTGGGCCACCGCCTACGAAACGGAAGCATTCAAAGACGGACGCATCCTCAAAGATCCCATCGAGCACCAGCGCTCGTCCGGCATGCAGGCATTCTGGTTTAACACGCGGCGCAGCAAATTTGCCGATCCGGTCGTGCGTCAGGCGCTGGCCTACGCCTTTGACTTCGAGTGGACCAACAAGAATCTGTTCTACGGATCCTATACCCGCGCTGAAAGCTATTTCTCCAACAGCGAGCTGGCCTCCAGCGGCCTGCCCGAAGGCCGTGAACTAGAAATTTTGGAAACCTATCGCGACCAAGTTCCCGCCGAGGTATTTAGCGAGAACTACCGTCCGCCCCAAACGGACGGCTCGGGCAACCTGCGCGCCAATCTGCGCACGGCCAAGCGGCTGTTGGAGAGTGCCGGTTGGAAAGTCGTCGACAACGTGCTGCGCAACGTGGAAACCGGTCAGGCCATGGAGATCGAGATTCTCTTTGCCCAGGCCTCGTGGGAGCGCATTGCTGCGCCCATGGTTGCCAATATGGAGCGCCTCGGCATAGAGGCCACGATCCGCATTGTCGACACGGCGCAGTACCAGAACCGCGTGCAGGACTACGACTACGATCTGATCGTTGCCGTGCGCGGCCAAAGCCACAGCCCCGGCAACGAACAGCGCAACTATTGGACGAGCACAGCCGCTGCCGAACAGGGTGGAGGCAACTGGGCCGGCATCAGCGATCCAGTCGTCGATGCGCTCGTAGAGCAAATTATTACCGCACCCGATCGACAGGAGCTCATTGCACGCACGCGCGCACTCGACCGCGTGCTCCTGTGGGGGCACTATGTTATCCCGCATTGGTACAGCAAGAGCTTTCGCATCGTGCACTGGAACAAGTTTGGCAAGCCCGACCAGAGCGCACCCTACACCGGCTCCTACTTTGTACTACCCGACACCTGGTGGTACGACGGCGCGCGCGCCGCGCGCTTAGAACAGCAGAGCAACTAGTCTATGGGCGCCTATATCCTACGCCGTCTGCTCTTTATTGCACCGACGCTGTTCGGCATTATGACCATCAACTTCCTCATTATCCAAGCGGCACCAGGTGGTCCGGTAGAGCAGACAATCGCCCAGATTCAGGGCTTCAGCACAGATGCGACGGAGCGCGTTACCGGCTCCGAAA
>JAYOKQ010000246.1:1264-2389 GCA_038119905.1 Gemmatimonadota bacterium | reverse complement strand
CAATAATGGATTCGTACTCGTTGCCGTGCTCGCCGGCAATCAGCAGCAGCACAGGCCCGTCTTCTACGCCCGCTACGACCGTGACTGGCAGACCCCGTTCTCGCGTCAGAGTGTCGTCGCCGACAACGGGGTGTTCGTAGTGTGTTAGTTGGCCGCGGGGCACTTCGGTCCAGGTCGATAGGCGTATCGCCGTCTCCGGATTGCAGTACCAGGGGTCCTGCTGACGGATAGTGGCTATACTAAATTCCAATGGAAATCTCCGGTTATGTGTGATGTGACCACCTTAGTGTTGGGGGGGTATCGGGTGGGGTCTGTTTTTGCCCCTTTCTGCTAAAGTCAATAGCCACAAAAACGGCATTTTGCATAACGTGCCCACAATTGCTGAACCCGCGAAGCGGGTTTGGTCGGAGGGAGCGAAGCGACCGTAGCCAGCAATTGTGTGTTATGCATTGTGCCGTTTTTGTAATCACTAAAAGAAGAACGGGGCGAACATAGCCCTCTCTTTCTTTTATTTGTCTTTCGCCTGCTTGCTGTTTTCGGCGTTCGTAGACCCAATGAGTTCTTTGACTTCGGTGGACATGAGAACCCGAAGCTGCCAGACGAATAATGGAGCGCCGATCACTAAGCCTCCGATCATCCTCACAATTTCATCTCCGCTGAGCGGCGCCGTTGGCAGAGTCCAACTGACCTCACCTATATTCGCGATCTCGCCGAGCCCGAGGAGGAACATCACAGTCATGAGAAAGACCAGAAACAGCCAGCTCATAATGACAGCCAACTTTCTGCATAATGAGATTTGCTTCAGCAGCCCGATGCCAAGTGGTACAAGTATGCCGGCCACATTGATTTTGTGAATGTATAGTTGGATGGCCGGTTCGCTCAGGGGCGTGAAGAATCCAACAATCAGTTCGATCAAGCCGTAGGCCCCTACTGCGATATATAGCCAACTGACCACGCATAGACGGCAGGCAGTATTCATTTCATCTTCCTTTTACCCAGCTTCATTTCCGATAGCTCCGTGTACAAATGTCCTATAGTGTGAACTCAGAATTTGGGGGCAGGTGGATTCAAGTGTTGGGGGGGTATCGGGTGGGGTCTGTTTTTGCCCCTTTCTGCTAAAGTCAA
>JAYOKQ010000246.1:0-1164 GCA_038119905.1 Gemmatimonadota bacterium | reverse complement strand
TAGCCACAAAAACGGCATTTTGCATAACGTGTTGATATCATTACCTATTTGGATATCACTTCTCACAGTAGGGATATCCAAGTTGGTGTGGGTATCCCACCCCATGCGGCGGATAGGCAAACCAGTTACGATATTTTTCCTATGGAGATACACTCACCCCTCATTCATTCATTCGGTTTCTCAGCCTCTTTGAGCATCAATAGATCCGCTGGACTTCGGATGCGGCCCAGATATTTTTTGCTGACATGGGTGTAGATCTCCGTCGTTTTGGGGCTACTATGTCCCAAGAGCTCTTGAATATACCGCAGGTCCACACCTGCTTCAAGCAAATGCCTAGCAAATGAGTGCCGCAGCGTATGGGATGTCGCGTGCTGGGAAATCCCCGCTTTTTTTCGTGCATTTCGGACGATTTTCTGTACGCTCGTTTCCGTCAGATGCCGCCCGATGTGGGCACCGGGGAAGAGCCATTTTGTCGGCTGGTATTCACTAATATAAGCGCGCACCATGCAAATAGAGAGATCCGACAGCAGCGTGTAGCGGTCTTTTCGTCCCTTGGCTCGGTGGATGTAGACCATCTTGCGATCTAAGTCAATGTCCTCTGGCCGCAGACGCACAATTTCACCGACGCGCAGTCCTCCCGAATACATCAGGATCAACAAGGTGCGGTGCTTCAGATTACCCACTTCATTCACCATGTTCTCTACGGGTTCACGGCTCAAAACGATTGGCAACGTACGCTCTTTTTTGGGTCGACGAACCGACTCGATCTCTCTGGGGCGCTTGAGCACCTTGCCATACAATAGCTTGATGGCATTGATGGCCTGGTTGTAATACGATTGGGATACCTGCTTTTCATCGATCAACATCAGCAAATACTGGCGTATTTCCTCAGCGCCGACCTCCTGCACAGCTCGGTTGGCGAAGTGTCGCTTAAACAGCAACAGGTGGTTTCGATACGATGTGCGCGTCTTCGGGCTGTAGCCACACAGCTTTATCTCATCTTCGATGCGGGCGATGTCGGCTTGCTCTTCTCCACTGAGGGTTTGCCATCGCCGGCTAGTGATAGCTCTAGGTCGTTTGTCTGGTTTTGCAAGGGGTTGAACCGGATATTGGCCGAAATAGTTATCCAGCAGGACAAGCGCTGATTCGGTATAGGGTATACTC
>JAYOKQ010000245.1:0-2423 GCA_038119905.1 Gemmatimonadota bacterium | reverse complement strand
AGATCGTCGGTGACGTGGCCGCCGATAATGCTATCGCGCGGATCGCGAATCCAGTGGATGTATTTAATCTCGGGAAACATGCGCACGACCCACGGATAGATCAGCGTCGTCTCCGGCAGCTTCCATCCCTTGTGCTCGGATCGATCGCGCAGCACGTCGGCCAAGTACTCGTTGACCAGATCCGTAAACTCTGGGTCGATATCCATTGTGTGTAACGGCTCAAAGTCCCACGCCAAGTCTCCCTTCCACTCGACGTATTTGCCCATTACGCGACAGGCGTCGTAGAGCTTTTGCGGCGGAACCTTGTCGCCCGAGCGATTGAGGCAATTGCCCATAAAGACGCCGCTGGCGTAGAGCGTATGCGAGATGGCACGCGTGCCGGAATGACCGCGTCCAATAATTGTTATTAGGGACATAACCGGATATTACCGTTCCTTAGCTTTGGCATCTAATTCGTTCATGGTAAAGCGCACGCTGGCGATATAGGGCTCATCGCCCTCCTCCCAGTGTCCATAGGTCGTCGTTGCAATCGTGCCGTCGGGTAGCTGTTCAAACGCTGGATAAGCGCAGTCGGCCCCCTTGAGGTTGTCCATAAAGCGCACGCGGTACTGGCCCTCATTCCCGTTGACGATATCGTCGTAGGTGCCGACCCAGCCAACCCAATCGCCCCACGTCGGCGTTTCGTGCGCCATATCGCGAAAAGAGATCACCAAGCGGCCGTCAGGTGCATACACGGCCTGGTGGCGGTCGCCCGTCAGCGCACCGGGCAACTCGCGCGGAGCCGACCAGCTTCGACCTTCGTCGTCGGAAAAAATGACCATGGAGTTAAACTGGCGGCTGTTTTCGCGCAGCAGCATACAGAGCTGGCCACCGTCTGGCGAGCGCACGATGCCGGGTTCGCACAAATGGGCCTGCGGGTGCGCCGCAACGACCTCCGGCTCGCCCCAGTTCAGACCGCCGTCGTCCGAGTAGACCGCATAGACCTCAAAGACGTTGGTCTGCTGGCCGCCGTTGCGCAAAAAGCGCCCATCGTCGTGAAAGAGCGCCATATAGCGCCCGTCCTGCAGGCGCGCTACATCGGCCATCGCCACGATGCCGCCGTACTCGCCAATCGCGCTGAGTTCGGACCACGTCTCGCCCTCGTCTTCGCTGTAGGCCATGCGGATGGGATAGAGTCCGGAAAACATCAAGATGCGCTTTTGACCGTGCGCATCCACCGTGCGATAGAGTGTGGGCACTTCTTGCGAAGTCGACCAACTATCCGGCACGCTCAGCCGTTCGCTCCACGTTAGACCACCGTCGTAGCTCTTTTTCATCACCACCGCACCGCGCCCGTGCCCCTTGGGATAGACGACGATCATCGTCTGGCCATCGTCTAACAGCGCCGTTGTCGGATGACCTAAGTACTGTCCCGCTTCGCGATCGATGATGACCTGGCGCTCGACTTCGCCGGCCAGATCGACCAGCGGTATGGAAAAGTCTCTGCGCACCGCAGCCATATCCTATCTCCTCCCAGCGCGCCGGCGACGTGCGGCCACGCGATTGAACACCATGCCCTGCGCGCGACCCGTGTCGAGCACGAAGCCCTGCACGCGCCCTAGGCGCCGGCAAAAGGTCAGGGTAAATCCGCTGCCGCTAAAGCAGTCGGCCCCTGCGCTTTCCAGTTGGATCCGCTCGCCGGCTAGATAGGTTACTAACGACCCCTCGCGCGCGTAAAGGCCAAATGTCTTATCGAGCTCTTGGCAGCGAAACGAACCGGTAAACTGCGCCAGCGGATAGCGCTCGGCCAAGCAAATATCGGCGACCTGTCGCGCACGCGCATACGCGTCAAACGTATCGACATTGCCCAGCACAACAACGCTAAAACCAATCGACGGAAAGCGCAGCAAATGCGTGCGAAAGCCGAGCATCGCGCCGCCGTGGCCGATAGTCGAAAGTCCGTTGCGCACGCCGTGGCTCAGGCCAAAGGCGTAGTCGAGCAGCGTGCCGTCGTTGAGCCGACCACGCTCGCCGAGCTGCTCAACGAGTTCGGAGCCGCCGACGCGGTGGTGGTAAAAGTTCTGGTCCCACAGAAAAAGATCTTCTACGGTCGTTACCAGTCCACCGCTGCCAACGATAGTAAAGGCCTTTTCCTGCGGCAGGAATTTTCCGTTGCGCTCTCGGTAGCTGACGACGCGGCGCGCAATTTTTTCGTTGTTGTCGTCAAAGAATGTGTGCTGCATGCCCAGCGGTCGAAAGAGCTCGTTCTCAGCAAACTCGCGCAGGCTCTGTCCCGTCACGCGCGGCACCAACTCGGCCATCAGCTTGTAGCCGGTGTTGCAGTAGAGGTGCTGTTGGCCGGGCGCAAAATTGACGCCGCGCTGCGCGCGCACCAAGGCCATGCAATCTTCGTTGTCGAAGGGCTTTACAAACGAGCGGCCGGC
>JAYOKQ010000244.1:0-2433 GCA_038119905.1 Gemmatimonadota bacterium | reverse complement strand
ACCTGCGACCGTCTGCTTAGAAGGCAGATGCTCTATCCAGCTGAGCTATGGGCACGCACTGCGCCTAGCAAAAAAAGGTATTTGTGTTGGGCTGGCAAGTAGTCAACGAAGATTCTTCGTCGAGCTTTCCAACATCAGTGGAAAAGTGATACAGAAATGTGTCCCGCGATCCGGATTCTTAATTTCGAGCTGCCCACGCAGTTGACGCGTGAGAATGTTGATCAGCTGCAAACCTAGCGATTTTTCTGAACGCGTGCTGACATCTTCGGGCAGACCAATACCGTCATCCACAACATTAAGCTCGATCGTATCGCCCTCTACCGCGCGTAGACCAATGCTAATCGTACCTTGTTCCATGTTCGGAAACGCATATTTCAAGGCATTTGTAACGAGCTCGTTAATCATGAGTCCACACGGAATCGCCTGATCCAATTCAATCAACAGATCTTCTACATCTACGCGCAGGGCAATGTTCTGATGTTCCGTCTTGTAGGTGGAGAAAAGACTCTCTGCTAGTGTCGGTATATACTCGGCAAAATCTAGCTTTGACAGGTCATCTGACTGATACAGACGTTCGTGTATAAGCGCCATCGTCTGGACGCGATTCTGGCTATTCATAAAGAGTTCTCTGCTGCGCAGGTCGGCGATATCGCGCGCCTGTAGACTGAGCAAACTAGATATAACCTGCAGGTTGTTTTTAACCCGGTGGTGGATCTCTTTGAGCAGCACGAGCTTTTCCTGCAGCGAAGCATTTAACTCTTCATTTGCATTGGCCAGAGCTGATGTGCGTTCCTTTACGCGCTGCTCCATCTCGGCATCACGCACCTGTATCTCACCCAACATTTCGTTAAATCCCATGCTGAGCTTGCCCAAATCATCGTCGGCGTACTGCTTGGCCCGCAGCGAGTAGTCGCGCTCTTGAGAAACGCGACTGGCCGTTTGGATGAGATCGTTGATCGGCGCTGAAACCGTGCGGAGAAACTTAAACCCTAACAGCAAGGCCAAGGCGGCAGCGGCCACTGTTACGATCAGCATTGCCTCAACCGAACTGACGACTTGGTCGTACAATTCTTCTAAGTCTGATTCAATGTATACAGTACCTAGGAAGTCGCCGTCTTGCTCGACACGATGGGTCCACGTCAAATGGTACCGATCCATCGTATAGCCTTCTTTAATCACCTTTGGAGCCGCTACTTCGATATCATCACTGCGCACATAAGTGGCAAACACATTCCCCTGCGGATCTAAGAACAGTGCACCGGTAACGTGCCCTTTGGCACGCAGGGAAGTGAGAATGCGCTCGGCGTCTTTGTTGACCTGAAAACGCAAAGCGGCCGTAGCGTTTTTTCCGACTACTTCCGCTATCGCTTCCAGCTCGACGATCATGAAATTGGCGAAGGTGAACGTCTGGTAGGCAATACTAGCCAACGAGGTAATGACCATGCCTAGCGCCGTCGTACCTGCGACGATCAGCGTTAGTTTGCGTGCAAGGGGCAGGTTATTCAACGAACGCATATCAGTCGACTATGACTTTTGCAGCCAAATTGAGGAGGTTTGAACTAACTTCCAACTCTGCCAGACGCGTTGCACGTAGATTGACAATAAAAGCGAGGCGGTCCTCGTCAAACGTCAGATCCAACATCCCACCGCGGTCGGCAAAATCTCCGGTCTGCCCAACGGTTAAAACGTGCTTTTGACGGCGAAATACAGGGGCGATTTCCGTCAACTTTTGCAGGCTATCTGGACTACAGAACAGCACATGGCCCTCCTCAACCGATTGCACATCGCTGTAATAATGCACCTCGAGAGGATGGCCGTGTATGCGCTTACCTCGAATAATTTCCGGTACAGCCCCCAGTGTGTCCGGCGCTAAAAATGCGAACACAAAGGGGCTATCACCGCTATCGAAGGCACTATCTGGCCAGTTCACTAGCTTGGCAAAGTTGTAAATTAGCGCCGTCTTCGCTTGGTATTCTCCCGCATCATTACCAGCAGCAACAGCATCGCGCTGCCCAGCAGCTAGCAACAGCCAACTGCAAACGAGCCATAGCACATATGTTCGAAACCCTATAAACAACTAATTATCTAATTATCAGAAGGTCGCCGTTGCACTCAAGCCGATGCGCCCTAACTCTTTGGGCTGTGGACCGTTGAGCGATTGATAGATAGGTAGGCCATATTCGACATCGACCGCAAATCGCTCTTGCAGACCCTTGTTGACCTTGATTTTGCTGCCCAAGCGCAGTTCAACTTCTTGGCCGCCAAAGAGCGCCGGGTTGGTAACGGGCGCAGGAAAAATCTGCGCTCCGGTCAGACTGATGTCGGCCGCATTCACACCGACGGGACCGGGACATCCTCCATCACCACACGGCGCCGGCGCCGGAACGACCAGGTCTTCGTTGACACCATCTATGCTACCTGTGGTCTTGTACG
>JAYOKQ010000243.1:0-2483 GCA_038119905.1 Gemmatimonadota bacterium | reverse complement strand
ATTTTTGGGCAAGCCAACCGTGCGCTCGTGGAAAACGGGCTGCTCTTCATCAGTGAGCTACATCCCTACAAACAGTACGGCGGAAGCGGCGCGCGCTATACGACGCAACGCAGCACAGTGCATCTCGAAGTGTACACGCACCACATAACCGACTACGTCGACAGCGCGTGTATCAACGGTTTTACGCTAGTTGAACTTCGCGAGTGGTTTGACGAAAAGGACAAACGAGGGACGCCCAGACTCATCTCTTTTGTATTTAGGAAACACGCTCAAAAAGATGCTCTTTCACCGACGAAGTAGCAGTATCATATGCGCAGATTACTAGTAAAGACCGAGGCGATCACGTGAGCGACGACCACACATCCGCCCACCTAGCCGCTAACGCCCTGCTGGTTATTGACGCTCAGCGGGGATTGCTCTGCGGGGAACAGGCCGTCCCCCAAGCAGCGCTCGTAGTCGCCCATACAAAACGCCTACTGACGGCGGCGCGGACGGCCGGCTCACTCATAGTATACCTGCAAAACGACGGCGAGTCTGGATCTATCGACGCACCGGGCACATCTGGTTGGTCGATCCATCCCGATTTGCGCCCCGAGGAAGGAGAGATCGTCCTGCGCAAAAGAGCGGACGACGGGTTTGTTGATACACCACTGGAAGAAATCTTACGAGACCGCGGCGCACGGCGCATCGCGGTCGCCGGCCTGCTGTCCGAGATGTGCGTTAGCGCAACGGTGCGCAGTGCGCTGGCACGATGTCTGCAGGTCGTCTTGGTACGTGACGCGCACGCCACGTACCCGATAGACGATATACCGGCAACCGTCGTGGCGCGCGTGGCCGAACATGCCCTGGGCGACGAAGTTGAGTTACGAGAAACTGCGCACGTCGTATTCGAGCACATCAAAAAATAACACACGTGTTCGGCTTGCCCGATACCGCCCTACCGGGCAAGCCTCAACAAAAAGAAACCCCTCTTATCCGGCCAATTCGAAGATCGCCTCGACTTCGACCGCTACGCCCGTAGGCAACTGAGCAAATCCCACCGCGCTGCGCGCGTGAAAGCCGTCGCCCTCTTTGCCGAAAATCTCGTGATAGAGATCAGAAATCCCGTTGACCACGAGGTGCTGTTCGGTGAAGTCAAGCGCCGAGTTGACCATACCCAACAGCTTTACCACGCGCAGTCCATCTAAACTGCCTACTTCCTGATGCACTGATTGGAGGATGGATATTCCACATTCGCGCGCGGCTGCATAGCCCTGATCGACGTCTAAGTCGGCCCCTAGTTTCCCCTTTATCACGGAAACATGGCCCGACGTAAAGAGCGTGTTGCCTACGCGGGCGACCATATTCAGATAGCCTTTTTCCGCATCGTCCGTAAACTCGATACCCAGTTCTTTAGCCTTGGCTTCGGCTCCCATATACAGATTCTCCCTTGTGTTATGTTGTGCTCACTCGAGCGCGTGTTAAATGGACTCTAAGTATACTCACTGAGCCCTATCACACCAGTGCACCGAGCTCGGTTTACATTGTCAGCACATATCACATGCACTATACTTGGCCGCATGAATAGCAAGCTATGGCAGCCCGCATGAGCACGCCGACATACGACCCCATACATTGGTCGACGACAACGGCCGGTGCGCTAGAAATCCAATTTCAGCGCGACGGTTTTATCGCCGTATTGGGACTGCTCCCCGAGGCGACCATCCGTGCCGCGGATTGCTACGCCAGCGAGCTCCTAGCGCAATTGGATGAACGCCCTTGGGCCGCTGGAGAGACCTATTGCCAACGCTTTGATATATGGACCAAGGTCTTTAGCGACATCGATAAGCCTGAGATAGCGAAGCTCTTTGTCAACGGTGGTCTGCACGAGATCACTGAGGCGATAACCGGCCCTGCGCCTACCGTCGGCGCCATCGGTTCTTGGGTGACGCCGCACGGCTGCGGACAGGCCTGGCACCAAGACTCGTGGAGCGATTATCCGGCCCATTTCGTTCTTAATCGCATTGTATTTACCCGCGACTACGCGCGCGAGCAGGGTGCGCTGCTGGTCGTGCCGGGTAGCCATCGCCAGGGCGACCTACCTAGCGGTAAGCCCTATGATGCGCTGCCCGGACAGGTTGCCATAGTGCCGCAGGCAAACACCTGTGTATTGCTGCATTCACGCGTTTTCCACTGCGTTGAAAAGAATGTAACAGACGCCCCACGGATTCAGTTTAACTGCAGGGCAACACCCGCTAATGCCCCCAGCGATTTGACCTCTCGAGCCCGTTTTCGCAACGGTACGTGGGACTTCAAAACGGGAAAACCCTGGTAAAATAGGGTTTTTTGCGGCTTTTTTTTCAAAAAAACCGCAAAAAACCCTATAAATAGCGATATAATCCTTGCATTGGTTGCAATATGCGGATAGATTTTCAGCATCAACCACGTATACCTGGGGAGGTAATACAATGGCAAAGAAGACCACGGCTTTGAAAGAAGCCATG
>JAYOKQ010000242.1:0-2491 GCA_038119905.1 Gemmatimonadota bacterium | reverse complement strand
CTGGAGATCGAATGGAAGAGCGCGAAGCAGTGCTCTATGATGCGATCATTTCACAACGCCAGGGAGCGCTCGAAGATTTACTCGACGATGCCAACCGATTTATTCATTAATGCGGTAGAAGGCAACAACTCTACTTTATCAGGGCGACTGCGTTGGAAATATTGGATTGGTGTTGCTCTTCTTCTCTGTATCACGTTATTCGGTGCGTATGGTCGTAGTTTTAGCAATCCCTTCCACTACGACGATCTGCATTCGATACGCGATAATCCGCATATCCGCACCGTCGAAAACATCCCACAATTTTTTTATCGCACGGACTATTTTTCTGCGGATTCGCGCGGCCGAATGTATCGGCCAATTGTCCTAGTTAGCTATGCGTGCAACTATGCCTTGGACAAATTACAAGTCCAATCGTATCATTGGGTTAACGTAGGAATTCACGCGCTCAACAGCGGTCTTTTGGTCGCCCTAGCGCGGTTACTCTTGGGCGGTTGGCTCGCCCCGCTATTGGCCGGACTTCTATTCGCCCTACATCCAGTAAATGGCGAAGTCGTAAACTATATCAGCAGCCGTTCTGAATCGTTTTGTGGCGCCTTTTTTTTGGTCAGTTTTATTGCCTATATACAGGCTCATCGTGCCATTTCTTTTCGCGTGCCTTTTTTCGGCCTCTCCCTCTTGGCCTTTATCGGGGCACTGCTTTGTAAGTCTGTTGCGGTGACCTTGGTGCCACTTCTCGTCCTCTACGAATGGCATCGGGGCGGATCCTCTCAGGCACTTGTATCTCTGATAAAGCGCCTTTCTCCCTTTCTCCTCAGCGCAGTTGTCTATGTGATCGGCATGCGCCAATTGTTGCACGTTGCGCTTGTTGACGCCCCGGTTCGCGATGGCTTTACCCAATGGGCGACTCAGCTAAAAGCGTTGGTCTACTATGCAAAGCTGCTGGCCTTTCCCTGGGGCCTCAATGTCGAACACCCGTTTACCCTTGGCCATTGGCAGGTGGCCGTGGGGCTCAGTGCAGTTTTCTTGCTAATGAGCGCACTCGCAATCTGGCGAAGGGGGCCGCTGGCGCGCGGTATGTTGCTGTGGTTTTTGCTCGTATTGGCGCCGACGTTTTTCGTCCCGCTTAACGTGTTGGTCAACGAGCACCGTCTCTACATACCCTCTGCGGCTTTTGCGCTGGGATTGGCAATGTCACTGCGGGAGCTACTTGTGCGCACGCGGTGGGGTATTTTTGTGTTGGGATGCTGTCTGCTCGCTTATGCCGGCATTGATATACAGCGTACGGCCCAATGGAGCAGCGCAGAAACGCTGTGGGGAGCTTCTCTGGCTCATTCTTCGCAGATGCCGCGCCCGCATATATACATGGGAAATGCGCTGCGTGAGAATGGGCGGAACAGGGAGGCACTTGAGTCCTACAGGACGGCCTTGGTCGTTTATCCCGCCATTTTGAGCGGGGGAGATCGACTGTCGATTTACAATAATATGGGAGCGGTGTACTTGGCGATGGAACGGATCGATGAATCCATAGAGGCTTATAGACAGGCGCTTCAGATAGATCCGCACTATCTATTGGCACAACAGGGGTTGGAGGGAGCGCTCGCGCTGCGAGATGAGCAGCGTCAAGCCGGTGCCCTAGCGTTGCAAAAGCAGGGCCTGCTGGCCTTGGTGGAAGGAAATGTCACCCGGGCTGTCACCCTATTGCAGCAGTCGGTGGCGGAACGGCCGCTTGGTCAGACTTATCTGGTATTGGCACAGGCCTACCAGCGATTGGGAGACGAAGACGGGATGCGCCAGGCCTATGTGGATTTGATTGCGCTCGATCCGCAAGCTCCGCTTGCTGAGCGCGCGCGCATGTTGCTGCGCACACTTGAGGAGCGAGCCGAACGTCCGTGAGTGCGCCTTCTTTACGCGTGGGAATCCTCATGGGGATAATGGGGTGTATGCTCTATACATCGGCGCTGAACAACCCGTTTCACTTTGATGATCTGCACTCAATCCAATACAACCCACATATTCGCTCGTTGACCAATATCCCCACTTTTTTTGTCGACCTGCACACGTTTTCCAGCGAGCGATCAGGTACGATGTTTCGACCGCTGCTTCTGTGCTCCTACGCACTGAACTATGCCCTGCACGGTGAGTGGGTAGTGGGGTATCGCCTGGTGAATCTGGGACTGCATATTGCCTGCGCGTGGGCTCTTTGGCGATTGGTGCGCCTGTGGGGAGGATCGTTGCCCATGGCCCATGTGGTCGGGGGGCTCTTGCTCTTCCATCCACTGGCTGCCGAGCCTGTGAATTACATAAGCAGTCGCTCCGATATACTGTCGGCCTTTTTTGTCCTGTTGGCTCTGCTGGCCGTGGGGACGAACCGGCGAGATGGTATGTGGAACATACTGGCATCCTACACGGGCGCTCTGCTAGTTAAGTCTGTTTCCATTGTCCTGCTGCCTCTGAGTGCGCTGGGAATGGAAGGGACCTGGGGCCAGCGTTT
>JAYOKQ010000241.1:0-2507 GCA_038119905.1 Gemmatimonadota bacterium | reverse complement strand
GTCGGTGAACGCCGGTGGCCGCGTCGTGACGGGCTGCGCCCCACATGCGGTGATAGATGCCTACGGGCGGCGTGATGTCACGGCGCGCGTAGCCTAGGCGCAGGCGCGACGTGGGGGTGTTAACCTGAGTGGTAGACATAGAATCCTCAGCATGTGTGGAATGGGTGTGCTGCGGCTAGGCGACTCGCCAGCCAATGGACTGGCCGGCATACATGGGCACGACGTCGCCGTAGCGTTGGGGTACGGTGCAGGGCTCTTTGATCAGGCGGACCTCCTTGGCCGGGGGCGTAACGCCGTAGACGCGCTGCGCGGTGTCAGAGACAAAGGCCTGCAGCGTATCCAACGTATCGTGCGCGGAAAAGAGATCGGCCAAGACTTGCAGCGCTATGGGGGCGGTAAACACGCCGGCCGCACAGCCGCAGCATTCTTTTTTATCGATGGGATGCGGGGCCGAATCGCTGCCAAACATCAGCTTGGGATGGGCCGCCAGCGCTGCCTGCAGCAGTGCATCGCGATCTTCGGGGCGCTTGGCGATGGGTTTGCAAAACAGGTGCGGATTGAGCAGGCCGCCGGCCACGTCGTCGAGCGTGATGATCAGGTGCTGCAGCGTGACGGTGGCGTGCAGGTTTTCGTAGCGATCGAGCAGCGCCACAGCCTCGGCTGTCGTTATGTGCTCCATGACGATTTTCAGGTGCGGAAATTTTTGCGCCAAGTCTTCGTAGGTCGGCAGAAAGACGCCTTCCCGATCCATGACAAAGGCGTCGGGGTTTTCGCCGTGCACCAGCAGGGGAATGCCCATCTCCTGCATAATGGCCAGCGTTGCCTCGGCCTCGGCTACGGACTCGACGCCGCCCTCGCTGTTGGTAGTAGCGCCGGCCGGATAGAGTTTGATGCCGATAATTTGGTCTTTGAGGGCGGCTAGCTCTGCTTCGCTATAGGAGCGAAAAAACAGCGTCATGTAGGGGTCGAAGACGCGGTCGCCCACGGCGCGTCGCACTTCGGCAGTATACCAGGCGAGGCGTTGGGCATCGGCCACGGGTGGCACCAGGTTGGGCATAATCACGCCGCCGGCAAAGGTATCTGCGCTGAGCGGAGCGACTAGGTCGAGCATGGTCCCCTCGCGGAAGTGGATGTGCATATCCAGGGGCGACTGCAGTACGATTTCAGCACACATAATAATCAGACCTCCGTCCGTTAAGCCTGTGCGGCGGCTTCAAATTCGGCGGCATCCTGTGCATTGAGTCCGCCGCGGACGAGCGCTTCCCAAGCGCGCACCGGCGACAGGCCGAGCACGTCGCGCAGTCGAGCGCGCAGCGCTGTGGCCGCGGGGTCGTCCTGTGCATTGATATGGGCGAGGCGCGTGAGCGCGTCCATGGCAAAGCCAACGCAAATAACGTTTTGGTCGCTGCGCACCACTTCTTCTAACGCGTCGATGGTCGATGGCAGGGCCTGCCCAAGCAGTGCCGGGCCCTGCGACGAGAGAATGACCAGCGACCAGAGCGTGTTTTCGCGCACGGCCGAGCGCACGGGCGCAAAGCGCGCCTGCCCGTAGTCGACGCCGCCCCCTTCGCAGATATCGCATTCGTCGGTAGGCCGCACGTACTTGATGCTGCGGCCCTGAGCGCGATCCATGGCCAGCCGGTTTTCCTCGCGGCCCAGGCTGGCCGTCAGCGCTTCTGCGCAGGCGGGGATGTGCTCGATGCCGGTGCCAGTGCCGGCGGCGCGGCGACCCAGACAGCCGATGGTGCCGGCAGCCACCGAGCGCACGTGCACCGAGGAGTCGCTCTGCAGGACAGATGCGACGGCGCTGAGCACGTCGCCCGAGAGTTCGGCCGCATCGCCGAGACCGTGAATGCCAGCTTTGCGCACCCACTTGGCAGGGGACGCAGCGGCGCGGAGAAAGCACGCAGTGGATGCCGGTCCGACGGCGATCAGGCCGTGCGTGGCGGCGCGGCGCACGCTTTCGCGTCCGCTGTAGAGTCCCTGCTCAAGGGTTTTTACGGCCAGCGTCTCGTCGCCCAGAGACGCCAACTTGTAGGCTGCACCCATGCGCACGGCTTCGTTGGCTTCGCCCATCGACTGCAGCTGGGCATAGAGCGCTTTGGCCTCGCTCTCGCGTGCAGCCGCATCGAGGGCGGCTGCATCCGGACGCGGTGCGGGTGCTTGGCCGGTGTGCAGCCAGTGGTAGTGATAGCGCCAGACCGTGGTCACATCGTCGCTGGCCGTGGTGAGGTCGGCCTGAGATAGTGGGTCGACGCCGAGGCTGTTCCAGTTGATTTCGGCCGGGGCGCTGGCGTTGGGCTCGCTCGTGCGATACAGCCAAAAGCGCCACATAAAGCGCGGGTTGTCTTTCCAGGTGTTCCAGTCGTCGCGGCGGTGGTTGCCGCGGTGAAAGGTGTTGTGCGAGTAGAACACGACGCTGCCGGCGCGCAGGGGCGCCGCTTCGAGCGTCGAGACCAGCGGCCAGCCCGTATGTTCGACGGCTTCGCGCATGCGAATATCGTGTG
>JAYOKQ010000240.1:0-2531 GCA_038119905.1 Gemmatimonadota bacterium | reverse complement strand
GCAGCCAGGCCAGCGCCGAGGCGTAGCCCATTTGGCCGGCGATGGCAAAGGCGTTGACGAAAATGGTATAGGCGATCACCTCGGTGCTGCGTTCAGGGCCGCCCTGCGTCATAATGTAGACCGACGTGAAAACTTGGAACGAGCCGATGATCGTCATTACGCTGACAAAGACCAGCGTGTTGCGCAGCAGGGGAATGGTTACGTGGCGAAACTGCTGCCAGCGGTTGGCTCCGTCGATTTCGGCCGCCTCGTAAAAGTGCCTCGGTATTTCTGTCAGACCGGCCAGAAAAATGACCATATTGTAGCCAGCGCCCGACCAGATGCCCAAGATGGCCAGCGCCGGCAGGGCGGTCCACGCGTTGTCGAGCAGCTGGCCCCACACGCCAAAGAGGTGGTAAAAGACCAGCGCCAGCACCACGCCGGGCGTAATGCTGGGCAAGAAGTAGAGCGTGCGGAACAGCGCCTGAAAGCGCTGGGCGCGCAGGCAGAGCAGGGCCAGCGGCAGCGCCGTTACCAGCACGCCGACCACGCTCATGGCCACGTAAAAGGCGGTGTTGCGCAGGGAGAGCCAGAAGTAGCTGTCGTCGGCAAAGAGCGCGCGGCGGTAGTTGTCCAGACCGGCAAAGGCCGCCGCGCCGGCAAAGGCGTCGTAGTGATAGAAGCTGGCCCACAGGCTGATGCCCATCGACACAAAGCTGAAGACGATGGTCACGACAAAGGCCGGCGCGATATAGAGATAGGGTAGCAGTCGTTCCATCAGCCGTCTCCGCGTCGACGCTGCCAGCGCGCGACCTGCTCGTTGTAGCGATCAAAGACGCCGTTGACGTTGCGCTCCGCTTCGCGCAGGGCTGCTTCAATGCTGGGAAACGGGCCCTCGCCGGCTTTGATCTCGGGAAAGCGCAGCAGCAGGGTTTCGATCACGGGATTGGCCTGGTGGTTGACGGCGATGATCTCCGTATGGCGCAGCTTGTCACCGGCTAAACAAATCTCTTTGACGTTGGACAGGTAGGGTCGCTCGGCCATAGCGCGCTGCCACTGCGCGGTGTCGTAAAAGTCGCGGCGCGGGCCGTTATAGCCCAGCGTTTCCGAGCGAATCAGATTGCCCTCAAGGCTGCAGACAAACTGCACGTAGCGCCACGCGGCGTCGACGTTTGCACAGCGCTCGGTAATGACCAGCATATTGCCCCAGGTCATCGTCTTTTGCTCGCCGGTGCCGCTGGGGCCGGGCGGAAAAGCCGTCTTGCCAAAGTGATCCCAGCCTAGCGTGTTGCGTATTAGGTCTTTGCCCGACCAGGTGCCGGCTACCATGCAGGCTACACGTCCCTCTTGAAAGAGCTCGGTGTCGGAAATTTGTCGCCGGAAGGGCGGGCAGACGCCGTCTTCCCAGTAGAGCTGCGTCATAAAGCGCATGGCTTCGATGCCCTGCGGGCTGGCAAAGTGAGCGCGCGTGCCGGCCGCATCCTGATAGCGGCCGCCGTTGGCCGCCAGCCACGGCGAGAACATGCCGGCCCCGCCGCCGTAGGCGTTAATGACAAAGCCGGCCTGCTCGATATCGCCGTTCTCATCGCGCACCGTTAGCTTCTGCGTCAGGCGGCGGAAGTGCGCCCAATCGCGCACGGCGTCAAAGCGCATATGGGCGTAGTCGACGGAGCCGTCGGGGTGGCGGGCAAAGAGCGCGCGAATTTCCTCGTCCGTCTGCGCGGCTTCCTGCAAGATGTCCAGGTTCCAAATCAGGCACTGTGCGTCGATGATCTGTGGAATGCCAAAGACGGTGCCGTCCTCGCCGTGGTTGTGGCGCCAGGCCGAAGGCAGAAAGCGCTCTTCGGTCACCTGCTGGTGGGGCGGCGCCTGGCGATTTTGCTCGAGCAGGTCATTGAGCGGACGCAGCATGCCGCGCTGGTAAAAGCCCTCGGCCCAGTAGACCGAAGACTGAAACACGTCGGGCGGGGCGTTGCCGACCATGGCCGTCGACAGTTTCTGCACGTAGTTGCCGAAGGGCACGATCTGGTACACGACGTCGATGTCGGGGTTTTGCTCCTCAAAGCGCCGTTCAATTTCGGCAAAGTACTGCCCGTATTCCTCGTTGGCCGAAGGACTCCACCAGTCCCATACGCGCAGCGTAACGGGGCGCTTTTGCTCGTTGGCCAGCAGGTCGTCGACCAGCGCGCGCGTAAGGCCAGCGCGCAAAAATACGCCCGTTAAGAGGAGCAGGCCGAGAGCCGATAGCGCTAGGCGAAGCATATGCGCTGTGCCGTTTGTATAGTGGGATTAGAGGAGCTTTTCATGGCGCGAAAACTAAGCCTTTGCTCGGGTGCGGGCAAAGGGCGGCTAGTCGGTATTTGTCGAAGGAGCCAAACCGGAGGTAGCCCCTAGCCAGGCCGCGTAGAAATCGGCGATGTGCGGCCATCGCTCGCTCGGCAGCGGTTGACAGGCGCGCTCGGCTACGTCGTGCAGGGCGCGTCTAAGATTCGAGGTAGGATCGACAAAGAGCTGAATGCAGCGCCCCATGGTAAAGACGGTCGTGCGCTCGT
>JAYOKQ010000239.1:0-2570 GCA_038119905.1 Gemmatimonadota bacterium | reverse complement strand
TGTCGACGTATCTATCCGAAAAGATCTGGCAGCCCGTCGGCATGGAAACGGACGCCTATTGGACGCTAACCGAACCCGGCGGCGGCGAATTTGGCGGCTGCTGTCTGAGCATCTCGCTGCGCGACTACGCGCGCATCGGTCTATTTGCCCTGCGCGAAGGACGCCTTGAAGACGGCACGCAGGTGCTAGCCGAAGGCTGGATGGACGACTCGACGCACCCCTCGCCCAGTGCGCCCCACTACGGCTATCTCTGGTGGCTGCGCGGCGACGGATCCTACCGCGCCAGCGGCGTCTTCGGCCAGGGGATCTCTATCCATCCGCAAGAGGGCATCGTCATCGCGCTAAACAGCGCGCGGCCCAACGCCAGCACGCCAGAAGATACGGCCCGACAGGAAGCCCTCTTCGCGGCTCTGGTCAGCGCGCTGAGCACCGATAGCCGATAGCCGCTTGCCTGCGAGCGATCTCGCTCGCACCTCACCTTCGCCAATTTTTTAACCCACTTCTTCGCGCTTGCCCACCATCCCTGTGTGGTTTATTAATGTATCGAAAGGCGCCGCACGCTTATGAACGCATCTCATATCACCACAGCGAAGAGAGCGAAATTCGGTCAATGGCTGTAAACGATGAAGCGCGTTGGAGAACGCTGATGCTTTTGACTCAGCAAGGCGAAAAGGAATCCTACAGCCTGCTCCTGTCTGAGTTGATTCCGATCATCGATGAATTTGTCACTAGCCGCTGTGGTATACTCGGTGATACGGAAGAAATAAAACAACAGTGTCTGCGCACAGTACATAAAGCTAGAATGAGCTATACACCAACGCAGCCGTTCTATTCTTGGCTCCTATCCATTCTGCGTTACTGCATTATTGCCAACCTGCACAGGCTGCCCAAAACCGACAGCGTGCGCATTCAAACAGACTACGATACACCCTTTTTTAGCTCTGCCCTACAGCGCCTACCTACTCACTATTCGCACGTCCTACGTCTCACCATATTTACAACGGATCCGACGAGGAAAATAGCGGAAAAACTGGGCCTAACGGAACGTAAGCTCCTGCAGCAGTGCAGTCGGGCTATGAAGCTACTGCGCAACATCATAGGGAAGATGCTACGTGAGCTTAGATGAGTTAAAAGACGAACTCGTCACCGAGCTAAACGCGGGAAAGCCGAGCCTAAACCCCACGCGATTGATCCTACTGTGGGCCCTACTCTCCTACGCACTAGTCATCGCGCTGATACTGATCTCGGGACCGCTCCGCCCCGGCTGGTTTGCGCAGCTCGTCGCCTCGCCTCGATTTTTAGCCGAATTTGTGCTGGGCCTGTCCATATCGCCCGTAGCCATTTACTTCGCAGTCGTGCTCAATCGACCAGAGGAACGTCACTGGCAGGATCGGCGCCTGTTTGTCCCGTTCGCACTGATCGGTGCCACCATTCTACTCGTCGTGCTCTCCATTGGCTTTCCGCTCTTTGAGATTTCCGACGTGGGTTACCGACCCCATTGCCTCAGTGAGACCGTCGAATTCACCGTCCCGCCCATGGTATTGTGGCTAATCCTCGCGCGCGGCGGCTATTCAATTCGACCTGCTCTAAGTGGCCTGCTGCTCGGTCTAGCTTCGGCGAGTCCACCAGCAGTGGCTATGCACATCGCCTGCAAATACGATCCCCTGCATATGCTGTTATTGCATTTTGTGCCCGTATGCGTGCTAAGCATCATACTATCGCTCGTATGCTGGGCCTGGCGCAGGCGAATGTATTAACCACCCTGTTGCTGGATATACATCGCACACTATCGCTACATAGGAGAATACCCCATGAGCATCGGTCGCATCTGGCCCAGTGAAACAGTAGAAGTACGAGATCCACTTAGCGGCATAGCGCTGCGCCAGCTCACGAACTACCGCGCCCACAGCCACCACTTTTACTTTACCAATCCCGGCTGGTACGACGGCGGACGCCGCCTGCTTTTAGCGTCCGACCGCGACAACCGCACCAACTTATTTGGACTCGACCTAGAAAACGGCCAGCTCCAGCAGCTGACCGACCTGGAGCCGCTGCCGCTGCCGCGCGAAGTAGAATTCCTGCGCGCCTGTGTGAGCAATACGAGTGACGAAGCCTATTTCTGGTACGGCATGGAGCTGCGCGCGCTCGATCTGCACAGCCTAAAAAGCCGCGTGCTCTACCGCATGGAAGACGGCTGGGACGTGTCGATGATCAACTGCAGCGCCGACGGACGCCACGTCTACGCCAGCGTCTCTGAGGATATGTCCGCGCGCTTCCGCGTCGACTACCTGCGCGGCTACGTCGGCTTTCGCGAGACCTGGGCCGCCCGACCACTGAGCCGCATTCTGCGCATCGCCGTCGACGGCTCTGGGGGACAGTCCATCTTTGAGGAGTCCTACTGGATCGGCCACGTCAACACTTCGCCGACGCGCAACGAGCTGCTGACCTTTTGCCACGAGGGACCGTGGAACGAAGTCGATAATCGCATTTGGGGCATGAACGTCGAAACGGGTGAGGTGTGGAAAATTCGCGCGCGCCAGGAAGAAGGCGAGGCCGTCGGACACGAGTAC
>JAYOKQ010000238.1:0-2584 GCA_038119905.1 Gemmatimonadota bacterium | reverse complement strand
GCGGCGCACGCAGGCCGGACATATGCCGTTTTTCTCTGGCAGCAGCCGCTGACACTTCTCACAGCGGGTCACGTCGAGGCGGGGATTTATGTAAAAGGGTTCGCCCTTGCGCAGTTGCTCAATGCCGCGGGCCACTTCGGAAAACTTACCGGCGAGAGAATTAGAGTAGGGAACGTATAAGGACGGACCATCGTTTCGATCGATCTCGAGGCGGCCACCGCCAACAAGCGGCTCGGTGCGCGCCAGGCGAATCTGTTCGACCGGTACTACTACCGGAGCATCAGGCCCCTTTTCTGCAGCAACGACGACGTGTCGCTGTGTAACCACCACCCATTGGGCACCGTAGATGCCGCTTCCCGTCATATCGGAAAACACGCGAATGAGCACGTCCTCTTCGGCTGGTATAGCCGCCGCAAGACGATCCTCAACCGAGCCAGCAAACGGCTCGATAAGGCGAATATCCCCCCTACTCTCTTGCATCACCCACCTGGAAATCGTTCCCCGAGTGCGGGGAGCGTGCGCCCTCAAAACTACAAGACAATTACCACCACCCCGTCTATCCGCTTCTAATAGCACCTAAAAAATGGCCCTGCTGGCCCAGCGGTCACATCGCGTGACGGCTGGCAAAATAGAAGCTACCTATAGGGACGTCAAACCCATCGCACTAGCTGAAGGGACACAGAGCACGGATCGCTTTGACGTGTTCGGCGATCTCCTGTGCCGAAGCCTGCAGCAGCCGCTCGCCTTTTTCTGCCGTAGCCGGCCGGGGATCGCCGACGCCGCCGTGCTGGGTTCGCTGATCAAAGCGATGATAGGAAGCCACCCCCTCCACGCGCATGCCCGGCCGTTCGCCGTCGGCGTCGAGCCGATCGGTGCGCACCAAGTCGGGACGCATCGCCAGCACCATCGAGGTTTCCGTCTCCCCGGCATGCCCAGAACCGGCATTACCCAACTCGCGAATTGCGTTTAGCGCATCGTTACCCGCCCACGCCCACCGACTATAAAACTCGATACCGTCGTCTCCGTAGCGCTCCATAAGCCGCTGCAGCAGCACGGAAATATTGGCTCCGTTGCCGCCGTGGCTGTTTTGAATCAAGATTTTTTTAAATCCATAGCCGACGACCGAGGATACAATATCCATCATCAACAGCAAATGCGTTTCGGAAATGGCGCTTAGCGTACCGGGATAGCGTATGTGATGCTGGGAATAGCCCAACCATTGCACCGGCAGCACGAGCACATCGTCCGGCACCAATTCATGCACGCGTCGCGCCACCTCAGCACCAATCATCGAATCGGTAAATACTGGCAAATGTAGACTGTGCTGTTCACAGGACGCCACGGGTACGAGAACGACCGTATCGCGCGGCTGCGCATCGATCTCAGGCGAAGTCATTTCAGCCCATATCACGGCAATTTCTCCAGCTTGTGTAGGAAACCAGTAGGACGAGATGCAGATTAAGCAAGACGCTTGGCGATGCCATCAGCCAAACTACCGGGTCCGACGCCGACGACGCGCGCGTCTTCCCGTCCAAAAGCCTGCGTTAAAGCAGTAAACTCTTCGACGACAAAGACGCGCGCACCGCGCCGTTCCCAGTCAGCAAGTTCGCGCAGCGTGCGCTCAGCCAGCGCGCAATCGGCAAAGACGTAGGCTAATTGTTCGCTGCGGCGCACGGCGGACAGCCCAACAATCGTATCGCCTGACCGGCAACCGATGGCCAACAGTGACGACAGGGACGCTCCCTGAAGGGCATCGAGCGTTTGCACGAACTAGGCAAAGGCCGGCTTTACCGGAGCCGACTTGCGGCCGGCTGAAATATTGGCTGCCTCTAGCACGCCAATAACGCGCGCAGCGGACTCGGGCGTAATGATGAGTTTAGCCCGTCCTTGCAGGTGCTTATATACGTTTTCGTAGTAGGCGTGCCAATTCGACTGGGCAAACGGGACCTCGGCACTCATCTGGCGCCCGTTTACCACCGTTTTGAGCTGGTACTTGCCGCCTATATCCTCTATTGAACCGCGTTCACCGAGCACGCGCCAGCGCGGACGGCCGCTCATCGAAAGATTCGATATCGTCAGCGTTGCAATCGCGCCGCCGTCAAAGCGCAGACTGTACTCAGAATGATCTTCATTCGTATAGCCCTTCCAGTCGCGGTTCTTAACCTGATACCCACTGACCCAATCGATTTTTTGGGGCAAAATATTGAGGATCCAATCGGTAAAGTGAGCGCCCCAGTCATAAATGGCGCCGCCAGATATTTTTCGGTCCGAGCGCCACCAAGTTCCCTGCTGCCCGTAGCCATAAAAACCCGCCTCAATTCGATGAACGCGACCGATGGCCTTCTCTTTATTAATGAGATCGCGCAGCGTCTGAAAATCGCCGTCCCAGCGCCTGTTGTGGAAGGTCGAAAGCATCACCTTATTACGCTTGGCTGCTGCCATCATATCTTTGACTTCGCGACTAGTTATAGCCAGCGGCTTTTCGCACACTACGTTGACCCCGGCGTTCAAGCACTCAATCGCCAACGGAGCATGCGTGTTGTGTGGCGTGATGATTGTTACTAAATCTAGCTCGGCATTTTTC
>JAYOKQ010000237.1:0-2644 GCA_038119905.1 Gemmatimonadota bacterium | reverse complement strand
GCTCTAGTCCATCCACCTGGGCCCGCATGAGCAGATTCGCGCCCGGCTCTAATGAGAACGAGAGCTCTACCATGCCATCTTCGACGGTATAGACCGTCGTGTCCTTCACCGTCCCGCTGAGCGCGATCTGCATTTGGGTGTGGTTATTGGTATACAGCGGCCGATCCTGATCGTCGTACATGCCAACGCGAATCGTTATATCGACCTGTCCGTCCTCGCGCAGCTGTTCCACCGGTCGCGCGATGCTCAAGTAATGAGGCAGTCCCGCCATCACGCGCCCCGCTGCAACGGCTGCGATATCGCCTAGTCTAGGCACAAGCTCGCTCGTAACGGTGCCGTTGGTCGGATTCAAGACCTTGACGCGGCCACCGCTAAAATCACCGACGTAGAGCTTGTCACCCACCATCGAAAGACCCGTCGGCAGCAGCACCGGCGCGTCCCACGTATCGACTAGCTCTCCGCTCTGTGCGTCTACAGAAAAAATGGAGGCCGGGCGTATACGCGAAGCATACAGCATGCCCCCACCCGCGGCTAGCCCCCCCACTAAATCCTCGCCCGGCTCCAAGGTCGAGCGAATGGACCCATCGTAGGGATCCAGCGCAAAAATGCGGTCGGCAGCAAAGTCGAGTGCATAGAGCGTGCCGTCGGCGTAGGCCAATCCGTCGATCTGCTGTGCCGGCACGGGAAACGAGTTCCAAATCGTGCCGTCGACCGGCGACATCTCATAGATCACTCGGTCTGGGTCAGTCGAGTCGACCATAAACAGCGAACGCCCCGTATAGGCTAGCCCGCAAGCCCCCTCTGGCTTACACAAAATTGGCGGCGTAAAACGAGCAATCTGCTGGCCCGTATCCAGATCCAGCAAATTCATACTAGCCGAGCGCGCATCAATAGAATACAGCACCGTCGACTGCGCGTGGACGGCATAGGCCCAGAGCATTGAAATCGCATATAGAATCGTTACACAACGCAAAGTATCTCGGTTCACAAAGGGGTACTTGCCATGATCCGAATAACGGGTCCCGTGTATACTATTCATTATCGTCTCCTCCTCAGACCAACTTTATCGCACCAGCAGTGCTTTGCGCACTTGGACAAAGTGATCGCTTCTGAGGCGAATCAGATACATGCCGCTAGCAACATCTCGGCCCTCGTTGTCGCGGCCATCCCAGGCCACCGTATGGAATCCCGGCTCCCAGCCCGTTAGATCCCAGGTTCGCACAACCTGCCCAACAGCATTGTATATCGTCAGAGCCGTTGCATCATGTATACCAGTAACGGCACGAGCCGGAATCGACAGAGGTATCATCGTCGATGGGTTGAACGGGTTGGGATAGTTAGCATAGAGCGCATAGACCTGCGGCACCACGCGCACACTGCCTGCGTGCTCGATGCGCTGCATCCGGCCGCGGCCTACGCCAATGACCCCGTCCTCGATGCGCAGCTCTATATTCTGCGGTGCGCCCTTCAGATCGAAGAGCAGCTCGAGTCCCCAACCGTCGGGCGTATCGACCGGACGGCGCAAACCGCGCACGTGCTCGCCGATAAACAGGGCATATGTATCGTCGTGAATCAGCTCGATGCCCGCATCGGCGCCGCCAAAGTGCAGCGAATCGCCGCGCCCAGCAAAGCGCAGAATCGGCGGATCGGCCACCAGTTGGATACCGTATCCACTCATCTGCTCTATGCCGTCCATGGCAATGCGGACGCGGATTCGATCGGCGCCGATGGCATCGGCCTGCAGCACCGCCTGAGATCCTTCGGCCACTTCCACGCGACGCACCCCGGCTCGTTTGTTCGACACCGTCTGACCAAAGCGCTTTTTGAATTGCTGCACGTCGACCCCGTCAACGGTGCCCCCGCCGTCCAGATCCAGCGTCGCATCCGCGCTGCCAAATCCACTGGCTAAGAGGAAGAAATCCTGAAAGTCGACCAATCCATCGCCGTCAAGGTCCCCGTTGCCACTACCCGGCTCTGCATCGGTCGGCTTCAGCGACACCGGATCACTCCACGGACCGTCAAAGCGGCCGTCGTTAGCCCGCGCACGGAACCAATAAGAGGTCGATGCATTCAGCGCACGGCCAACGCGCCAGCGCGTGGTGCCGGATAAGTTCTCGACTATATTGCCCTCGCGATCTACGATCGTCGAGAAGTCTTCTTCCGTCGAGATCTGAATCGTATAGGTCAGTTCCACATCGCCCGTCGAGGCCGCTGCGTTGGCCACGACAACCACCGGTTTTTGCGGATCGCTGCCCGTCTCCAACCCGGCAATCTGCGGCGGATCACCTAGGGCATCGGCCCGCGGGCGCGCCGACACAATCGACGACTGCGCGCTCTCGTTGGCCGGATACTGTGCATCCGATGCGCTGATCTTGTAGCGATAGGTCTGGCCGTCCGTCAAGCCTTCATCCAAATAGAGCGGTTCGGTCAAAGCCGAAGCAATGGCGACATACTGCCGGCTCGCATTCTGACGGTACACCGTATAGCTGCCAAAATCAGCCGCCGTTGCCGCGTCCCATTCGAGCAGCACAGCACCTGGGCCAGCCGTCGCATTGACGTCAGACGGCACGTCCGGCGCCTCCAGATCAGGCTCAGTGCGCGTCGTAAAGGTCGTCGGCTCCGACTCAGAGGGACCGTTCTGCGC
>JAYOKQ010000236.1:0-2653 GCA_038119905.1 Gemmatimonadota bacterium | reverse complement strand
CACCCAACCACTTAAAACCGCTCATTTCGGGCAGCCACAAGTGGCGCTGGCAGCAGCGCCGCCGCACGCTGGCTACGCCCGCCGAGGACGCCCTATGAATCGAGATATATCTTCCGACTGGTTAGTCGGCGGCACGCTGACGGCGACCAGTGGCATTCACGTAATTCAAGGCCCCGGCCTCTACGCCGGCGCACCGGGCAGCGCGTGGACGCGCGTTGGCCATAACCAGGCCATGACCTTTCGCCTGCTGCGCGACGACGCGCGCGTGGTGCTGAGCGCCAACCACGGTCTCTATGCTTGGGACCGCCACTCGGCGCGCTGGGCGCAGCTGCACGACGAAACGCTGACGGAGATTCTGGCCATTGCCCCCGTAACCGGCGATCCCGGCCTGATAGCCGGCTGTCCCTACGGCGTGGCCACGGCCGCGCGCGATGCGCTGGGCGCGGCGCGCTGGACCTTCCATTCCGACGCACTCAGCCCCGATGAGCGCTACACCAACGCCCTGCTCGTCGACCCAAACGACGCGAGCCGCTGGCTGGCCGGCAGCGAAGCCGGCGTCGTCGTCTATTCGCAGTCGGGCGCACACGCAACGCCGAGCGACCTATGGGACGTCCCGGTCCGCGCACTCTACTACACCTGTGACCGCTTTTGGGCCGGCGCCGAACGCGGCGGCATCTTCAGCAGCGAGGACGGGCTGCGCTGGGAACGGATGGGCGGCGATATCGAAGGAGCCGTTTACCACATAAGCGAAGCCGACAACAGGCTCATCGCCGCCACCGGGCACGGCATCGTCGCCGGCGACGCGCAGGGCCCCTGGCAGCGACTGGGACCGCGCATGCTCTTTGCCACGTTAGCCGTCGATCGCCGCAATCCGCAGTGCTGGCTGGCCGGAGCCAGCCCCGGCGGTCTCTGGCACACGGGCGATGGCGGTCAGACCTGGAGCCAACTCGACGGATTTAAGCACGTGCGGGCCATACTGCCCCCCGAGGAGAACGCCTAATGGACCAGCAAACATATAACGCCGCAGTAGACGCGCGCGCTCAGCAGATACTCGACTCGGCGCACGCCGAAGATCGCGACCGCGGGCTATGGGCGGCCCACGCGCTGATGCCGCACGGGCCCGGCGAGGAGGACATCGTCGAGATCATACGCAGCGGACTGTGGCGCCAGGCCGAATGTCCGGCCCGCGAGTTGCTCGGCGGCCCCTTCGAAATCCTGCCCTGCATGCTTTTTCTTTCTCGCTGGGAGGCGCAGCTACCCGACAGCGCCGTCGCGCTGATACGCGATTTTATGACGGAAGCCCACCTAGAGCGCGGCAACACGGAAAACCACTGGCTCATGGCTTATACCGGCATCCTGCTAGCCGCCGAGCGCTGGCCAGAAGCTGAGTTTGCCTGGTCCGGCCTATCGGCCGCAGCCATCGCCGCCGAAGCCAAGCGCTGGATCGGGGGCATCATCGAGCGTACGGCCCTGCAGGGCCATCACGAATACGACTCGACCGGCTATCACATCGAGCACATGACAGCCTACATAGGTCTCTACGAACACGTGCAGGACGAGGCGCTGCGCGCACAGGTCGAAAAGATGCTCACCCTCCTAGTGGCCGATATGGCGCTGGAGTACTTTAACGGCGCCTGGGCCGGCGGCCACTCGCGCGAGGGCTATCGCCAGAACACCTGGACGCGCTTGGGCGGCATCCAGCCCTTGCAGTATCTCTATTTCGGCGGCATCGACTTTGATCCGGTCTCGCACACGCAGGGCTTTGCCATCCCATCGGTGGCCGCTAGCTACAGACCGCCGGCGCTCTTTGCCGACATGGCGTGGGACCGCAGCGCCGCACACGTCGTAAAAAAGACCAAGGCGCCGCGCACCATCTACCGCCAGGCGCGCGAAGATGCGCGGCCGGTGCGCAAGTACACCTACATGAGCCGCCACTTTGCGCTGGGCTCGACGCAGGTGGGCCTGCCGGGTAATCAAGCTGGCCCCATCGACCTGGTGTCCTGGGACCTCACCTGGGATGGACCCAACCACCAGGCGACGATCGTCTGCAATCATCCCTATCGCAGCCCCGATCGCTTTAGCGCTTTTCTCAACGGATTTCCTCAGCACATCGGCCGCGCCATTTCCACCGACAAACCCTATCTGCAGTGGCCCGACCGCCTGTTTGGGGCCTCGCCCTACGAGCGCATGCTGCAGCACGAAGGCTGCGTCGTCGTGCTCTACGACATTCCATCCAGCGACGACCACCCCTTTGTCAACGTCTTCTTGCCCAACGGCCACGCCTGGCGCGAACGAGACGGCTGGCTCTTTGCCGACCTCGGCACATTCTACGTCGGCCTACAGCTGATCGGACCTTACGAATGGACGGCCATTCGCGAGGCCAACAATGCCAATATCCTCGTGCGCGAGGGCGACCTAATCGAAGGGTGGCTACTGCGCATCCACAGCGGCCAAGCCGGCCTCGTCTTAGAAGCCGTCGAAGCGGACCAAACAGAGGGATTTGACGCCTTTTGCGCAGCGCGCAGCGCGCTGCAGCCCGATCTGAGCCAGTGGTCTTCTGACAGGCGCGTGCAGGTGCAGACGACGACGGGACACGCCCTCGACATCGCGCACGGCGGCGCGCACCGCGTAGATGGTCAGGTCGTCGACTACG
>JAYOKQ010000235.1:0-2745 GCA_038119905.1 Gemmatimonadota bacterium | reverse complement strand
CCTCGTCCGTCTGAACGCGGCACAGCGTGATGTCGTAAATCTTGGGAAAGTAGCGCGCAATCGGCGCAATCGGCGGTATTTCTACTTCGTATAGATCGACTTGGGTAATCTTCACGTGGCACCTCCTCTGATGCGATGCCGCAAAGATAGGGTGCAACCGCCTTTGCATCTATCCCCCGCTCATAACTGGCGCCGACCGCGCGGTTGAGTTCGCTTGATGGGGTGCGGGCCTATGCGTAGTTTGCAGCGAAAATTGGAGACTACGCATGAGGATAAAAGCGGTCCACACCTATCTGCTGTCTACGGCCAAGCTGTCGGGACAGACCACCTACGAAGAGACGGCTGGGCTCGTCCTGCCCGAACGCGCCGCCGATACCTCGGGCTACCGCGGTCGCCTCGACGAACGCCACCGCTGCGTTTACCCGAGCGACCGCTCTACGCTGCTGGTCTGCGTAGAGAGCGACAGCGGACTGCGCGGCTGGGGCGAAGCGCACGCACCGGTCGTACCGCGCGTGGCGCAGACCGTCGTTACCGACCTACTGGCGCCCATTATCCTCGGCCAAGACGCGCGGCAGATCGCTCCGCTGTGGGAACAGATGTTTTCTTCCATGCGCCTGCGCTCCCACACGCAGGGCTTTACCGCCGAGGCCATAGCCGGCGTGGACATTGCCCTGTGGGATCTGCTCGGCCACTACCGCCAAGAGCCGGTGTGGATGCTCCTGGGCGGCGCGTTTCGCACGAGGCTGCCTGCCTATTCGTCCGGCGTGCCGGGCGCGACCGTGGAAGCCCGCTTAGAAACAATCGAGCAGGCCCTAGCGCAGGGCTTTAACGCCATCAAGTGTTCCTGCGGCCGGGGCAGCCTGCAGGAACAAATGGACGTCGTGCGCCCGCTGGCCGAGGCCATCGGCCCGCGCGGACGTCTGCTAGTCGACGCACACGGCGCGTTTGATTTGGCCGACGCTCTGACCTTTGCTCGCTTCTTGCAAGACTTAGGAAACGTCGAGTGGTTTGAAGATCCTCTGGTGCCCGAAGAGCGCGACGGCTACGCGCGATTGACGGAGGCGACGCCGGGCCTGCGCATTGCGATGGGCGAGACCGAGTGCAACCGCTACGGCGTGCGCGACCGCCTGCTGAGCCGGCAGTGCGACGTGCTGCTGCCCGACGTCTGTAGAGCCGGCGGCATTAGCGAAACCTGGCGCATCGCCCAACTGGCCGACGCATTTGGCATCAGCTGGGCGTCGCACGTGAGCATCTCGACGCCGCTGCACCTGGCCGCCGGCCTGCACGTCGGCGCGGCTACGGCCAATTTTCTCGTCTCTGAGTATCCGTCTCACTTTGCCGAAAGCCCGCTCGGCCAAGCGCTGTGTCGGCGCGCACCTGCGCCGCAGCACGGGTCGATCGACGTCGGCGACGACCCTGGTCTAGGCGTCGAACTCGACGAGGAACGCGTCGCCGAGCTGACGCTGGCACAGCAAACCGTGAGCAGTTAATTTGTAGCGAAATTTCCGTGCATACGCGCAGCACCTACCCGTGGAGCCCAACCATGAACGACAGCGCCTTTTCTCTTAGCGAGCAGCAGATCCGCTTTTTTGAAACCTTTGGCTACCTTGGTTTTCCCGGTCTGATGGCCGACCGGATCGACGAGATCACCGAGGCCTTTGAGGCCGTTTGGAGCGAGCGCGGCGGCGGGCACAACGGCCAGCCGCACGCAGGCGAGGCCCGTTCGTGCATCGTGCCCTTTATAGATCAGAGCGCCGCGCTCTCTTCGCTCATAGACGACCCGCGCATCCGCGCGCTGGCTACCACCCTGCTCGGCGACGACTTCAACTACATGGGCAGCGACGGCAATTACTACGTTGGTGATACGGGCTGGCACTCCGACGGCTGGCACCCCAAAGGCCGACCGCAGCACCTCAAAATCGCGTTCTACCTAGATCCGCTCACGCGCGACAGCGGTGCGCTGCGCGTAATTCCGGGCAGCCACCGCGACGGCGATACGTATGCCGCGTCCCTGCAGGAGCAGATCAGACAGAGCCCTGACCAATGGGGCCTGGAGGGGCGCGACGTGCCGGCCGTGGCGCTGGAGACCCAGCCGGGCGATTTGGTTTGCTTTAACCACAACACCAAGCACGCCGCCTTTGGCGGCAACGCGCGGCGGCGGATGTTTACCATCAACCTGTGCCAGCGTTATCCGGAGGAGAGCGTGCAGGATCTGCGCGACTACATATCCGGCGCGGCGCGCTTTTGGATTGATCGCGCCTACGGACCGCAGATGCTGGCCACGGCCGGACCCGAACGCATGCGCCATTTGGAACAGGTCATGGCCAACGACGGACATCTGGCCGAGCTGTCGCGGCAGGCGCGCGAAAAGATGGCCGAGCCGTCGCGCGGCTAGTCCCCCCAAAAACGGTAATGTGAGATGGATGAAATCGGCGTAGAGGAGCGCTTCCTCTTTGATCTACAGGGCTTTATCCTGCTGCGCGGCGTGCTCTCGCCGGCCGAATGCAGCGCGCTCAACGGGGTGCTGCAGGAGCTCGAAGAGCGCGAGTACGAAGACGCCTGGCAGCAGGCGCTGCCGCCTGGTGCAATCGGCCGACCAACGCGCGAAACGCAGATTCCGCATCAGGTGCGCCTTAACGGGCTGCCGAACCTCGACCCGTCTTTTGACGGGCTCATCGGCCACCCAGAAGTGCTGCCCTACCTGCGGGCGTTTATGGGCGAACCGCAGCTGATCAATACCTGGTC
>JAYOKQ010000234.1:0-2780 GCA_038119905.1 Gemmatimonadota bacterium | reverse complement strand
ATTCAACACGCAGCAAATGGAAGAATATCGAACAATGGGGTATGTCGTCGTCGACTGCCCCTATCCGGCCGCCCTTACCCAGCTGGCGCTGCAGGCGGTCCAGCGCCAGCTGATCGCTCCCGAGGACAATACCACCGATACGCGGGGCAATCACTATCGGCTAGCGCCGCAGATCCCTGACTCGTACTGGTGTGCGCTCGACCATTCACTGCCCTTCCTACAGATGGAACTGCACGATGAAGTGGTCGAATTGGCGCGCCAGATGGCCGGGGATCGGGATATCTACTTTCGCAACGGCGGCATCAACGAACTAGCGCCGGGCCTGTCCTTTGTGTGGCACCGCGACTCGGGCGAAGAATACGTGGAGTTTATGCACTACTTTTCTGGCTCGTCGCCCGAAAACGGCTGCCTGCGCGTCATACCCGGTTCGCACGTGGGGGCGGTCGACGAACTGGTCGCCGAGGTGGAGCGAAGGCGAATTGCGCAGCGCGGCAGCGCCGACGCCGATCGCACCTTGGCCGACGTCGAGCTACCCGGCGAGGTCTCGCTGTCGCTGCGACCCGACCAGCTCTTGGTGCGCTCGTCAAAGATTTTTCACGCGACGTGGCGCAACGATTCGGACGAGGGGCGCCTTATGCACCACTGGCTTTTTCGCGCCGCTCACGAGGCCGATCATCGCTTTCGCTTTGAAGACTATCTGACGGCCGATCTGATAGAGGCGCTTTCCGAAGGGCAGCGCGAGGTGCTGTGGCTGGGCCGCGACTTTGAGCTGTCGGACAAATGGGCGGGTGAGCGCCAGCGCGAGCGCGGTCGGGTGCGCTGGGGCGTGCTCTAAATACACTCTGTTTGCGAGGACGATTATGAACGATCAATCTATTTCCTGTGTGCGAGTAAAAGATAGCGACGTTGAACTGGGCGTCGAACAGCCTGAAAAGTACAGCGCAGCAGCGCGGCTTACGCTGGGACAGTTTTGGAAGGGCCCCGATGCGCTGCCGGCTGAGCGCGCTCACGCCTTAGTCGGGGCATCGGAAACGGGGTTGAACTTCTACGTCTATCTGCGCGACAGCGACATTTATTCGCGCGCGACGGCCGACGACCAGAAGATGTGGACGCTAGGTGACGTGGCCGAGTTTTTTATAAAGCCCGGCGGCGGTCGCACCGACTACTGGGAGATTCACATCACGCCGAATGATTTCATCATGGATATTTATATTCCCGACCGCGAGCGTTTTATGGCCGGGAAAATCAGCTGGGATGAGGTCGTGGCTCCTTGCAGCCAGACGCGCAAACGCGTTCGGGTCGGCGACGGCTACTGGGCGGTAGAAGCGTGCGTGCCGTGGGCGGCGTTTGGTCTGAACGGCATACCGGAGGGTGGCGTTGGTTGGCACATAGCGGTGTGTCGCTACAATTACGCGGGCGGTAGCGACGATCCCGAACTATCGTCGACGGCCTCGTTCAGTCAGGCCAGCTTTCATCGCCACGAAGAGTACACCCAACTCGTTTTCTGACAGGGAGCCAACATGCTCGAAGTAGAGATGCTCGAACCCCACGAGGTGGAACGAGCGGCCAAGATTTTTCTGCGCGACGGCTTTGTCGCCGTAAAGAATGTGCTGGTAGGCGAGCAGCTGCGCCGCACGCAGGCGGCCGCTGATCGCGTCATACGGGAAATTATCGATGCCGATCCGGAGCGGGTGGGCAATCGCGGCCACCACCGCTATTCGTTTGGCAACCAGATGCGCCACTTGGAATGGTGTCAGCTGACGGACCTGCCGACGGTGCTGCCCATCCTGTCGGCCATATGGGGCAGCGACGACTACGTGTGTCCCGGCAACGGCGGCGACTTCTCGCTGCCGGGTGCCGAAATCCAGCCGCTGCACTCAGACGGCAACGAGCTGGGTTTTATCGATCCACTCGGCCAGACGACGACGCGCGACCTGCCGCCGACGCTGATCTGCGTCAACTTTCTCATGGTCGACTTTACGGAAGAAAACGGCGCGATCCGCCAAATTCCCTGCACGCACCGCTCGAGCGCACCGATTCCCACGCTGGAAGAGGAGCCGCCGTGGATGCAACAGAGCACCATCTGCGCGCCGGCTGGCACGGCGCTCTTTCGCGATGTGCGCTGCTGGCACGGCGGTACGGCCAACCGGTCTGACCGGCCGCGCCCGATGACCAACGCGCACTACTACGCGCCGTGGTTTCGCGGGGGGCTGGGTCCGTGCGTGCCGAGGGCGCACCTGGAGCACATGTCGCCGCGCGCGCGGCAGCTGTGTCGATATATTATTGAGGAAGACGAGCAATAACATAAAACTATCTATTCGCAACACAGACAGAGAACGGGTATGCGATGAGCGAGACGACAGAGCATAAAGAGCTGCGGGCTTCCAACGACGCGATGGACGATGCAGCCGAACTGCAGCGGCGCATGGCCGACGAGGGTTATCTATTCTTTCGCCGCCTGCAGGATCCGGACAAGCTGTGGGCTCTGCGCCGCGAGATGATGAGCGCCGTCCAAGAGGCCGGTTGGCTGATTGCCGGCACGGATCCGTGCGACGGCATCGCCGATATCGGCAAGCAGTGCACGGAAGGGGATCGGGCCTACAGCGATGGCTACGGGCGCGCCTATCGCCTAGAGTCGTTCCATCGCTCGGCGCACTGGCCCGAAGTTATGGACATGGTTAGAAAGATTGTGGGCAAGCCGGTGATGCCGCATCCGCAGAAAGTGGCGCGCATCTGGTTTCCGAAGTATACCGATCACACGACGCCGACGCATCAGGACT
>JAYOKQ010000233.1:0-2835 GCA_038119905.1 Gemmatimonadota bacterium | reverse complement strand
CCATCGACCTATACGCCTTTAACCCGACCGAGCAGCCCGTCGAACTGACGTTTTCAGTCAGCATTGCCGACGCGCTAGAGCGAGTAGAGATCTTGTCGATCCCACCCGGTCGTCGCGCGGGCTTCAGCCTCAATAAAAAACTGCCCGAAAACGTCACGGAGGGACTGGCTTCCGTTGAGGTAACGCAGGGCGAGCGATCGCTGTTCTCGTACTCCGTGCCGTTCAGCGTGGGCGCCTACGCCTCGATGCTCTCTCCCTCCGCGTCACCCGACACGGCGAACTTCGCCTTTGAAACGCGCTTTAACCCGGTCCGCTCGTGGCTATTGGTCAAGGGCGACACCTACTTCTTAGAAGACGCGACACTCGCCAAAGCGCTGCACTACCGCGTGTTCTCAAGGGCCGTAGACAAGCCCATTGCAACGGGACGCATCACCCAAGTGGCCGAGTACTACCTGCAGGACATCGTGCAGCTGCCCGCACTCGAGCCAGGCACCTATCACATCGAAGCCACCATGGAGCTGGCCAACGGCCGCACGCTCGGTCCCATGACGGGGCAATTTATCAAAAAAGACGAAGCAAAAGAGTACGCGCACTGGTGGAACACCGAGCACGGCGACGTAGAACGCGTCCTGCCGCCCTATACCGCGCTCGTCCAGAAAGGAGATCGCGTATCTAGTCTGGGCCGCACCTACGACCTCAACGCACTCGGCCTGCCCAAGCGCATCGTCTCCAACGGCGCCGACGTCAGCGCGGCACCGGCGCGCGTCGTTGTCGTGCGCGACGGCGTTGAGCACATCATCCCGCTGGGCACTCCGCGCTTTACAGAGACGACCGACTGGCGCGTGCGCTTTGCCGGACAAGCGCAGGGAGCAGGTCTGACCTTGGGCAGTGAGGGATGGGTCGAGCAGGACGGCTTGGTTTACATTGATCTGACGTACGGTCCGTCTGGCGATGACCCGGTCGAGATTGACGCCCTGCGGTTGGAGTATCCCCTCTCAGAAGAGGACGCCGACGCCCTGCTGTGCATCGGTCCTGGCAACAACTACTCGAGCCGCACGACCATGCTCCTGCCAAAGGATGCGACCGGATCGCTCTGGTCTACGCTCGATACGGGCATTAACGGCAGCGGCATGACGGTGGGATCGTTCTATCCGACCGTGTGGATTGGCAGCGAACGCCGCGGCTTTCTCTGGTGGGCCGACAACGATCGCGGGTGGATTCAGAACAACGCCGTACCAGCGCACGAGGTCGTCCGACGCGACGAAGGGGTCGTGCTCGTAAACCACATCGTCGCCCAGCCAACCACTCTCGGCACGGACCACACGCTGGCCCTGAGCTATATCGCCACGCCCTTCAAGCCAATGGTCAAAGGCTGGCGCATGACGCAGTCGACCGAGGACGGCACCTTTCACCAGCCTTTTCGCAACGTGCGCACCGACTCGAAAACGGGCCTGAAAGTCTTCCAAAATCCCGGCGGCGGTCTCCTGCACGTCAACTGGATCCACCCCGAGTCGCGCTATCCAGAAGAGTGGGAAGACCTATGGCATCAGCAGCGCACGGAGGGCTTTGCCGGCTGGCCGGCCGCCGACTCGGTGGCCCACGCAATGCAGTGGCGCGACCCCTATGCCGCGCGCAAATCCGGCTTTACGCACATGTCGTTTCAGGTGTATGGCTACGGGCGCAAAACCCTAGAAGATCACCTGTACAACTACTTTGGCTCCGAGTGGGAAGCCGCAGGGAACGGAGACACCTGGCACGACACCTATACCGACTACGCCATGTACCTCTTTGACGCAGCCTTTAACCGCGGCGGCGTACGGTCGACCTATTGGGATCTAACCTTTCCCCTGCTCTTTTCTGACCCACTCAGCGGCCTAGCCTATCGCCTCCCCGACGGCCGCATGCAGAGCGGCTACCACGGCTGGAATTTGCGCCGCTTTTACATGCGCCTGCACGCCATGCAGTACGACGCCGGACTGGTGCCCGGCGCCAACGGCTTTCACTCCACCAACGCCTATTTGCCCGTGGCCATGCCCTGGACCGACGCCGTGCTAGACGGCGAGCGCAACTGGGATTTGGATTCTAGTCCGCTGGATTGGGTCGACAATATGCCCATTGAGCGCATGCGCAGCATGAGCATTCCGCAAAGCTGGGGCGTGGCCATCTGCTGGATGGCCAATATGGACGGCGCCGACCGCCCCGCGCGCGACCTAGCCAAGCAGATCCAGGCGCAGTGGGTGTGGATGCACGACTCCTGGCGCAACCCCTACATTCCCCAGCTGCCCGTCATGCCCGAACCCGTGCTCGACTGGGGCATAAACAACGCGAAGTACCACCCCTACTGGCGCAATGAATTTGTAACGGGCACCGATCCCGACCTATTGGTTTCGCTCTGGCGCACACCCGACCGAATTATGTTGGGGCTGTTTAATCACGGCAAAGATGGGGTGATCGACGACGAGCTGCGCGTGGATTTGGCGGCGCTCGGCCTAGATCCACAGCGCGTCTATGCGCGCACGCTGTGGGATGCATTCGGCGGCCAGGCGACCCTGGACGAAACGGGCAGCGTGCTGCAGGTGCGCGACCTGCCAAGCCACCGGCTGCTGTTAGTGGGGCTGGCCGATCTGGACCCGAGCGCACTCGCGCAGGCGGGCGGACGCCTGCCCGCGTCGTTTGCAGGCGACGTGCCCGCATCCGTAGTCGATTTTGGTCTCGTCCATGCAGAGACGCAGTATCACGCATCGGGGACGAGCCCTTCGCTGGGCTGGGACGACGACGCACTGCGCGTGGGGCTGTGGCAGCGCAGCGATCGCATTCTGCTGTCGATTGAGAATA
>JAYOKQ010000232.1:0-2922 GCA_038119905.1 Gemmatimonadota bacterium | reverse complement strand
GCGATCGGGACGCTACGGTGCGCCACAACGCCGCGCTGGCGCTGGCTAAAATCGGTCCTGCAGCAGCAGGCGCCGTAACGGACCTAAAGAGCGCGCAACAGGATGAACACCTCTACGTGCGCGAAAACGCGCGCATCGCTCTCCAGACGATCACCGCATAACCGACCACTCACTAGCACAGGCACCCACCCGATATGAACAAACCATCGTTCGACCACTATTATCGCTACGACGAAATGACCGCCTTGCTCCGCGACTACGCACACGCTTTTCCTCAGCTAGCTAAGCTGGATTCCATTGGCAAAAGCTACGAGGGACGCGACATCTGGGCGCTGACGCTCACCCAAACGGCCACCGGCCCCGATCGGGAAAAGCCGGGCTTCTATGTCGACGGCAATATCCACGGCAGCGAAGTCACCGCTTCCGTTACCGCGCTCTACTTTGCCTGGAAGCTGCTGAGCGGCTACGGAAAAGATACGGCGATTACCCATCTGCTCGATTGCAATGCAGTCTACATCATCCCAGTCATCAGCCCCGACGGCGTCGAGCACGTGCTCAGCGGAGCCGGCTGGGTGCGCAGCGGCACGCGCCTCTATCCGCACGAAGAGGAGCGCGATGGGCTGCACCCGCAGGATATCGACGGCGACGGGCAGATTCTGTCGATGCGCATAGCGGATCCCGGCGGCGGTTGGAAGGTATCAACGGGCGACGCGCGTCTGCTGGTGCCGCGACGCTTTAACGATACGGAGGGTCCGTTTTATCGCGTGTATCCAGAGGGGCTCATTCACAACTTTGACGGGGTCGAAATCGCTGAGGCGCCGCGCAAGCAGGGGCTCGACTTCAACCGCAACTTTCCGGCCAACTGGCAGCCCGAGGTCAAGCAGCAGGGCGCCGGCGACTATCCCTTTTCCGAGCCCGAGACGCGGGCGCTGGCCGAGTTTATCACCGCCCATCCCAATATCTGCGGCCTGCACACCCTGCACACGGGCATGGAGTCGATTATTCGCCCGCCGATTACCCAAAGCGACCGCGAGATGCCGCCGGCCGACCTGCGCCGCGTGCGCGAGATCGGCGCCTACGGCGTCGAGGCCACCGGCTACGTGCTCTTTTCCGGGCGCACGCTCTTTGACGATATCTACGAGATCAACGGCGACTTCGATACGTGGATGTACGAGCAGCACGGCCTGATTGTTTTCACCGATGAGCTGTGGGACCTTCGCGCGCGCGGCGGCAAGGACTACGTCGAGCTCAACACCATGAACAAGGAGCGCGATCTCGACGGCCTCGAAGCAGTAGAGCTAGCCGCACTGCAGTGGAACGACGAGGTGCTGGGCGGTTCCGGCTTTGTCGACTGGAAGCCCTTCCAGCACCCGCAGCTAGGCTGCGTGGAAATCGGCGGCTGGCAGCGTTTGCTGCGCAACAACGCGCCGCCGACGCTGCTGGAGGAAACGGGCGAGAAGATGGCCACCTTCTTGCTGGCCCACGCGCAGGCGGCACCGCAGCTGCGCGCCGAATTTCATCAGGTAGAACAGGTGGGCGAAAAGGTCTATCGCATAGCCATCGCGGTGCGCAACGACGGCTATCTGCCGACCTACATCACCGAGCAGGCCCTCAAGATGAAAGCGGCCGATCCGATCGCCGCACGCATCGCCTTGGGCGAGGGCGATGCCCTACTCATTGGCAAGGAGCGCGAGGAGATCGGTCACCTATCCGGCTACGGCGGCCGACGTAAAGTGGAATGGGTCGTGCGCTTTGCCGGCCAGCCCGGCGCACAAATCGAAGTGGCCTGTCCGCGCGCCGGCACGGTGCGCTTGGATCTGTCCGACGCGCTTTTGCCGTAGATTGTCGATTAAATCCAGTTAAAGGACTACGGATTTTTAACGCCCGGGCAGGCGCCGGTCAAATACAAACGGCTCCGCGTCGTCGTCGGTAATCCCCACGCGCACCGGCGGCGCCTTGCCGCCTTGGTCCACCTGCACGCGCAACACGTCGGCCTGCTCAAAGAGCGGCGCGTGCTGCCACGTATGGCCGTCACCGTGGATATACAGAACCGGTCGGTCTAAGTCCGTGGCAATGCGCTCGACTTCGCTAAAAAAGTGCGCGTGCTTTTCCGTTGGCGTCGCATGGCCCAAAATAACCAGCCGATTAATAGCTGATCCATAGCGCGCTACCTGTGCATCGATCCACGCCGCGCACAGTGCGTGTCGACGCTTCCACTCGTCGGCATCGTGCACGCGGCCGCCGACCACGTTCACGCCAACAAAGAGCACTCCCTGATGAAAAAAGGCGAAGAGGTCGTCGCGCTCTGGATGGCGTTCGGCCTGCGGCGCATCGGCCCAATGCCGATCAAAGTGCATTAGGTAGCGATCCCAAAAAGTCCACGCAGCAGCCGGGTCTTTGCAGTCGTTCCACTCGTTGTCGCCCGGCACGATAAATAGGGGTAGCCGGCTCGTGCGCAGGTATTCAGCGGCGCGGTAGTAGACCGTTTCAGTGCATTCAGATGCACCCGCCTTGATATCGCCCAGATGCACCGCAAAGAGCGCATCCGACGGCATATTGTACAGCTGAGCGACCAGCAGCGCGTGGTCTTCGGGCGCGTAGGGCGTATCGCCCATCGCGTAAAAGGCGGCCAGTTCGTCTCCGGCAACCGACGATACCAGTAAAACGAGCACAGCGTAAACAATCCGCATAACACCTCGCTATATTATTTTTTATAAAGCCGTTTCGCTGATTTCCCCAAGACCCATATGCGCTACTGCCCCCGTGTCCGCAACGCTATTCAACATAGCGCAGCGCGGTCATCCACGTTATCTTGGATGGAGCAAAATAGCGCGGCGCATCAGCCGAACAAACACGGTATACATTCGACCGATGAAACGACACTGGCTAGATCATTTAGGCTATCCACACACGGGCGAACCG
>JAYOKQ010000231.1:0-2952 GCA_038119905.1 Gemmatimonadota bacterium | reverse complement strand
CGTCGGCCAGACTGGTCGCCAGCGGTTTTTCACAGAAAATGGCGCGCACGCCGGCTGTAACGGCATCGACAACCGGCTCGGCGTGCACGCTGTCGGGCGTGGCGATCGTGACGACGTCTAGTGACTCGCGTTCCAACATCTGGCGGTAGTCGTCATACAGCGTGACGTTTGTCCAGGTGTCTTTCCAGCGCTCGCCAAAGGCATTGCGTGTTTCTTCACTTAAGTCGCAGCCTGCTACCAGCTCGGCGTAGTCCAGACCGACCAGGCCGCTGGCGTGTTGGATGCCAATGCCGCCGCAGCCGATGACGCCGACGCGCAGTTTTTTTCCGTCGTTGGATTCAGCGGACCATGGCGCTGGTGACATAGTTCTCCTCCAGATGTTCGATGCGGTTCATATAGCGCAACGTGGTGCGCGCGCCGGGAGATATATCGACGCACGTAATGGACGTATTACAGTGATACAGATAGGGGGTCTTGCCCTGCGGTGCACCGATCAGCGCTTTGATGAGATGGCTCATAAAGTCGCCGTGGGTAACGAGGCCTATACGACGGTTGTCGTCGGCTTGCTCGCGCAGCTGGTCGGCTACCTTGCTTGCTCGCTGCAGCGCTTCCTCTTCGCTTTCGCGTCCGCCGCGCCACCAGCCCTCTTCACCGAGTGTGTCGGGAGGCACGCAGTCGGGAAAGCGCGCAGCTAGCTCGCTGCGCGTCTGACCGGGGAACGACTCAATGCGGCCGTCCGGATAGTCGAGATAGATGCCGCCGATTTCGTGCAGGTCGACAAAGATTTCCGGCTGCAGACCGAGCGCTTGTCCTATCGGCGTGGCTGTATGCACGGCGCGTACCATGGCGCTGCAGTAGAGCCTGTCGAGTGGAGGGCCTTCCGCGCCCGTCCGCGCGCCGCGCAGATGGTGGCCTGCCGCTATATACTGGGCGGCGTGCTCGGCCTGCACTTGGCCGATTTCGGTGAGTTCGGGATCCTGCACGCGCTGCGTGGGATCGGCTAATGCGTTGTTGGTGGATTGGCCGTGGCGAATAAAGAATAGCTGTTTCACGCGTTGTTCCTCTGAAAGAGTAGGTAAAGCCCGTACGGTCCTATACTATGTCCATCTGAGCGCATGCTCAAGGCGCGCCGTCTCGTTTAACCGCGCTCTTTCAAGTCGTACAGCGCGACCATATACGGGTCTCCCGGGTCGTAGTGCGTCAGCGTATCGGGCCGATCGACGCGCCCGACGGGGCGGGTGTTTTCGCCGACCATGCCGCGCGCTTCGTCGCCGATATCGCGCGCACAGGCGTCAATGCATTCCTGCAGGTGGCGCACGACGTCGGGATGCACGGCGCTGACGTCCTGCGTTTCGCCAACGTCGGTTTCTAAGTCGTAAAGTTCGCACAGCGCCGCATCGTCTTTGCGCACGTGCAGCTTCCAGCGGCCCGCCCGCACGGCCTCGATGCTGTTGCGCTTGTAGTAGAAAAAGGCCTCGTGTGGCGACTGCGCGCCTGCCTCACCTGCAAGCAGGGCCCCTATGTCCTTTCCGTCTATTGTGCGATCGTCGGGCAGCGCGGCGCCAGCTAGGTTTGCCAGCGTCGGGTAGAAATCCATCGATAGGGTTAGCTCCGAACATGTCGTTCCGGTGGGAATGCGTCCCGGCCAGCGCGCGATGAGGGGCACGCGCTGACCGCCTTCCCAGGTCGTGCCCTTGGTTGCGCGCAGCGGCCCGTTGCTGCCACCTTCGTCGCGCGCGCGCGAGCCGTTGTCGCTGGTAAAGAGGACGAGCGTATTATCGTCGAGACCAAGTGCTTTCAGTTCGTGCAATAGCACGTCGGTTGCCCAATCGATGCAGGCAACGGCGGCGCCGTAGACGCCGTTTTGCGATTCGCGCACAAAGCGTTCGGGCGGATAGTGCGGTAGATGCACGTGCATGTGCGCTAGATAAAGGAAAAACGGCGTGTCGCTGTTGGCGCGCATAAAGCGCACGCACTCTTCGACGTAGCGCTCCGTTATACCGCGTTGGTCGGGCTGGGCTTGGATCACCTCTTCATCGCGCAGCAGCGGCAGCGGCGGATAGGTATCGTCTTCCCGCTGGCGGCCCATATCGTTGCTGTAGGGAATGCCGTAGTAGTGATCAAAGCCGTGGCGCGTGGGCAGGAACTCCGGCTGATCGCCGCAGTGCCATTTGCCGACGATCTGCGTGGCATAGCCCTGTCCCTTGAGCAGGCTAGCGACGGTGATTTCGTCGGGATTGAGTCCGAGCCCTTGGCCGGGAAAGAGCACCCAGCGCCCGTCGAATGCGCCAAAGCCGATGCGCGGCGGATAGCAGCCCGTCAGCATGGCGCCCCGAGACGGCGAGCACACGGGCGAGGCCATGTAGAAATCGGTAAACCGCATACCCTCGGCGGCCATGCGGTCTAGCGCCGGCGTCTGGTTGACATTGGAGCCGTAGCAGCCCAAGTCGCCATAGCCCAAGTCGTCGCAGTTGATGAGGATGATATTGGGTTTCACAGATCTATGTAACTCCCCTTTTTGCTCATATAAAACGCCCTGAGGGCTCGGGGGGCAAGTCGCGTTGCTCGCTGCGGACTGCCCGCTTAGATTGGAGCGCATACAAGGAGGATGCGCATGCACATTCCCACAATAGACGACGTGCGTCAGGCCGCCGACGTGATCGCGCAGCACCTAACGCCGGCGCCGCTCGTTCGTTCGCACGCGTTGGAAAAGGAGTTGGGGCTGCCGGAAGACCGGCGCGTATGGCTCAAAGACTACGGCTGGACGCCGGTCGGTTCGTTCAAGCTGCTGGGCGCACTCAACTGGATGGATCACCATCGGGAACGCATTGGCCAACGACCGGTGGCGGCTCACTCGTCGGGGAATTTCGCCTCGGGCATTGCCTTTGCGGGCATGCGCTACGGCAAGCGCGTGATTATCGTAATGCCGGAAAGCGCGCCGCAGATCAAGTT
>JAYOKQ010000230.1:0-3018 GCA_038119905.1 Gemmatimonadota bacterium | reverse complement strand
CGACGGCAGTGACTTCGGCTCCGCGCCGGACCATCCACGCCGATACGTAGCCGGTACCGCAGCCCAGTTCAATGGCGTGCTGTCCGGACAGGTCGTCGGGCAGCAGCGGGGCCTCCGCGTTGGGCACGCCCCACTGGCCCCACTGTGGTTCAGATGCCCAGAGGCGCTCTCCTGCGGCGACCCACCGGTCGGCCATGCCGTCCCAGTAGCGGCGATTGGCCCTTACGTGCTCGGGTAGTTCTTCGTCGGATGGGGCCATGGGACACTTCTCCCTTCTAAAGGCTTAGCCTAAAATCGTTGCAACGAGCCTGCGCGCCCCGCCGCGGTCGCGAAACTCGCACAGGTAGATGCCCTGCCACGTGCCTAGGTTGAGACGGCCTTGGCTAATGGGCACGCTGACGGAACTGCCCACTAGTGACGCTTTGATGTGGGCGGGCATGTCGTCGGGTCCTTCGAGCGTGTGCTGGTAGTAGGGTTCGTTTTCGCGCACCAGATCGTCAAAGCTAGCGGCAAAATCGCTGCGCACCGTGGGATCAGCGTTTTCGTTGAGCGTGAGACCAGCCGACGTGTGCTGGATAAAGAGGTGCAGCAGGCCGATCTCGGGCAGTGCCGGCAGCGCGGCTTCTACGTGGTGCGTGACCAGGTGGAAGCCGCGCGGATAGGCCGGTAGGTGGAAGGTCGTTTGCTCCATACCGCTACCTCTGCTCAGCGAAGCCGCGCCCCTATTTGGTCTAGCAGACTGGCCAAGTGCTCCCCATGGGGCAGGTCGCCTTTATCCATCAGCGCCGTTCCTAAAGAAGTCAGTTCGTCGGCCAGCTTTTCGTCGCGTTTGCGCCATTTTTTTAGGCGCTCGTCTGCGCGCTCGAGTGCATCTGTCAGCGCTGCTGCGGTGTCGGCATCGAGCATTTGGCTGCGCGTCAGCTGGTCGACATGGGCTTGGGCCACGGCGGGCTCGGCGGGCCAGGTAACGGGAAACTGCTGCTGTGGGTTAAAGCCCTGGTCGTACTCGGCCAAGTGGGCCGCATCGATTTCTGCCTGGCTCATGTGCTCGCTGGGCGCTAGCGCCAGCACGTCTAAACCGCGCACGATTTCGGTGGCGTAGATTCGGCCGCCGTACCAATAGGACGACCAAAAACCGCCGGTGACTAGCGTCTCTTCGTCGATGGGGCCGCGGTCGAAATAGCCTATTTCAACGGGATGGGCCGAGTCGGTGAAATCCACCATGGACAGGCCGCCCTGGTACCACGACTGCACAAAGAGGTCGCGGCCGGGCACCGGCACGATAGAGCCGTTGTGTGCCACGCAGTTTTCCTCTTCGGTCTGCGGGGCCGGCATCTTGAAGTAGCTGCGAAAGACGAGTTGGTCGTCGACGATGTCGTAGATGGCATCGGCGCCCCAGTCGAGCGGGTCGTGTGCGCGGCAGCGCGGCCGGCTGCCCCCGCCCCATTCGTCGGTGAAGATGACCTTGGTGCCGTCGTTGTTAAACGTGGCCGAGTGCCAGTAGGCGAAGCCGGCGTCGACCGTGGCGTCAATGCGGCGCGGGTTGAGCGGATCGGAAATATCGAAAAGGATGCCGTTACCCGAACAGGCGCCGGCGGCAATTTGGCGTGCGGGAAACACGGTGATGTCGTGGCACTGGTCGGTGCGGCGCGTGCTCTGCGTCTCGTCGCCGTGGTCACCGCCGCGCCACAGGCCTGCCAGCGAGCCGGTCTCTGGATCGGCAAATACGGCGGGGCTGGCGATGATGCGCGCCTGCGATGGGTTGTCGACGGGTATTTCGATGATATCGATGCGGAATAGCGCGGTGCGATCGTCGCCCGGCGTGCCGTCGACGCAGCCGGCTAGTTCCTCTTCGTCGCGAATGGACGAAGTGCCCGAGTTATAGACGATGATCTTGCCGTCCGGCTCGGGACCCGAGACGACCGAGTGGGTGTGCGAACCGCGGCAGGTCTGCACGGAGCCAACCTGCTTGGGCTTTTTGAGGTTGCTGATATCAAAGATGCGCAGGCCGCGGAAGCGCTCCTCGCTGATGTCTTCGCCGACTCCTTCCAAGCCGCAGTCGACGCGTCCGCGCGTTTGCTCTACGGACATCAGCAATAGGTCGCCGACGATGGAAACGTCGCCCTGTCCGCCCGGGCAGACGATGGAACTGACGTGCTCGGGCGTGCCGTCTTTTTTCAGCTTATACAGATTGAAACCGTGATAGCTGCCCACGGCTAGGACGTCGCCGTCAAAGGCCATATCGGTGTTGGAAAAGCTCAGCAGAGGGGAGCGTCCCTTTTTGTTTTTCTTTTTGTCCGCCGTGCTGTCGGCGGCCGTCGAGTCGACACCGGCCAGCGCGGGGCTGCTGCTGTCGGCCACGGCGACTGTCGTGCTGTCGGCGTTTTCCTCTTCATCGGGTTTTTCGGGGGGGAGTCCAGCCGGGTTTTGCGGGTCGAAAAAGCCAACGGGTTTGGGCAGCGAAGCGACTAGCTGTAGGTTGAGAATGGCCTGTTCGGCGTCGTCAAAGCCGGCGCGCAGGCCGACGCGCGGGTCGGACGATAGCGTGGCCAGCAGGGCGCTCATGCGCTCGATTTCGGCCGTTTGGTCGTTGGTGATGTCGGAGGTGAACTCGAACAGCACGGGATCGTAGGCCGAGCCGGGCTGGTCGAGCAGCTTTTCCACCATATCGACGGCGCCTTCATGGTGGCGGATCATGAGCGTGAGAAAGAGGCGGTCAAATGCGGTGCCCTCCGACGCGGCTAGCTCGGCCATTTGCTGGGGCGTCGCCATGCCCATCATAGCGTGCGACATGTGGGTGTGGCCGTGGTGGGCCTGTCGGGGCTGATCGCGTTCGTCTAGCCAGCGCTCCATAAATTCGATCTCATCGGCCTGAGACGAGTTGATGCGTCCGGCGATGTCGATGAGTTCGGAACGATTGGTGCGTTCGTCGACGAGCGCAGCCATCTCGAGCGCTTGGCCGTGATGCGGTATCATGTCCTGTAGAAAGCGCACGTCGTCGCGCGAGTAGCCGGTGTG
>JAYOKQ010000229.1:0-3040 GCA_038119905.1 Gemmatimonadota bacterium | reverse complement strand
ATCCAACTGTGGGACGATCGATGCGTTCAGGTCATTGCCAATACTGGTCTACCAGTGCAACCAACCCCATAACTGCAAGCACTGTCGTCCCCCATCAATGCGCGGTGCAAAGGGTATCAATCCGAGACCGGCGCAAAGCCGGATATTGACGGTTCAGACTGCGGTCAACAGCGCGAACTGGGTCGTTTAAATAGCGCGAGTCCGGCTCTACGCTTTTTGTTCGATGAGTGCGAGTAGCTCACCTGCACGAAACGGCTTCGCCAAATAGTAATCCATACCCGCAGCCAAACAGAGCTGCCGGTCGTCTTCCATAGCGTTGGCAGTTAGCGCAGATATCTTGAGGGGAGATAGCCCGCGATCGCGCTCTGCTTGGCGTATTTTTTCCGTTGCTTCGATGCCACCCATCAGCGGCATATGCATGTCCATAAAAACCATGTCGAAGTTGCGATCGGTTTCTAGCAGGTCTACCGCAGCGAGCCCCGTATCAACAGTTACCACCTCGTGGCCGTATTTGCCCAACATCGCCTGGACAATCTTCTGATTGACGAGGACATCTTCTGCCAACAGCACGCGACGGGGCACGCCGGACTCGGCAACCTGCTCTATTTCGCGCTGCTGTGGCTGAGAGGGCGTTGCTGAGCGAGCCAGCGTAATCGTAAAGTGGAAGGTGCTGCCAACGCCGACCTCGCTTTCCAACTCGACGCGGCTGCCGAGTCGGCCTATGATCTGCTGACAGATGGCAAGGCCTAGGCCCGAGCCGCCAAACTCGCGCGTCGTCGACAAATCGACCTGAGTGAACGCATCAAAGATAACGACCTGTTTGTCAGCTGGAATACCAATACCGGTATCCTTTACGGCAATCCGCAGCGCATCGCCCTCCGGCTTGGATTCGACTAGCTCAACTCGCACTTGCACCGAGCCTTCTCGGGTGAATTTGACCGCATTACCCAGCAAATTTACCAGCACCTGGCGCAGGCGTCCGGCATCGCCGACATAGGTGTTCCGCGTGGCCTCGTCGAGATCCAAGGTGAGCTGCAGCGATTTGCCTTCGGCAATCGGACGCATCATGCGCACGGCTTCATCAACGCAATCGTACAGTGCAAAAGGCGCACTTTCCAACTGAAAAACTTCGCGTTCCATGCTCGATAGATCGAGCAGCTGATTAAGCAGCTTGAGCAGGTGATCAGCTGAGCTGTAGATCGTTCGCAGCTGATCGTGATGGTCGGGTTTTAGATCCTCATCCAGCAGTAACTCGGTTATACCTAACACGGCGCTCATCGGCGTGCGCAGCTCATGGCTCATATTGGCGAGGAACTGACCCTTGGCTTCCACGGCTAGCTCAGCCTGTTCTTTAGAAACGCGCAGTTCCTCCATGGTGCGACGACGCTGCTCTACCTCGCCCTCGAGCTGCGTTAGATAGCGTTCGCTCGAGCGGATATCCAACAAGCGTATCAGCGCTTCCGAAAACAGTTCAGCTATCCCCTCGACCTGATCGGCAACTTCTCCTGCAAATGCATCATTGTTCGTGCTATTAACAACGAGCAACCCGTTGGGCAGCGGCACCTCAACGCTCGAACGAATGCCTTCGCACGCCAGTTCCGGCGCCACACGCTGACGGTGAGCATCTGCTCCAATTTCGTCGGCTCGATGGCAAATTCGACCGTCCTTCCATACAGTGACAAACGCCTCGCTAGCTTCGACACCAGACAAAGGCCCCTCTACGTGTAGGCCGTCGCTATCGCACCGATACATCGCGCTACGCGAGGGATCCCCCGGTCGATCAAATACGTATAGGCCGCATTTCCCTAGTGGGATATTCAGCTGCCGGAACATCGTGAGACCGTGGCTAAACACTCCAACGAGATCTCGACTGCTCTGCATTTGCCATATGTGTTCGCGCATTTGGCGCGTCATGACCGCTTCCGACTCTCTTTTGTGGCGCTCACTGACGTCCTGTAAGACCACCATGTGGCCGCGCACAGTTCCCTTTGCTTCGTGCAGCGGAAAAAGAACCGTTTCACAGATGCGTCCAGCAATCGAAAGGCTCAATTCTTCTCGGTGCATCTGACCTAAATGCGGCACAGCCCAAGCGGCAATTTCAGGTGCAACCCGATCGATCGACGCACCGACCGCATCTCCTTTGAAATCCAGCATGCGAGATCCAGCGGGATTGAGGTCGACCACGCGCTGAGCCTCGTCAAACACCAATACGCCAAAGTCCATGTTATCGATCAGCGTATCGCGCGCAACAGGAGTCAGGTCGAAAAGGCGGAAACGCAGCAGCGATACGCTGCACAGGATACCCGTAAACGCGAATGCAATCGGCGTAACATCGAGGTATGGAATAGGATTAATGGGCGAAAGGTAAAACGCATTGGAAATCCAAGGTAACAGAAGGGCTATGATAATAGCCCCCACCTGTTTGCGATACGCGCCGTGTGCCGTTCGATACGTGCGAATCATGCGCACGAGACCCCACACCATCAGCGCATATGAATAGACTGCATGCAGGTTAAAGCCCAGAGCCTTATGCGAAGTGAATACGACAAAACTGGCCGTTTCGACCAGTTCAAAGCGCTCCCAAAAAAACGGATGCAGCGCATCATTCCACACGAAAAGTAACACCAGAAGTGGCTCTACGAGGAGCCAGCCATGCTGGCGCAGCGAGATGCGCTCACCGCTAAACTCGATGGAAAAGAGCATCAAAGAAGCCGGCGCAATGACGACGCCCAGATAGAGCAGCTTTATACTGAGCAGCTTCTGTTCAAGGGGCACCGACGCCATTTCCAATTCTGCGCCTAGCGACCACAGGGCTACGCCAAACATCAGCGCACAGAGAGGCCGCCCACCCAAATTATGCCGTCGAGGCCAAATGTAGAAGCCGAGGATAAAGGCGAGTAAAGTCGAAAAGCCGAGAACCATATTGTACGGGGTATACTGCCACTGCCACATCACGATTAATCCAAATGAAGTGGAGAACGTTGAGAAGAAATTGAAATTACGGCTCGTATAACTGAATGTGTCCAGTTTTTTTCAAGGT
>JAYOKQ010000228.1:0-3048 GCA_038119905.1 Gemmatimonadota bacterium | reverse complement strand
CGTCTAGCGTGGGCACCAAATGGTCGGGAAACTGGAACATAAACTTCATTTCCCCTTGGTGTCCGTAGGAAGGACCCGTCGCTAGCGTAGCAACGAGCGCAGCCCCCAGAAACGCATTGAGCTTCTTCATACAAACTCCTTCTCTAAACAGCTTTCACCAAGAGTGAAAGCAATAAAATGAGGAAAACGCACAGCAGAACCTGCAGCGGTGCAGACCCAATCCTATCCGTAATTTAACGCATTGTCTGTCTACTTCAAGTGAATATTACTTGACAATTATATGTCAATGAACCAAACACAGGATGATTACCTTTCCAGCCCCGCATAAGCTGTCATAAAGATCGTACTCGTCGTGCTAGATGGCAGATTCTCAAACGTCTGCTTTTGCAGACGCATGCCCGTCTGCAGGTGCAATTTGTAGCCTAGATAATCTCCGGCGTTGGCAAATTGAACGGCCAGTATACGGCTGTTCGAATCGGGCTCGAGTGCGCGATGAAGTGGTACGCCATCCCGATCGCGGAATTGCTCAAATCGCGACAGCTCTAATCCCAATTCAATGAGGGTGTGGCGCAGCAGCGGGAAACGGCCAATTAGAAATAATGTCTCCGTCAGTTCGCGACGCTTTGGATCGCGCTTGCTGAAGGGTCGCTGGTGCAAAAACTCACTCTTAATGCGGGGCTCAATTTCTATCTGCCCTATTTCAAAGGTGTAATCCGCTTTATTTATCAAGCCGAAGAAGCTAGAGACGCCACGCAAATCGCTGTGCTCTTCTCGTTGGTTATACACCTCATACTTAACCTTGTTGATAAAATTCAGATGCGGTATGCCGCGGTAGTCCAGCTGGGCATAGGTGGTATTAATCCAAGTGTCTCTGGCGGGCAACGGGTCAAAGATGCGCTGGTGCGTGCCGCGTGAGTTGGGTGGCTGCACCCACTGAAAGAGGTTGTCGGCAATATTGTCTTCGACCAAACGAAGGTTTTCATAGATGCGGACCCGTCCCATATCGGCCACGTCACGCTCGTAGGTAAAGAGCATATAGGCACTGCGATTGCGTCCATCGCCAGAGATCAGCTCTTCATCTAGCCACCCGACCGTCAGCTTGGCCTCCGGCGAAATCATAACGCCGGCATAGGCGTTGCGGCCTCGGAGGTCGCGTCCGTAGGGATAGTCGGGTTCTTCGTCGTTCTCAAAGCGATCTATCCAGCCGTTGTTGTTCATGTCGATGCCAAAGAGAAACTCGGGTCGGTCCGAATGGTAGCGCAAAAAGGGCTCCTCGTAGTCGGGCACGAAATTCTCGCGGTCCTCAGTGTCGTTTTGGTTAAAATCCGATATAAAGTCGTTGTTCTCGTCCAGACCGGGAAATACGGCGTTGTCGACTAGCGGTTGGCCAAAGCGGGTCCAGTCGGGGCGGCGATCCTGATCGTCGTTATCGTCGACAAACTCATATACGTAAAACGCTTCGTCTTCGTAGTCGATCTCGTCTTGGCGTAGGGTACCGGCCAAATAGGTGCGCGTTGAATAGGCATCATCCATGCTGTAGGCTTCGAGAAAGGCAAAGAATGGATCGTCAACTCGCGATAGGTTAAACATCCACGCATCGGCTTTTTTGATGGCCTTATGGTGATCGTTGAGGTTGACATTGGGATACTGGCGATACTGGCGGTTAAAGTCGTACTCCCCGTAAAAGTCAAAGCCCAATACTTTGGTCGCCTCCAGCGTAAAACCAAAGATGACATTTGCCGTCGGCAGGCCATAATCGAACTTCAACAGACGCTGGTTAGAGTTATCGCGAATATTACCATCGGCTCGCTCTACCAGTAAAAAAACCGGCTGCGAATCGATGTTGGTCTGGCGATCGGAAGTGACTTCTACCCGATAGTCGTTGGATAGCACCAGTTCGAAAGAGACCTCTTCTATCACCGAAGGATCGGGGCCGATATAGGCCGGGTCGGTAAAATCATATGTCAGCGTAATGCGCTCATCGCCATCAGCCGATATATAGCCGACGCGCTGAAAGCCACCTTCGCGAATCGGCTCGAAGTTAATCTGACTACCGCGATAGACGTTGCCGTCAGTGTCCTTTATGATGATTTCATCGTCGAAAAGCGCCGCACCTCCGATACCGTCCTGCGGCGAGTCGTCAGCCAAGCGAATGATGATGCGCGAAATAGGCAGAGCATTTTGGTCGGTCGTTAGAGCACCACCGCTAAAGGGATTGCCGCTGAAATCTTCCAGCAGTGTTTGCGTCTGAAATGCGGTGAGATAGGTGGCGCCGACCTCAACGAAATCGCCGACGTGTATGACGCTGCGTCCACCCAGTAAATTGGTGGCGCTGGTCTTCTGGTCGGGAATATCGAGCGAGGTCGCAATGCCAGGACGACTGGGCCGAGCTAGCAGCATCGTGGCCGAGTATTTATCAGCCGCAAAATCCCACTGCACGCCGTTAAAGCCCGGCTTGGAAAAGGTCATCGGCGTCAGCGTGGTGCGAATCTCGTCGCCTATGGTCAGACTATAGTGATACTGTCCCTTGCTATCGGATGCAATAATCAATTTGTCGAACCAAGTGTTGTAGCGATTCGTCTTGAGTATGCCGCTACCAAACTGCTGGGGCCGGTTCTGCTGCCAGTCGTACACCAACCAACCGCGCGTGACGAAGTTACCGTATATGTCGTAGAAGTAATCGCCTTCTTGTGATGTGTTGACGTAGCGCTGGTAGTTTTCGCGGGCATAGTTGGTATACTGCCACTGCATCCAGCGGTACTCATTGTACAACTCCTGCGGCACATACCATTTCTTGACGGCCGGATCTAGCGCGTCGAAGAGCACACCCGGGCCTTTGGGAGAGAAGTCGACTCGTCCGCCTCGCTTCACCGAGCCCAAGCGCGTGCCGGTATCCTGAGCGAGAGCCAGCTGTGTCGTCGCAGCTAGCCACAGTACGGCTAGTGCGTATAGAAGTGATCGAGTATTCAAATATTCCTCCCTGCTAACAGCGCTCAGTAGGCAACCACCACGCTGTGCGCGCGGCTTTCGGTGCTGCTATCTGTGCGA
>JAYOKQ010000227.1:0-3089 GCA_038119905.1 Gemmatimonadota bacterium | reverse complement strand
TGCGCTGGGAGCTGTTTGAGCGCTCGGCCAAGCGCATCGTCGAAATGGCCAAGTCCTACTACATGGAGGGCGATGCTTCGGTACTGCCGCGCAGCATCGCCACCTTTGCCGCCTTTGAAAACGCCATGGCGCTCGATATAGCCATGGGCGGATCGACCAACACCGTACTGCACCTGCTGGCCATGGCGCGCGAGGGCGAAGTGGATTTCACCATGGCCGATATAGACCGCCTATCGCGCCAGGTGCCCTGCGTGTGCAAGGTCGCCCCGGCCACCGAAAAATATCACGTCGAAGACGTGGCGCGGGCCGGCGGCATTCCCGCCATCCTCGGCGAGCTGCTCAAGGGCGGCAAGATCAATCCAGATACCCGCACGGTTTCGGGTCAGACGCTGGGCGAGATGATTACTGCCAACGACGTTTCAGCCGCACGGCCCGACGACTTTGCTAAGCGGCGCTCGCTAGCCGCTCCCGGCAACGTGCGCAGTAACAAGGCGTTCTCGCAGGAAAGCTACTACAAGCAGGCCGACCTCGACCGCGACGAAGGCTGCATTCGCTCCGTCGAAGAAGCCTACTCCAAGGACGGCGGCCTGGCCGTGCTCTTTGGCAATATTGCCGAGGACGGCTGCATCGTGAAGACGGCCGGCGTCGACGAATCGATCTGGTTCTTTGAAGGACCGGTCAAGATCTACGAGTCGCAGGACGAGGCGTGCGAAGCCATCCTAGGCGATCGCGTGCAGGAGGGCGACGTCGTCGTCATTCGCTACGAAGGCCCCAAGGGCGGACCGGGCATGCAGGAAATGCTCTATCCGACTTCGTACATCAAATCGCGCCACCTGGGCAAGGCCTGCGCCTTGCTGACAGACGGGCGTTTTTCTGGCGGCACCAGCGGCCTGTCCATTGGCCACGTCTCGCCCGAGGCCGCCGAGGGGGGCCTAATTGGCTTGGTCGAGGAAGGTGACCGCATCCGCATCGACATTCCCCAGCGCAGCATCGAGCTGTTGGTCTCCGACGAGGAACTGGCCGCCCGCCGCGAGCGCATGGAGGCGCTGGGCCAAGACGCCTGGAAACCGCACAAGCGCAAGCGCTACGTGTCGGCCGCCCTGCAGGCCTACGCCGCTCTGACTACGAGCGCAGCGCAGGGTGCAGTCCGCGACGTTGGACAGCTGCGAAAGTAGAATATTCCAAATAGCAGTATAGGATGGGAGGGGATGCACTTGCGTCCCCTCTCGTCGTTCTGGGGGCTAGTGTTCCGCTGTAAATGGATTCTGCACCAGCACGCCGGAAATGAGCTGGCCATCGTTGAGGTCTTCGCTGAGCAGAATTTGGCAGCGCGCAGATTCGGCGCTAACGGCGATAAGCGCATCCCAAAAGGAGATCTGGTTGAGGATGCTACAGTCGATAGCCTCTTCTATAAGCGCAGGCGTGATGCCGACGACTTCCATATTGTGCAAGGTGTGTACAATGCTCTTGGCCAGCAGAGGGTCTACGCCGAGCTTTTGCGTGGCGGCAACGTAGAATTCCTGCAGCACCTGCGTTGAAACAACCGCTTCTCCGCGCGACTGCAATTGACGCAGCACGCTGCGACAGTGGTGCTGCTTTTGCGCATCGTGCTGATCTAAGGTGTAGACCAGCACATTGGTGTCCACAAAGACCTTAGGCACGATACAAGTCTTCCCGCTTCCACTGTTCGCCCTGCGAGTTAGTAGCGGCTTGATCCATGAGCGCAAAGCACTCGTCTAACCACTGAGCGGAGGCGGGTAAAACGGCCTGTTCGAGCAGCTGCCGAATAAGTCCGTTGAGCGAGGTATTATGCTGCTGGGCATAGGCCCGCCCGGCGGCGATGAGTTGCTCATCTATGGCGATGGTGATATTCTTTGTCATAACCAACCTTTTTACACATAATACGTGGACACATATACTGTGTCAACTATTGTAAGCTTGCTGTTTGTCACCACAATGGACTATTCTATCTGATATAAATAAGGAGTTCTTATATGAAAATCGTAGCACTCGATGGACACACGCTCAATCCGGGCGACAACCCCTGGACGCCGGTCGAGGCCCTAGGGAATTTCGTGGTATACGACAAAACGCCAGCCGAATTGGTCGTCGAGCGCGCGCTGGGATGTGACGTCATCCTCACCAACAAAGTGCCGCTGACGGCCGACATCTTTGACCAGCTACCCGACCTCAAGTTTGTCTCCGTCACCGCGACCGGCTACAACGTCGTCGACGTCGAGGCGGCGCGCGCGCGCAATATTCCCGTATCGAATATCCCCGTCTACGGCACCGACTCCGTCGCCCAGTATACCATTGCCCTGCTGCTCGAGCTGTGCCACAGCATCGGCCACCACGACCTGCGCGTGCACGAAGGCGGCTGGCAGGAATCGGGCTACTGGTCCTTTTGGGATACGCCGCTGACCGAGCTGACGGGCAAGACGCTCGGCCTGGTCGGATTCGGCCGCATCGGCCAGCGCGTCGGCCAGCTAGCGCACGCCTTTGGCATGGAGGTCTGGGCCTATGCCCCCTCGCCCAAGGACGATCCCGGCTACGCGCCCTTCGCCTTCAAGAGCGTCGAGGAAATTTTCGCCGGGGCCGACGTCGTCAGCCTGCACTGTCCACAGACCACCTCGAACGCCGGCTTTGTCAACGCCGAGCTGCTGAGCTCCATGAAAGACGACGCGCTCTTTATCAACACGGCGCGCGGCGGCCTCGTCGACGAAGCGGCGCTAGCGGCCGCGCTGCGCGCCGGCAAGCCGCGGGCAGCCGCCACCGACGTGGCCTCGACTGAGCCCATTGGCGACGACAATCCGCTCCTGGGCGCGCCCAATCTCATTATGACGCCGCACATGGCCTGGGCCACCGTCGAGGCGCGCGGACGCCTCATGCAGATGACGGCCGATAATATTGCCGCCTTCGGTCGCGGCGAGCCGATCAACGTGGTCAACTAGCGCGATTTATTGACGCGTTCGACAGCGCCATCTATATTCACATTTCACCCAGATGCGAGAATAAAATTTGGGGGCGACCTGGCTTCGACGGGGTTAGAGAAGCCCAGATTGCGTGCCGGGGAATTCTGCAACCTCGTT
>JAYOKQ010000226.1:0-3092 GCA_038119905.1 Gemmatimonadota bacterium | reverse complement strand
TCTTCTTCGTACGACTCTTCTTCTTGGTCGGCCATGATTCGGTCCTTTCCCGTTAGGATGCGATGCTGAGCACGCGGGCCCGTCCGATAGGTGGGTGTTTAGTGCCACTTCATAGGCAACGGTACATGTTACGGGTACCAATATAGTTCGACTCGGGCCGCTGACCAAATATAGCAAAGCCGGCTTTTTAGCTCGATTGTTTGGCATGGAAGAAGCGCAGTCGAACGTCCCGGTGTCCTCCATATGAAAGCGCGAAAAACTTATCCCTAAGCTAGTATTATTGCATAAAAGATGGAAAATTGCGCGTTGAATTAATTTTTACTTGAATCCGTCTCGCGTTCATATGTATAATCGCATGCAACCTTTAAAGGAGGAGCGCGCTATGTACGGACTAGTACACACGGCTATGAGGGATATGATCATCCGCGATTTTGGCGAGGATCGATGGGCAAATATTCTGCAGAAAGCCAACGTGGGAGAAGAAGCATTCACTCCTATGGAGAGCTACGACGATGCGATTACTCTGCAACTAGTGGGGGCCGCCAGTGAGGAACTGAGCTTACCCGCGGCCGACTGTCTGCGCGCATTTGGCAAGTTCTGGGTGCTCGACACGGCTGCCAAGTACTATGGCGGTGCCATGCTGTCGGGTTACGGCGATACGATCTGGGATCTACTGGAAAACCTCGACCACATGCACGATCGCATGGCCAGCACGTTCCAAGGATATAATCCCCCCTCCTTCCAGCTGGAAAACACGGACGATGGCTCACACCTTCTGCACTATCGGAGCAGTCGCCAGGGCCTGGCGCCGCTAGTGGAGGGCTTGATCGATGGGTTGGCTGAGCGCTTCAACGCGGATATAAGCTATGAAATTGCTTCCAGCGAATTGGTCGATGGGGGAGACCATATCGTCTTCAACATGACAGAGGCCAAATAAGCCATACGCCATTGCCTGCTAATCCAAATACACTGACACCCGAGCGATGCGAACGGCTGTACCCTCTCGTGTTGGCCGTAGAGCGTAGCGGCGCGATATGTTATGTCAGCCAAAAGCTACAGGAGCGCGTGGGGAGCGAATGTTTAGGCGAGTCGTTTGATGCGTATTTTTCCATCAAAAGACCGCGCCTTGCCGCATCCATCGGGCAGGTCGATTTAGACAAACACATCAGAACACTCTTTCTTTTTACGGACCGACAGGAGCGCTTCGGCCTGCGTGGCCAGGTTGTCTCCGGCTTGTTTCAGCGCGCAGCCGATCACATTCCCGTACATATTTTCGTCGTCTCGCCGTGGCTGGCGTGGAACGAAGAAAACGTGCCAGACTACGCGGCCGACTTTACCGACTTCACTATTGCAGACCCGCAGATAGACCTGAGCCTGCAGCTAAAAGCTCAGGCCGTTTCGCTCGAGCAGCAGCGCAAACTAACCCAACAGCTGATCAAAGCGCGAGACGAAGCCCAAGAGGCAAACCACGCCAAATCGAAGTTTGTATCACACGTGACGCACGAGCTGCGGACACCGCTTAACGGTCTTATCGGTGCCCTTGATCTGCTGGGTGATCACCTAGATACGTCGGCCAGTCGAGAGCTGCACAACGTGCTGCAGGACAGCGCAGACATACTGCTCAATACGGTCAACACCATCTTGGATTTCTCGCGCATCCAGAGCGGGGCGGCCACCTTGGAGCGGGCACCGTTCCGCATGAGAGAAGAGGTCCAAGGCGTCGTCCGCCTGCTGTCCGTGCAGGCCAGGGCCAAAGGCCTGAGCCTGCAGGTCGACATAGACGATCGGATCGACGGCTTTTTTGAAGGCGATGTGGCTAAGATAAAGCAGTGTTTGATCAACCTGATTGGCAACGCAATAAAGTATTCCCAGCAGGGGAGGATTCGCGTCGGCCTGAGCGCAGAAGGCGTTGAGGAAAGCGAACAGAAGCTGCGCTTTTGCGTCGAGGACGAAGGGCCTGGAGTCTCCGAAGAAGATCGACCGTACCTGTTCGAAGAGTTCTGGGTTAAAAACCAGCAAGTCACTGGAGATGTGCGTTCTACCGGGCTGGGGCTCAGCATCACCAAGGGCATGGTCGAGCTCATGGATGGCCAAATAGGCATGCGCACGCCCGACTCGGGCGTGGGGTCGGAGTTTTGGTTCGAGTTAACCCTGCCGCGCGTCGCCGATGGCGAGGTGGAGGTGCGCGAGGAGAACGTGCCGCAAGACGCGCCGAGATTGCGATCTGCTAGGGTGCTGGTAGCGGACGACGTGCCGGTTAACCGCAAGATTGCGTCTATGATGCTGCACTCGTTCGGAATGAATGTAGACGAGGTCGATTCGGGTGAAGCGGCTCTGCGCGCCGTTGAATCGGAACAGTACGACCTCATCATAATTGACGTGCACATGCCCGGTATGGGCGGCCTTGCCGCGATTAAACACATGCACCAACAGCATAGTCATTGTCAGGGTCCCATTCTAGCCTGGTCGGCTAACGGCACCCCCGACGAGGTTAGAGAGTACCTGAACTGTGGCGCGCGCGATGCGCTGCAGAAACCGCTGCGTCGATCCCATCTAGTCGAAGTCGTTTCGCGTTACTTGTCCGCATAGGCTATCTTAGTACGCACAAAGCTATGATGCGTGCGTTGTCTACCGCCTGCACGGGCGTCTGGATTTGTACGTGCTTCACTGTGAACGAGCCGACCTACTCTACTTATGGGGTATTTTTCGCCTGTTGTTGCGTTGTTTATCGTTTTGTCATGCAGCGTTGCTGTGCGCGTTTCCTCTGCATCGCACGAAGACCAATCCCACGTACGAGTTGAGGATCAAGCCGGTCTCGCACTGCAGGTTGGCGCGTTCGGTGACGTCTACAACGTGCGCACGGCTCAGAACCGCGTCGCCGGTCGCTACGAGGTCGGCCAGCTAGAACTAGGGCTTAGTGCCAGCGTAGACCCGCGCGTGGGCGTCGAAGCGGCTGTTGCGCGCGATGGAGATGCATTTGCTCTGGGTGTTTTTGCCGTCGACTTTCGCCTGATGAATGCGGAGGAATCCTTTTTTCAGGCGCCGCGTGCGATTGAATCGCTCGGCGTGATCGTCGGCCAATTTGACGTGCC
>JAYOKQ010000225.1:0-3191 GCA_038119905.1 Gemmatimonadota bacterium | reverse complement strand
CCGTTGTGCAGCACCGTCAGACGCGGTCCGACGTGTGCTCCCTCGCGCGGAGCGCGAAAAAAGACGTCGTAGGTCTGCCACTCCAGCGCCGCCTTACAGGCGTTCACTAGGGGGGCAAACTGGTTGTAAATCGCCCCGCAGTCGCCCTTGCCCGGCACGGCAAATCCACTCGAATCGAGCACCTGAATTTCGTAGCGCCCCTGGAGGAACACGCCGCTATTGCCCTTAGCCTGTCCGGTTGCTTCCGGCATATCGGGGCAGCGAAACTCAAGGTGTAAATAAAAATCCGTAAAGCGCTCTCTCGTCATGATATCCCCCGTGCCGGGCACCACGTGAGCAACTCCGTCTTCGAGCCGCCAGCCGACGGGCTGCCCCTCGCGCGTCGTCCAGTTGTCCAGATCCTCCCGCAGCAGACGCGTCGCGCCGGCAGGGGGTGCCAGTTCCAGTGTATTCATCGCTCAGTCCTTTCTTATTTAGTGTCCTGCGAAGCGTTGGCACAGCACCGCACCCGTTGGACGGCCCTGTGCGCGATTGAGTAGATTAGTTATGAACACCCTAAGGGAGCAAGTCATTCACTAAGAGAGAGAATTTGATATGGCCATTCCAATTCCCCTGCCACGCGTTGCGCGCTTTGAAAAACTGGGCTACGGCCTCTTTCTGCACTGGGGCATTTATTCACAGCTAGGGCAGGGTGAATGGGTGCAGCACCTGCGCAACATGCCCATGGACGAGTATGCTCGCCTCCGAGAGACCTTCACCGCCGAAGACTTCGACGCACGCCGCATCGCCGCTACCGCGCGCGCGGCCGGTATGCGCTACATCACGCTTACCAGCCGCCATCACGACGGGTTTTCTCTCTACGATACCAAGGGACTGTCCGACCACGACGCCGTGCACAGCGGAGCGGGCCGCGACCTCGTAGCCGAGTTTATCGAGGGGTGCCGCGCCGAAGAAATCGTACCCTTTTTCTATCACACGACGCTCGACTGGTTTCAGCCCAGCTTCAACGAAGACTTCGACGCCTACCTAGACTATCTGCATCAATCAGTTGAATTGCTGTGCACCCAGTACGGTCCCATCGGCGGCCTGTGGTTTGACGGCAACTGGTCCAAACCGAATGCCGATTGGAAAGAGGATCGCCTCTACGGCCTAATCCGCAAGCACCAGCCCGAGGCGATGATTATCAACAACACGGGATTGGACGCGCGCGGACGGACAGGTCACCCAGAAATTGACAGCGTTACTTTCGAGCAGGGCCGACCCGACCCGATGCAGCGCGAGGGCATGGACAAGTATATCGCCGCCGAAATGTGCCAGACCATGAACCGGCACTGGGGCATTGGCAAGGACGACTTTGCCTATATGAGCCCGGCGGACGTGATCGAAAACCTCTGCGCCTGTCGCCGAGTCGGTGCCAACTACCTGCTCAACGTGGGACCCACGGCGCAGGGCGCACTGCCGGCCTACGAAACGGCCGCGCTCGAGCGCGTCGGACAGTGGGTCGATGCTTGCGGCGCGCTGATCTACGAAGGCACGCCCGTCGCCATCCGTGGGCAGGGCGCCGACTTTGCGCTGCAGTACGACGGCAAGATCTATCTATTCATCCACAACCTAGCCGTGGCCGGACACGGCAACGTCACCGTCGGCGTCGGCGGCACGGGACCGCGCGCTTTTAGCGGACTAGAGCAAACGGTGCGCGCCGCTCGCTGGCTAGACAACGGCGAGGCGCTGCGCGTTGCCCAGGACAAAACGTCGGGCCTGCTTGCGCTGCATGCGACCGGCTATCCCTACGGCGTCAACCTCGTCGTGCGCATTGCCGAGATAGAGGTCGAGTAGCGCCTGCGCTCGATATTACCCGCTTGTGCCCGGCAACGCCTTTTGCTATCTAAAAGCATTGCCGGGCATCGCCTAGCCCACACATTCGCTCCACGTTCTCCGCCACTCATTGCACATCTCCTATGGAGGAATCTCCTATGCACCTCGTACCCAGTGCAGAAGAGCAAGCCAACCAGCAGCTATCTGCAACGCATCTAGCCCGCGCCGTAGAGGCGCTGCAAACGATTGGCTATGTCGTCATAGAAGACGTCGTCGCCCATGACCATTTGGATCTCATCCGCGCACAAATGGACCGCGACGCGCAGCTGCTGTACGACGCCAAACAATGGAGCGGTGCCGGCGGATTACCCGGCCACCTAATGTTGGGCCCACCGCCTTTTGCGCCCTACGTATTTAGCGATATCGTCGCCAATCCCTTTGCCGTTCAGATAAGCCAGTCCATGCTCGGCGACCGCTTTTTCAACGGCCTCTACAGCGGCAACAGCAACTGTCCTGGAAGTGAAACGCAGCCGCTGCATCGAGACGTAGACCATCTGTGGTCCGGCCTAACGGTGGCCCATCCGGCCGCCAGCCTCGTCGTTAATATTGCAACACACGACGTCGACGAAGACAACGGGAGCATTGAGCTGTGGCCCGGTTCTCACCTCGATCCGACCTTTGGCTCGGTCATCAGCGCCGAAGCCGAGGCCGAGCGCCGCGCCACCGCGCCGCCCGTTCGCGGCAATACGCGCAAGGGCAGCGTGCTGATTCGCGATATGCGGCTGTGGCACCGCGGCATGCCCAACCGCGCCGATCGACCGCGGCATATGATTGCCATGGTGCACAATATCGGCTGGCTTCAGCGGGGCCGCGTCCTCAAGTTCAGCACAGACTGCGAGGCAGCTTTTCCCGAAGGCCCCCTAGACCACAACGCCGCATTCACCGACGAGCCCATTGACCACGTTGGCCTGAGGACGGACTGAATATGCATCCAAAACTACACCTTGAACGTGCGCTGCTCTTACTGGGCGCACTGCTGTTTACCGCTGCGGCAAACGCCGAGGAAGTAGCCGTAGAAGTCCCTTCATTTGCCGTTACGCGCATGCATCAAGCCCCCGCTATAGACGGCGCCATCGACGCGACCGAATGGCAAGAGGCCCTTGCCATCAGCGGCGTGGCCGATCAGTCGACCGATATGAGCAAACCGCTCCTGCCGAGACCCACCACGTTCTATTTGGGCTGGGACCCCGACCATCTCTACTTTGCCGCGCGCACCTACATCAAACCCGGACACAAGCCGGCCGTAACGGCGGGCCGGTCTCAGGGGCTAGCCTACGTGTGGGACGCCGGCCTCGAGCTCAACTGGCATCCGATGG
>JAYOKQ010000224.1:0-3194 GCA_038119905.1 Gemmatimonadota bacterium | reverse complement strand
CAAGATGCCCAGGGCATGGCGCTCGTCCAGACGCACCCCGACGGGAGCGAAGAAACGATCCGGGTGAGAGACCGCTTAGAGGCCGTTGAATTCTACCTTGGCACAAAAAACCAACAGCCGACTGTCCGCGTTGTTCCCATGCGCTAAATGACCAACCTCCTGCCCGAGCGCTTCTTTCTTCTTCCTATAGGCCGATCGACTTCGACAGTTTTCCAGAAGCATCCAGCGGCCAACGAGCACGGACACAATGGAACACATACGCGTTGACAACCTGCAGAAAATGTATCGCATCGCCGAACGACGCGCGGGATTGGGCGGGGCTCTACGCGGACTCTTTAGCCGCACCTATCGCACGGTGCGCGCCCTCAACGGCATTTCTTTCACGCTAGAGCAGGGGGAGCTCGTAGGCTATATTGGCCCTAATGGAGCCGGTAAGTCTACCACCGTAAAAGTACTCTCCGGCATATTGGTCCCCGATTCGGGCACCTGCACCATACTCGGCCGCGTGCCGTGGAAAGAGCGCGTCGAACACGTCCGGCGCATCGGCGTTGTTTTCGGTCAGCGCACCCAGCTGTGGTGGGATTTACCCGTCGTGGAATCGTTTGAGCTCCTGCGATCCATCTACAAGGTACCCATGGGCGACTATACTCGGCGCCTTAACGACCTCGTCCAGCGCCTCGACTTGGCAGATATACTCGACGTGCCCGTGCGCCAGCTATCGCTCGGCCAACGCATGCGCTGCGATCTGGCAGCGGCCCTACTGCACGGCCCCGAGCTTCTTTTTTTAGACGAACCAACTATCGGCCTAGACGCCGTATCAAAGCTAGCCGTGCGCGCGTTTATTAAAGAGCTCAACGCCGAGCACGGGACCACGGTCATCCTGACGACGCACGATATGGATGATATCGAAGCACTCTGCACGCGCGTATTGGTCATCGGCGACGGCACGATCCTTTCCGATGGATCGCTCGCCGCACTGCGCGACAAGGTTAGCACCGAGCGCGATCTGATCGTCGACCTAGCGCACGCAGCATCCGTCGTCGATGCCGACGCGCGCGTCATACACCGTGAGGGACAACGCGTGCACCTGCGCTTTGATCCACAGGCGGTATCTGCGCCCACGCTTATCGGCCGTATCACCAGCCGCTATCCCGTGCGAGATCTCTTTGTTGAAAATCCACCCATTGAAGAGGTAATAGCTCAGCTCTACCGCCAGCAGGATGCCCCATGAGTCCCTATTGGGCGATCCTAAGTGGTCGCGTGCGCATGCTGTTACAGTATCGCGTAGCGGCACTAGCGGGTTTGGGCACGCAGCTTTTTTGGGGACTGATTCGCGTCATGGCCTTTGAGGCGTTCTACGCTTCGAGCCACGCTCCCATGCCCCTTTCCGTTGAGCAAACGGTCGACTATATCTGGCTGAGCCAGGCTTTTCTCATGCTCTTGCCTATCCGCCTCGACGGCGAGATTCGCTCCATGGTCCGCTCCGGCAGCGTCGCCTACGAACTCGTTCGCCCGCTGGATCTATACGCCCTGTGGTACGCGCGCACTGTCGCTTCCTGTCTGGCCCCCACGGCGCTGCGCTGTATTCCGCTACTTCTCGTTGCAGTGCTCGCGTTTGATATGCGCCTGCCGCCTTCTCCCCAAGCCGCGCTGGCTTTTGCCGTAACGATGGCCTCTGCCGTGCTGCTGTCGGCGGCCCTATCCAACGTCCTTAACATTACCCTGCTGTGGACGCTAGCCGGCGAGGGAACAGCCAATATTGTACAGGTAGCAACCTTTCTGTTTTGTGGCATGGTCGTGCCGTTGCCCCTCTTTCCAGACGCGCTGCAGCCCATTCTCAACTACGCGCCCTTTGCCGGGATGATGGATCTCCCCTTCCGTCTTTACATGGGACACATCGCCCCGAGTGACACCTTCGGCGTGCTCGCCCGCCAGTTGACTTGGACCATCGCCCTAATTACCTATGGCCGCTGGCTGCTGGGACGCGGTATCCGGGTGCTGGTAGCACAGGGCGGCTAAGTGTTCGACGCGTTCAATTTATACGCGCAGTATGTCAGCGTCTCCATTCGCAGCCAAATGCAGTATCGCGCCTCGTTTATTATGACAACGCTCGCCCACTTTCTCATGACAGGGCTCGAGTTTCTCGCCATTTGGGTGCTCTTTGCGCGCTTTGAACACTTAGGTAGTTGGCGCCTCGAGGAAGTATGTCTTTTCTACGGCCTTATCAATATGGCTTTTGCTCTCAGCGATGCGACTTCGCGCGGCTTTGACATGTTTCACACCATGGTCAAGGGAGGAGATTTCGACCGCCTACTGGTCCGCCCACGCAGCACCGTCATCCAGCTAGCGGGACAGGAATTCACCCTGCGACGCATTGGACGCTTTAGCCAGGGCGCGCTGGTTTTTGCCTACGGCACGCAGGCGCTAGGAATCGACTGGACACTGGCCAAGATTGCCCTCGCCTTCTTTACTATTTTCGGCGGGGCCTGCCTGTTTTACGGGCTGATCGTGCTGCAGGCAACCATGGCCTTTTGGACCACTGAATCGCTAGAAATCGTCAACACCGTCACCTACGGTGGCGTACAGACGGCACAGTACCCGCTGACGATATACCGCACCTGGTTTCGCCAGGTATTTACCTATATCATCCCCCTAGCTAGCGTTAGCTACTATCCCTCGTTAGCCCTTCTCGACCGCGTTGACCCGCTCGGGTCTAGCCTGCTCTTTCAGTGGCTGTCTCCCGCCATTGGCATCGCTTTTCTCATCATCTGCCTACAGGTGTGGCACGTCGGCGTGCGCCACTATCGCTCGACGGGTAGCTGAGCGATTGACGTCCATCTTGCCGCGTCGTATTGTTTGCGCCGATATCCCCTGCAGCGCTCATATTTCCATTGCGTAGATAGAAGGGCCTTATGCACATACTTTTGGTCGGTGGATCGGGACACGTCGGCAGCTTTGTCACACCCTATATGCGCCGCCAGCACCAGCTCCGCGTGCTCGACATTAACGAACCTCAGCACGACGTCGAGTACGTCCGCGGCTCGATTGATGACCCCGCCGCGCTAAGGGAAGCACTCAGCGGTGTCGATGCCTTTATCACCATGGTCATGCAGGGGGGCCAAGACGGCGTTGAGCGCACCCACACCATCGCCCAAGCCCAGTCCAACTATGCCGTCAACTGCACGGGACTACAC
>JAYOKQ010000223.1:0-3210 GCA_038119905.1 Gemmatimonadota bacterium | reverse complement strand
GAGCCGGCCCGCCGCTCTTTGTCGGGTCGTGCCCGCTGGTTGAGGTTCATATTGAACTTGCCGGCGGCCTGGGTGACGATGCGCTTGGCGTTGTCGACGGCGACGGTCAGCACGCACGCCGTATCCATTACTGGCGGCACGTCGCACCGCGTCGGCTCTTTGTTGGTAGACGATACCCTCTCTAACACAGGGAGCGCAGCTTTGAAAGATTCCTGTAAGGCCTTGTCCGGGGCGAGTTGAGATGGCAACTATTGTGTATGTAGCCGAATAAACAGCTAGTTAGATATAAAAATGTTGACTTAATGAGCGCACATCGCGCATCGATAAGACACGATATAATCGTTTTGAAAATAAGATAACAAAATATTGTTTTTATTTTACTTAAGTTGTAAAATAAAAATAAAAGCACTGTGACCGAAACCCCATTTAATACAGCATAAAAATAACTCGACATAAAACTTGACATGTCAAGTTTAGTCGACTATATTGGAGTGCGTCCATACTTCATGAACCCCCTTATGAAAGACGCCCCATGTCCTCTCAATACACCTTGGAAGAGTTGGCCCAGCTGCTGCGAATCAACCCCCGGACCATTCGCAGCTATATCCAGCAGGGCCTGCTGCTCGGCCCGGATTCAATGGGTCGCAACGCACGCTACAGCGACTACCACGTCAAAAGGCTGAAGGTTATACGCCAGCTCAAAGACGATCACAACCTGCCGCTGAGCCAGATACGCCAGCTCGTGACGATGGCCGCACCCGACGAAGACCTACAGATCCAGCTAGTGCCGGTGCGCGCCCCCGAAGAGGAGACCATGCAGAGTATGCCCGAGCCATTGGAAATGGAGCAGGAGCCCGAGCCGTCTTCGGCGCTGGATTATATCCGGTCGCGTCGGGCCGCCGGCCGAGGTGGCGAGCCCCTAATGGAGGCCGCGTTCAGCCCAGCAGAAAAGAGCGAGATAACGCCCCGCCAAGAGCGTCCGATCGAAGCGCTGCTGGCCAAGCTGCGCGACCAGGCCGGATTGGGCAGCAGCGTGCCGCGGCGATCGCGGGGCCAAGAGTGGGTGCGGCTAGAAGTCACACCGGATATAGAACTTCATTTGCGCGGTCCGCTATACGGCGAACAGCTCAAAGACTTTGAGCGCCTGGCAGACCTGATGCGTCACATTTCACTGGGGAGCGAAGACCATGAGTGAACACACCCTAACGCTACAGGCTCGTTTTGATCGCACGCTGGTGCGCCTGCACGACCCTTCGGTGCGCTACTTGGTTGTCGAGACGACGGCGCCGGCGCCCGAGCGCAGCACGGAGGAAATGCCGCCGCTCAACTTGGGCGTGGTGATCGACGCGTCGGGTTCGATGGAGGCGCACGATGGGGCCGGCGGCCGCGGACCGGATATGAGCCGATTGGAAGCGGCCCAGCAAGCCAGCAAGGGCATTGCCCAGTGCTTGGATAGGGGCGATACGCTGTCGCTGGTTTCTTTTGCCGACGAGGCCATGCTGCACCTGCCGGCCACGCGCTTGGACGACGAGGGAAAGCAGGCCGCCCTCCGCGCAATCGGGGATATCGAGACGCGCGGCATTACCAACCTGTACGAGGGCTGGATGGCCGGGGCCGAGCAGGTGGCCCTGCACAAAGAGAAACATCCCGAGGGGATTCATCGCCTGTTGATCCTCACCGACGGTCAGGCCAACGATGGCCTAGTCGATCCAGACGAGCTGGCCGAAGTAGCGGCCAACCTGCGCCTGCGCGGCATCAGCACGTCGACGGTGGGCATCGGCCAGGGCTATTCGACCGAGCAAATCGAGCCGATCGCCGAGCACGGCGGCGGCATGCTGCACCACACGGAGTTTGCCTCGGATATCATCGAAGTGGTGTTGGCCGAGCTAAAGGACATGCGTTTGACGGTGATTGACGACCTAGGGGTTGCCGTCCACTGCCTAGACGATCGGTCCGTCAAGATCGAAGCGGTGGGTGCGGTGATGCGCGGGGGGCGCGCTGGATTGGGCAGCTTGGTGGCCAACGCTACGCGCCGGGCCGTCTTTCGCGTGAAGGTGCCGGCCGGCCGCATAGAAGACCTGCGCTTTGAGGTGAAAGCTACCTGGCGCGGTGCCGACGGACGCGCCCAGACGGCGTGCTCGGCAGCGCTCATACCGGCGCACGACGAGGCCGTATACACAGAGGCTTGGGACCAGGCCGTGTGCGCAGAGGCGGCGCGCATCTGGCAGGCCGAGATCGTGCGCAAGGCGCTCGAGCTCAACCGCGCCGGTGACTACGCCGAGGCCCGCCGCTTTGCCCGGGCGCAGAAGCGGTATTTCGGACACTATGCCAGTCGGTTGGACGGAGGCGAAGAGCTATTGGACAAGTTGGAGCAGGCGCTTGAGCGCATGCAGCGGCCAATGGAGGAATACGCGCGCAAAGAGATTGGCATTGCCATGCACAAGGTGCGGACCAATTCACTGGACTACAGAATTGTTCAGGCGCCGCCGTCGTGGGATAAGTTTCTGAGGGATTGATTGGGCTACAGACGTTAAATAGGACACACGTACATCAAGCATGTGGGTTGGAAGCAGGGCTTCTCAGTGTGAATTTATGCTGAGAAGCCCTATCGGTTTGATCTACTTCACGTAGATAACTTCTTGATTATTTTTCTACTCAATCAACTGTGTTAGGTGGTAACGGTTCAAATATTGGTCTGTATTGCTTTATTGCATATAATATTTCATGGAATCTTCTTGAATGTAACATTTGTCCAGTAAAAACTAAGGTTTCAACCAACATGATATCAATGTGGATCGAAGAGCGTCGGAAAATACTAAACTTAACGCATGAAGAACTCGCTGAGATGGTGGGTGTTTCTACTGATACTGTGCGAGAGTGGGGTGAAGGGTTAAGTATGCCACCATTTGAATCTTTAGCTGGTTTAGCGGAACGTCTGGGAGACCCGAATCATCCACCTGGTTTACTTAGTACGTCGCCATTAGAGTTAGGTCCAGGTGGGACGCCTTTAGTAATCACCGACAATTTATCAGGTGGTATAGCTCATCTTCTTGCAGTCGGTGGCAAGGATGCGAGTGTGCTGTATTTTGATGGCCCCGAGAAGTCGATAAGAAAGGAAGAAGTACCTTTATCAAGACTTCGTGCAGTGAGGTTGAGTCCACAGACGCGTGTATTCGTGCGAGATGATAATTCCGACCGATGGCATATAGG
>JAYOKQ010000222.1:0-3250 GCA_038119905.1 Gemmatimonadota bacterium | reverse complement strand
TTTGGCCCGATTCGCGTATGGCCGCCGGCATCGAGGCGTCGATAATGACGTCGCTAGGCACGTGCAGATTGGTGATGCCGCGATCGGAGTTGACCATGGCCAGTGCCGGGCGTGTCGCGTAGCACGCTTCTAAATCGGCCTTGATTTGCTCGCGCTGCGCTTCGGGCAGGTCTTCGATTTTCGCGTAGACGTCGCCGATGCCGTTGTTGACATCCACGCCTAGCTCGTCGAGGACCGCGGCGTGTTTTTCCAGCGCGTCGTTGTAGTAGGCGGCCACGGCGTGGCCAAAGAGAATGGGATCAGACACCTTCATCATGGTGGCCTTCAGGTGCAGCGAAAACAGCACGTCCTGTGCCTTGGCATCTTCGATCTGCGCTTCGTAAAAGGCGCGCAGCGCACGGGTGCTCATTACCGCGGCATCAATGACCTCACCTTCTTGTACGGGCGTTTTTTCTTTTAGCACTGTGCTCTCGCCGGCCCCATCGACAAACTCGATGCGCAGATCGCCGGCTACGGTCGTGACAGCGGATTTTTCGCTTGAGTAGAAGTCCCCGTCTTCCATGTGCGCCACGTGCGACCTAGAATCGGCGCTCCACGCCCCCATCGGATGCGGGTTTTTCTGCGCATACTCCTTTACAGCCGAGGCCACGCGACGGTCTGAATTGCCTTCGCGCAGGACCGGGTTTACGGCGCTGCCCAATACTTTGGCATAGCGCGCCTTGGCGTCGCGCTCGGCGTCGTTTTGCGGCTCTTCCGGATAGTCTGGGACGTCATACCCCTGCGACTGCAGCTCTTTGATGGCTGCGTTGAGCTGGGGAACGGAGGCGCTGATATTGGGCAGCTTGATGATATTGGCCTCTGGCGTCTTGGCCAGTTCGCCGAGCTCAGCCAAGTCGTCCGACTGCTTCTGTGCATCGCTGAGGTGTTCGGGAAAGTGGGCGAGAATGCGTCCGGCCAGCGAGATATCGCGCGTTTCGACGGCAATGCCGGCTGCCTTGGTGAACGTTTCGATAATCGGCAGCAGCGAATAGGTCGCCAGCATGGGCGCTTCGTCGGTCTTGGTATAGATGATCTTAGATGTTGTGGGCATGTTTTTTCCTCATGCTTGATAAACTCGGGGCACGGTTACGCCTTCAATAGGAGAAACTATAAAAAATCAGCTTGAGACCGAGGCGTCAAGGATGTCGAAGCGCACCGTGGCTACATATGCACGCCGGACAGCTCGACCCTGCTGGCACAGTGCGGTGCAACAGAGGGATACGGGCCTTGGATGTTTATCCGGGCACGGTTGTCTAGAGGGCGTAGTCCATGACGAGCACGTCGTCGGCTATGGGCCGCAGCAGCGTTTGCCCCAGTTTCACGTGCTCCGGGTGTGGCAGATAGGCGTCGCGCGCCGTCGCATCGGTAAAGGTCATGACAAAGCCCCAATCAAACCCGTGCGTCTTGCCCTCGGGACTGTTGTTGTCCCCGCCGCTTATCGATTCGATGCCGGGAATTAAGCCGTCGTGCTGTAGGGCGATCAGGCCCTCCAAGAGCGCATCTTTTTGCGCTTGGGTCGTGCCGGACTTGAGCTTGAGCAGAACGATATGCTGGATCATAGAGCGCGTTCCTCGGATGGGTGTCGGTGGGTTTAAGCTAGGCGCTGCGACGCGCGCGCAGCTGGTCGAGCGTTGCGCAGCCTAGCTGCGTCATGTTGTTGATCAGATCGGCCTTGAGTAATTCGGCTACGTGATCGCCTCCTCTGCGGCCAAGTGCAGCTACGCCATACATAAATGCTCGGCCCATCAGCACAAAATCGGCGCCTAGCGCCAGCGCGCGCGCTATGTCCAGCCCACCGCGCACGCCGCTGTCGAACAAAATCTTTGTCCGCTGACCGACGGCTTCGGCGATGGATGGGAGAACGTCAATGGCTGCCGGTGCGCCGTCGAACTGACGGCCGCCGTGGTTGGAAACCATGATGCCGTCAAAGCCGATTGCTGCGGCGCGTTCGGCCTCGGCCGTCGTTAGGATGCCCTTAAGCACCAGCGGGCCATCCCACTCTTGGCGCACGGCCTCCAAATAGGCCCAGTCAAGCGAGCCGCCGAGCTCTTGACCAATAAAGCTCAGCATATCGCGCATGTCGCTGCCGTCAATGTACTTTTCCAGTCCGCGAAAGCGCGGCGAACCGGCTACCAGCGTGGCCAGGCTCCAAGTTGGGCGCACCATGCAGCGATAGAGCATGCGCGGCGTAATTTTGGGCGGCACGACCACCCCTGCGCGCACCTGGCGCTCGCGGCGGCTGGCCACCGGGACATCGGCTGTTACCAGCAGCGTGGTAAAGCCCGAATCACGCGCACGCGCAATGAGGTCCTGGCGAATATCGGTGCGTCGCGGCGGATAGAGCTGAAACCAGCCCATGCCTTCGGCCAGCGGTCCGATGGTTTCCGGCGCCTCGGTGGCCGCCGTGCTCAGGGTATAGGGAAAGCGATGGCGTGCGGCCGCGCGCGCTAGGATTCGCTCGGCGCGCGGCCACATGAGGGCGGTAAGGCCGACGGGTGAAACGCCAAAGGGCACGGCGTAGTCGGTGTCGAAGAGGCGCGTGGTGAGCTGCGGTTCGAACGCGCCCTTCATAAACTCCGGGACCAAGGTAACCGCCTGCAGGGCCGCGCGATTGCGCCGCATGCACTCGTCGGCCCCTGTGCCGCTGTCGATATACTCCCAGGCAAAGTGGGGAATGCGTCCCTTGGCCCGCCGGCGCAGGTCTTCGATGGAGGGATATCGATTGAGCAGATTGGCCATAGGGCGCTTAGGCGTATACGGCCTGAATCATGGCGTTTATGTAGCCAAAGCAATAAGAATACGACTGGTAGTAGCCGTGCGGATCATCGGCGCTGCGCGGGACGTGGTCGGGGTCGATGCCGTAGCAATAGCCCACGTCTTTGAGCGCTTTGAGGACTTTGAAAAAGTCCATATCGCCCTCGTCGGGTAGCGCTTCGCGGAAGCTGTAGCGCTTGCCGAGCAGGTTGCGGTAGTGCACGAGAAAAATCGTGTCGCGGCTGCCGAAATAATCGATAAAGGGAAATACCTCGGTAGCCGAATCCTCGAGCATTTCGGCAATCGAGCCGACGCAGAAGTTCCAGCCGTGATAGGGGCTGCGCTGGATTTCGATAAAGCGCTTCATACCCTCAAAGTCGTTGAGCACTTTGTCGACGCCCTTATAGCCGGGCGGAACGGGCGGGTCTTCCTGCGAGTTGCCCATGCGCACCTTGCA
>JAYOKQ010000221.1:0-3339 GCA_038119905.1 Gemmatimonadota bacterium | reverse complement strand
AGAACATCGCCCAGCTCAAGGTCATGCTCTACTGGCACGACGCTCCTTCCGAGCCCTATGCAGCCTCTGCACTCGTCAACAACCTAGACCTAACGGTAGACGGCGGCGGCGCACGGCACCTGCCTTGGGTCTTGGACACTACGCCAGCCAACGTGGACCAGCCGGCAACCCGCGGTATTGACGACTTGAATAACGTCGAACAGGTAGCTATCGATGCGCCCGCAGCAGGCGTATACGAGGCCGCCGTGACGGCCAACAATGTGCAGGATGGCCCCATTGCCTACTACTTGGTCTATTCATTTGTGCTCGACGAGTTGCAGCTGACCTTCCCGGTGGGCGGCGAGAAGTGGTTTTCGGGGCAAACGAGGCATATCCTCTGGGACTCCGCGCGGCGATATCCCAACCGACTGTCGGTTGATGCCGAATATTCCACAGACAACGGAGCGACGTGGACCGCGTTAGAATTTGATAGGACGCGCGTATATCAGAGTGCGACCACGCATCGCGTATGGCAAATCCCCTCTCTGCCACTAACGAGCGCCATGGTGCGTTTGAGCAAGAATGGACGCATCTCGGTAAGCCAGCCTCTCACTATATCGCAACCCATAACGCTAGCCATACAGACCACGGGCACGAGTGAGATCAGCCTCACATGGAACGGTATTGATGGAGCCGATCGATATGAAGTACTGCACTTAGTCAGCAACGATAGCTGGCGAGTCCTTGCAGAAACGACCGAGACCAACACCACCCTATCTTATGACGATCTAAACCAGCGCGAATCCTGGTTTTCGGTGCGCGCTGTGAGCGCAGACGGCAACCTGCGCTCGCAGCGGGCCGTAGCACAGCGCCACGTGTGGATAAACGCGCAACCGGTCGCCGTCGACGATTATATTGCTCGGATTAATTATTCCACCAATTATCTCGTGGAACCGCTAGCAAACGATACGGATGCAGACGGTGACATACTGCAGATTGTTTCTGTGGATTCTTCCCCAATGGCAGAGGTTTCCCTTAGAGAACAGTATGATAGACCCGTTATATACTACGAACCCAATAGAAGATCTTTTACGGGCATGGATACAATAACCTATCGCATTACGGACAACCGCGGTGGCCTAGCCGAAGGAACGATTTTTATTGGCAGCGAGGAAAATGTACCCACGGCCGTAGAAAACGAGAAGAGCAAAGCCGTGACTTCCAACTTTGCTCTGGCTCAGAACTACCCCAACCCATTTAATCCGGAAACAGTCATCGCGTTTGACTTAGCCACAACATCTGATGTGACGTTAGGCGTGTACGATGCCACCGGACAACGAATTACGACACTAGTGGATGGAGTCCGCGCAGCCGGACAGCACGTAGTGCGCTGGCAAGGTGTAAATGATTTTGGTCAGCCAGCAGCATCGGGCATCTATTTTTACCGACTCAGCTACCTCAGCGATGAGGGCGCGCGCAAGCAGCTATCGCACAAAATGGTCCTGCTTCGTTAGAGTGAACTAATGCGCGAGCATCAGATTGATAACCACTTTTTGCGCCTGCTTGACCGCACGCGCAAAAAGACGCTTTATACTTCCCCTAACGAGACGCGAGCGAGCGAGCACGACCCGTTCACGAAAAAAACCACCGTCAATTTTAGAGAAAGCCGGACGCTATGAGCAGCGAAGCCCGTCCCCCCATTTTCCGCATGACGCGCGAAGATGTGTGGGAATTTCCCCGCCCCAATATGGACCTAGTGCCCGAGTTGATTAAGTACTCGGCGGCCACCGTTGCCGTGGTAGCCCGCAACGTCGTGGGCACGCCGAGCACCTTCTTTAACGGCGTCGCGCCCCTTTTCCGCGGCAAAGGGCACGATATTTTGGGACCGGCCATTACGCTGCAGTACGCCCCGCAGCGCCCCGACCTAATGCCCACCGGCGAGTATGCCAAGGTCGAAGATCAGAACCACCGCATTGCGGTTAATATCACCCAAGAGGGCTACGTGCTCGTCGTGCAGGCCGACGGCAATACGCGCAGCGGCGTGTTAGGCGGCAATATGATGCTGGCCCTGCAGCACAACCGCAAGGCGGCCGGACTCGTCGTGCACGGCGTGGTCCGAGACTACGGCGAAATCTCTCAGCAGAACTTTCCCATCTGGACGCAGGACGCGCGCACGACCACCGACTACGACGCACAGCACGATCTGGCGCCGCTGGCCGTCAACGTGCGCATCTCCGTCGGCGGTCATACCGTGATGCCCGGCGACTGGATTCGCGCCGACGACGACGGCGTATGCTATTTCCCGGGCGATAAAATCGAAGACGTGCTCGATGGATGTAACAAGCACTGGTGGGAGCCGGCCGCGCGCCATTTTCTGATGGAAGGAGGTCACCTGACCGACTGCTATCCGATGCCGGAGCGCCGCTGGGCCGAAGCAGCTGCCTGGCAGCGGGCCAACGGACACTATGTGCCGGACGATATCGGCTAGACGTTCGCGCTTTATGTAAAAGAACGGGCGGCGCGCTCTGAGCGCGCCGCCCGTTCTTTTGTTCTGGCTAGTTCGTATTAAAGTAGATCGCCAAAGAGCGCGCGATTGCGCGTCTTGAGCTGAAAATTCTCGTGGCTGCGCATCGCGTGCAGGTCGGCAGCGACCAGATCCTGCACGATCATTTCGTCGCGTATTTCCTCGACCTGCGTATGACACAGCACTTCGGCGTTGGGAGCAATGATAATCGCACCACCGGGATGGTACGGCTGATTGACGTGGTCCGGCGGCAGCGACTCGACGACGCCCGCCTTGCCGGCCTGATCGGTCGCCAACACAAAGCCGTAGTTTTCCCACGCGCGCATCGTGTAACGCATCAGCAGCTTGTGCAGATGCTGACGCGCATGGCGCTCAGAGGCGCGGTCGCCGTCTTCCCAATGGCACTCGCGCATGGCGTGCGGCATCAGCTGCACCTCGACGCCTCGCACCAGCAGCAGGCGCGACAGTTCGGGAAACTGACTGTCGTAGCAGATCGTCGTGCCGACCACGCACTTGCCAATATCGAATACTTCTACTGAGTCGCCGCCGGCATAGTGGTTTTTCTCGTCGCGCGACAGATGGATCTTGCGCTGTTTTCCTATAAATCCATCGGGACCAAAGAGCACCTGCGTGTTGTAGACCAACGACCCATCGCGTTCGCTGAGACCGGCCGATAAAAATAGGCCAAACGCCTTGCTCAGCTCGGCCAGGCGTCTACAGCTCGGACCGTTCGGCACCGCTTCGGCCAGTTCCTGCGTATTCGGCGCGTTGTGGCCGTGAACGACCAACTCGGGAAAGAGGATCAGCTCGACGCCCTGCTCGGCGGCCTGACGACA
>JAYOKQ010000220.1:0-3340 GCA_038119905.1 Gemmatimonadota bacterium | reverse complement strand
CCTTATGCCTTCACAGCAAACGTCTGGACGCGTCAGCGTATCGTTTGGCCAAGCGTTAAAGATGATTGGCCCCTACGCCCAATCGAAGGTCGTCGAACAGATCAAGACGGTGTCTCTCATCGTGGCCTACCTCGTCTTGTTTCAGCTCATTGTTCTCAGCATTCCCATCTCCAACGCGCTCGTTGTTGCACTCGGTATTGGCGTCGTCGTATTGGGCCTAGCCTTTTTTATGGAAGGCCTGTTTTTTGGCCTTATGCCGCTGGGCGAAATTTGTGGCATAAGGCTGCCGCAAAAAACGGTGCTGCCCGTCATCTTAATTTTCGCCTTTATACTCGGCTTGGGTGCGACGTTTGCCGAGCCAGCTATCGGTGTGCTGAAATCGGCCGGCTCGTCGGTGCGCGCTTGGGATGCTCCGCTGCTCTTTCTACTGCTCAACAAGCATTCGGATGCGCTGGTATGGTCGGTGGGTATTGGCGTGGGTATTGCCGTGCTCTTCGGCATGCTCCGTTTTCTCTACGGCTGGTCGCTAAAGCCCTTTGTATACGCACTATACGCCGTTGGTGGTTCGATTTCCATCTGGGCCTACTTCGATCCCAACCTGGTGCATTTAACCGGCCTGGCTTGGGACTGCGGAGCTGTTACGACCGGTCCGGTTACCGTGCCGTTGGTCTTGGCGCTGGGTATCGGTATCTCGCGCGTGGCGTCCAGCGGCGGCGGTGCGGCGGGCGGCTTTGGCGTGGTGACGCTGGCATCGGCGTTTCCCATCTTAGCAGTTCTCGGGCTGGGTCTCTACTTTCTGTCGTCTGTGCCGGATCCGTCTTCCGACGTGGAGTTTGGCAGCGCCAAGCAGCGCGCACAGGCCGTGTCGCTCTTTGGGAGCGAGGACGAGTTGAAGGGCTACGTTATGCGCAACGGCAGCCCCGAGGCGCGCGAGGCTTTTTTCAACGGCGATACCGAGGCGCTAAACGCCTATATCGTCGCACTGTCAAAAGATGCCGCTGCACAGGAGTCTATCTTCGGTGGCGCCGACGAGTTTGCGCGCTGGTTGCTCAGTAGTGGCACCAATGCCCAGCGTCTGGCCGTATATGGCTCGCAGGAGGCGATTCGCGCCAAGGCTGAAGCGCTCTATGCCAGCAAGGGGGACGCGCTCGACGTGGCCGAACTGCTCGAGCGCAATGGAATGGGTGCCATACAGGCTATTATCCCGCTCAGCCTCTTCTTGCTCCTCGTGCTAGTGGCCGTGCTGCGCGAGCGCATTCGACGCGCCGACGAACTCGTGTTGGGCATCTTCTTTGCCGTGGTCGGCATGAGCCTGTTTAGCATCGGCATCGAGTTGGGTCTGTCGAGGTTGGGCAGCGAAATCGGCACGAATTTGCCGACTTCTTTTAAGGCAGTCGAAATGACGCAGCAGCACGAAGTGATTCGCAACTTTGATCCGTCTATTGTCACTAAGTCGATCACCAACGAGGGTGATGTGCAGGAGATCTTCTCGCGCAAGACGGAAGAAGGATACGATCTGCTGCCCTATCACGGCGAGAATTTTGATGCGCGCACGCAGCAGTATTCGTATACGCCGATACGCGGACCGCTCTTCAAGGGCATTCTCGGTGTGGTCGTGGTCATTCTCTTCGCCTTTATGATGGGCTACAGCGCCACGCTGGCCGAGCCGGCGCTCAACGCGCTGGGCACGACCGTAGAGCAACTGACAGTCGGCACGTTTAAAAAACAGCTGCTAATGCAGGCGGTAGCCATTGGCGTCGGTGTTGGCATCTCACTCGGCGTGGCCAAGATCATCTACAACTGGCCGCTCATATGGATGCTCGTTCCGCCCTATGCCCTACTTATGGTGCTGACGGTGCTGTCGAGCGAAGACTTCGTCAACATAGGTTGGGACAGTGCCGGGGTGACTACGGGGCCAGTTACGGTGCCGCTGGTGTTGGCCATGGGGTTGGGCATCAGCGCGCAGGTTGGGAGTATAGAGGGTTTTGGGATCTTGTCGCTGGCTTCGGTCTGCCCGATTCTATCGGTGCTGATAGTCGGCATGTATGTGACGGCACGGCGCAAAGCGGAACTCGAAGCCACGGCGACCTAGGAGAAGGTTATGGAAAAAAAGAGCGCAGCACAGCTAACCTGTACGATATATAACTCCGTTGCCGACCGCGCGTTGGCCAAACTGCAGGAGATCGGCGTCAAGGAGTACCACTCCCAGCCCAGTCGCGCCACAGTCCTGCGTCGCCGCGAGGGACTGTGGGGTATTGGTGCTGGCCTGGTGTTGGAAGAAGAGCCCGCCACGCGCCTCGTATTTCACGTCCCGGTAGAAGCGTCAGAAGATGCGCTGCAGGCGGTTATTGCCGCCTGTGGTTTGCAGATTCCAGGTCGCGGTAGCGCGGTGTGTGATTTGGTTGAAATCGCTGCGGAGTCGGTCTGGGATGCGCCGCAAGTCGCATCGTTCGACGGCCCCAATGCAGTGCCTTTGCGCGGCGATCTGTCCAGCATTGTTTGCACTGTGCAGCAGGATCGCGGCAACCATATTGCGCGCTCGGCGCTCGACTTGGGTGTGCCGATGCCGCAGGTGACAACCGGCGAGGGCACCGGCCTGCGCGACAAGCTCAGCCTGATTCGCATCACGGTGCCGGCAGCGAAGGAAATCGTTCACGTCACGGTCTCGCAGCAGGAGTCAGACGAAATATTCGCCTCGCTGATAACGGCCGGGCGCATTAACGAAATCGGTTCTGGTTTCATATACGAGTCGCCGGATACGCGCGGCATCATTAACAATATGGTCGTGCGCGGCCAGCAGCATTCGGCCAGCATGGAGCAGCTGATCGCCGCCGTCGACACCATGCAGGGGTCGTCCGATTGGCGCCGTCGTGCGCTGAGCGAGGAGAGCCAGGGCTACCGCTATCTGAACGACTTGGTGTGCATGATTCTGGTGTGCAACGAAGGGCATGCCAGCGACCTAGTGATTGCGGCGATGGCGTCCGGTGCGGCCGGCGCGACGATCTCCAAGCAGAGCTATGCGCGCTTTGACGGTGAGTTGGGGGCGATTTCGCCGGCGCGCGAAACGGCCGAGCTGATAGTCGGACAGGGCGCAGTAGACGGCATTTACGAGGCGCTGCAGGAAGCGGGCCTTTACGAGGACGATAAGTCGGGCTTTATCGCGCTGAAAAAGGTGAGCGTCGCCTGTACCCACCTCGGTCCACCGCCCCAATAGCAGCTTGCCGGCGACGAGAGAAGGCCCTGTCGTGAATTCGCTCTTCCGCATCGCACGGCCAACGGAAGCCGACGTCGAAGCATTTCACCGCGACGGTTACATCTTCTTTCCCGACGTGCTGCAGGA
>JAYOKQ010000219.1:0-3355 GCA_038119905.1 Gemmatimonadota bacterium | reverse complement strand
TTGCCCACCTGGCGCAGACGTATAACATTCCCGTTTCCATGCACGACTGCACCGGACCGCTGACGCTCTTTGCAGGCCTGCACGTCGGCGCGGCCATTGCCAACTGCTGCTACCAAGAAACCGTGCGTGCACAGATCCACACGGTCTACCACGAACTGATCGATACCGAGGTGAAAATCGCCAACGGCTACGTCGACGTCCCGCGCGGACCGGGCCTAGGGGTGCGCCTCAATCCAGATCTGTTCAAGGAAGACCGACCCGGCTACCGCATCTCAACGCGCTAAATAGGAATATCGATATGGCGCTGCAACCGCTGAACCACGCACAGATCCAACAGTTCCACCGCGACGGCTACCTCATCGTCAACGATCGCGTGCCGGCAGAGCAAATCGCCCGCGTCCGCCGCATTGCCGAGATCGACCCGCAGCTGCAGGCCGACGCCAAATTCAACCAGAACTACGAAGGCGAAGGCTTGGGCACGCGGTTAGTATATCGAGGCCAGCTCGACGACGACACCTACAGCGCCTATGCGCGCAGCCAGTATCTGGTTGAGCCGATGCAACAGCTCTTTGACGACTCTATCCGCCACTACTACCACCTGCAGATGCTCAAGGATCCGCAGACGGGCGGCTGGCAGTGGCACCAGGACTACGGCTATCACTACAAAGAGTTTTTCTACCCCGACTTCGTCAGCCTGATGCTGGCGCTCGACCCCTGCACGCGCGACAACGGCTGCCTGCGCGTGCTGCGCGGCTCGCACCGCCTGGGCCGATTGGAGCATCAATCGTCCGGCTCACAGCTGATCGCCGATCCAGAGCGCGTCGAGTGGGCCGTCAGAGAGATGGAAGAAGTGCACTGCGAAATGAATCCGGGCTCAGTGCTCTACTTTCACGGCAACCTGCTACACGCATCGCATCCCAACCGCTCCGACCAGCCGCGCTGGTCGATGGTCTGTGCCTACGTCACCGCGTCCAATACCTGCGTGCTGCCCGACGTAGAAGCGGGACTCGGCGCGCCACTGACGCCTTGGAGCGAGACCGACGTGGCCGAAGCCTGCCAGCGCCACGCGCAGGCCATCGGCAGCTCGTAGTGCGAAAACGCATCCATTCAACGCAGAGAGAGATTCCCATGCCCAAACGCCACAACCCCTACGATTGCGCTGCCGACACCTGGCTGCGCGGCAGCTTTCACGGCCACTGCAGCGAGCACAGCGCCTGCGCCTCCGTGCCGCTGGCCGACAGCGTGCGGCGCTACAGCGAAGTAGGTGCCGGCTTTGTCTCGCTGACCGACCACGATCACATAACCGATCTCGGCCCAATGCGAGCGGCCTATCCACAGCTCATATTTCTCGAGGGATTTGAATACAGCTCGCGCGAAAATGTGCTCTTTGCCGGCGCACAGGTCGATCCGCTCTACGAGCGTTCGCTAGAGGAAGCGCTGGCCAACGCGGGCCACCTTATAACCGTCGTATGTCACCCACGCCCGCACGCCGACGGACGCGACTACTGGACGCGCCCCATGCTCGAAGCGCTGGGCACGTGGCCCGACGGCATCGAAGTGTACAACGGACACTACGGCATTGAGGCAGCGCTAGCCAAGGGCCGCCAGCCGCTCTATACGGCGTTCTGGGACGAACTGCTAACGGCGGGTCATCGACTCTGGGGCTACGCCAACGACGACTTTCACGATCCAATCGATTTTGACAACGCCTTCAACATGGTGCTCGTCGACGAGTGCAGCGCCGAGGGCGTAGTGCGCGCGGCCAAAGCCGGTCGCAGCTATGCATCGACGGGACTGCGGCTGAACTCCATCGAGGTGCAGGGGGACGAAATATGCGTCGAGGTAGACGCTCCGTGCCGCGGATCTTTCGTCGGTCCGGGGGGTGCCCTCCTATGCGAAGGTGAGGGCGCACACTTCCGCTACCGCGCCGGCGAGGAGGCCTACGTCCGCTTTGAGGGACAGGGTGAGAGCGGACGCATCTTTTTACAGCCGCTGTGGATCGAGGCTTAGAATCTACGCGTAGATCGACACGCCGAGGCGCGACGCCGTGTCTTCGAGGTGTTTTTTCGACGGCGGGTAGAGTTCGTCGGGCAGGTGTTCTATATAGAGCACGCGCGGCGTCTCCATGCGGCTCAGGCGGGCCAGATACGTCTCGTAGTCCATCGTACCCTGGCCCAGCGCGACGCCTTCAAAATGCGGCATCATTTCGTTCCACGCCTTGTCCTTGGCGTGGCAGTAGAGGATATCCTCTCCCAGCATATCAAAGCACTGATCAAGCAACTCCGTCGTGCGAAAAATCGTGCCCGGGTGTAGCATATTGCACGGGTCTAAGGTGACCTTTACCCGCTCGTCGCCCACGTCTTCCATTAGGCGCAGGTGCGACTGCGGCGTGTTGTTATTGCACGAGTTGACCGCTTCGAAGGCCAGCTTGACCTGACTGCCGGCGGTGTCCTTGAGGATCTTTTTCACCGCATCGACCGACATCTGCCAGGTTTCACGCGTGTGGTTGAGCGGGTGCGGCGTGTCCTTGTTTTCCGGATGGCGGCCGCCGGTGTGCGTGAGAATGAACTTCATGCCAAGCCGCTCAGCCGTGGCAACGGCATCGGCGTGCAGCCTGTGAATACGCGCGCGCTCTTCGGGATCTGGATGGATGATATTGGCCCATACGTGCAGGGTGTAAAACTCCACGTCTAACGACGTGCACAGCTGCAGGATCTCGCGGATATCGCTGTCCTTGACGTGCTCTTCGTCCCAGCCCCAAGCAAAGGACTCGGTCGCCGTATAGCCGCCGTCGCGCACGGCCTTGATCTGTTCCTCCCACGGCCGGCGCTCCTTGCCGCTCCAGCTCCGCGCAATGATCGGATGGGCGTTGCAGGCCAGACGAACAGGCGTCGTTCCCACCGTCAAATTTTTCTGCAGGTCGTCCGGTGCACTCCACTGCGGCATAAAGTCCGCGCCCCACACGTCGGGTAAGAGCGAACCCGAGGCCGACTCCGTGCGATCGGCGGCTGCAGCGGCCGAGGACAGTGCCTGCTCTCCCGGGCTCAGCGAGCCGACCAAACCAGCGCCCAGCGTGGCCGCCGCAGCGCCTAGCGCCTGACGGCGCGTCATTTTCTTCATCGTGCTCTCTCCCACTTGTAGGTGCAGCCTATTGAGGCAGGGCAAAAGCCGCATAAATATCGGAAGCGTCTCGTTCGACCTTGCCGCCGCCGCAGGCGATGACCACGTACTGGCGACCGTTTACGGAATACACGCTGGGCGTAGCAAAACCCGATGCCGGCAGCTTCGTCTCCCACAGCAGCTGGCCGGTATCCTCGTCAAAGGCGCGGAAGCGCTCGTCGGATGTGGCGGCGAT
>JAYOKQ010000218.1:0-3488 GCA_038119905.1 Gemmatimonadota bacterium | reverse complement strand
GCTCGGGGCAGCTAGCGCAGAAGATGGTGGGGTTATCCATCGACCTATCCGAAGGCTGGATCGCTGGTGAAAACACTGTCATTATCGCCGTCTTAGGCTCGGGCGAGAGCGACTGGCTGCGCGCAGACTGCTATCTCAATATGGGCGCAGCGGCACAGCGAGAATTCCATACCGGTACGCCTTGGGAGGTATGGTGTGACGAGGCTTGGTTAAGCGGAACCCCCTGTGCTTTTATCGCAGCGCGCGCAAAGAGCGAATGGATGCGCGGCCATATCGGCGAAGAAAACTGGCAGCCCGTCGGCGTCGTAATGGGTCCTCTGCTGCCCGAGTGGGAGCCGCTGGCCGTCGAGGAGCGCGAAGCAGTCGCGCGCAGCGTGACGAATTTTGGTGAAATGGAGGCGGAAGCTGAACTCGATTTTGCTTCCTTTGACCAGCCTATGCGCAACGTAAAGTTCGTGCACCGAGAGGCTCTGTTGGACGTGGGGAAAACCGAGGCTCTGGTGCAAACGCGGAGTGCGGATCGAGCGGCCTATATCACGCTGGATTTTGGACGCGTTGTCTACGGCCATCCCCGCGTGCGCGTGCGCGGACGTGAAGGCGCCGTTATTGATCTAGGATTTGCGCGCGAGTCCAGCGCGGTAGATGTGTCTATGCGCTATGTATGTGCTGGCACCAAGAGCGATTGGACTGCGCCGCAGGCGGTGGCCTGTCGCTACGTGCTGGTGCGCGTCTGGGCTTGCCCGGAAGAAATGGAAGTCGATTGTATTTCGCTGATGGAGCAATCGTTCGCGCCTCTTGTCGAAAACGAGCTAGAGGCTGCGGAGTTGGTCGATTTATGGGAGATCGGCCTGTCGTCTATTACCGAGGCCCGGCGCGAGGTCTACTTGGATACCGTCGGCGGCGGACGCGGCACCTGGTTACACCACTATGTTCTGGGACTGAACGACTTCTATCGCACCGCCAACGCGCGAACACTTAAGGCGGCACTGCAGAGTGCGGTGCTGCCGACCGCGCCAGACGAAAGCGCATTCTTTGCCCTGTGCGTTGCCGCTTACTATCGCTTTACAGCCGATGCGGCCCTGGCGTTGGATCGGCTGCCGATGGCTGTAAAGGGACTGGAACGGATCGCGTTATCCGACTGCGGCACGGCGACCTGTGTGCTGTATGCGGGGGCTTACGACCATATGGCCGCTGCGTATGCAGCCTGTGGTGAGGCCGATCGTGCGGCCCAATGCGAAGCAGAGGCGCAGCATGGACGCCGTGCGGTGCAGGCTCGGTGGTCGGCCGAGCGTGGGGCGTTGCGGGATGGTGCGACGGGAGGGCTAACCAGTCAGTGGGCCCACGCGTTGGCGCTGTATTTTGATCTCTTGGATTCAGAGCAGGTTCGTGCAATCGACGGTGCGCTGGCCGATGCGGATCATCGTTTGGATGATCTATGGCAGGCGTTTTTCCTAGTGGGTGGGCTATGGCGATGCGGATTAGAGGAAGCCGCTCGCGCCAGTATACATGCGCATTGGGGCCGCCTGCTGTCGCGCACGGGGCGTTCGTGGCGCGATCGGGCAGGGACGTTGCACATAGTGCCTGGAGTAGATGCACTATTGGCAGAGCACGCGCTTGGCGTAGGGTGTTTGGTCGGACCGGATCGCGCGGTAGAAGTGCGGCCACAGATCGCGCCGATGCAGCGCGTTAGCGGTCGAGTTTGCGTTGGTGAGGCCACGCTGAGCGTGGAGTGGTCGCTCAACGGAGCTGGTTATTTTTCGCTTGTAGCGGAGAGCGAAAGGGAAGGCCCGCTGCACTTAGCCATACCGCGTTTGGACAAGCGCTTTCCCACCGTGACGCTCAACGGGGAAACGGTATGGCGCAACGAAAAGATCTATCCGAACTTTCACGTGCACGAAGTCATTAGCGAAGAGCACGCTGTCGTTCTAGTCGTCCACAAGGCGGGTCGATATCACGCCGAACTTTCTGCCTGAGGAATTACATGTCCACGAACTCGCTACGTCGCGCTGTACATCGGGGAACGGAAGCACCGCAGACCGGGGCGCCCGTCCTCGTGTTGCTGCACGGATACGGCAGTAACGAAGAAGATCTGATCGGGCTAGCTCCACATATGGATGCTCGCCTCATAAGCGTGAGCGCACGTGCGCCGCACGAACTGCCCTTTGGTGGGTTTGCTTGGTTTAATATCGAGTGGAGGGAAGATGGCATACGCTTTGACTACGATCAGGCGTGGGATGCGGTGCGCCAAGTCGACGCGCTTGTAAATGAAGTCAAACGCGATTACAGCCCTTCCGGCATTGTTATCGCCGGCTTTAGTCAGGGCGCCGCCATGGTGCTGGCGCTGGGACTGAGTCGTCCCGATGCGTTTGTAGGCGTTGCTGCGCTCAGCGGTTTGTGTGGAGAAGAGCTTATGCCGAGCGACCGAGAGAGCGTGCGCGGCTTGCCCGTCTTTATGTCCCATGGGTGTCAAGACGAGGTTATTGCAATCGAGCAGGTGCGCGCCGCTAAACCGCTGCTGGAGTCACTGCCGGTTGAGTTGACCTATCGGGAATACGAAACGATGGGACACGCGATAGACGCTGAATGTCTGGCGGATTTGAAGACGTGGTTGGAGAAGCGTCTGCCGTCGGCCTAGGCGAGTATGTGATACCTGTTATACGGGTATATGTATATAAAAAACGGCGCGGCGCCCAAGTAATACGTTGGGAGCCGCGCCGTTTGTGCTTCTTGTAAATAGTGCGAGCTTATTCGCCCAGCATGTAGTACAGATTGATACCAGCCCAGTCTCCGGCCAAATCGTAGTCGAGCTCGGCGGCTAGTTTACCCATCTTGTAGCCAATGCCTGGCGTGAGCTTAATTTTGGTTTCGGTCTCTTCGACAGAAATGCCAAATATCTCAATTTCTGTGGTGATGCGGAGTAGATTCACATCAAACTTCACGTCTACTCCACCTACTTGGCGCTGATAGCCGGCAAATAGACCCATGGCCATTGATGAGCCAATGTCACCTTCGCCAAAAGTGAGAAAGCTGAGGCCGGCACGTGCGGGTTTGCCCATCACGGGATCCATGACCACGCTTGCTCCAAACCCCATTCCCACCGTGTCGCCAAAATCGCCCAACGGCAGTGCCAAACGCGGTGAAACGCCTAAGCCGGCATGGCTCGCCTGAGCGCATACAAGCGTCGCTAGCGCTGCAACGGTAAACATAATCTTCTTCATTGAAACCCTCCCTTGTAAAAAATAAAATCGCACGTGGCTCTAATATGCCGCGCACGCCTCGTTGCTCAAATATAGCTAGGATCGATTAGAGTGGTGAGCACAAAATCTTCCCCGATACGGCGTGGAGTATCTGGCGAGATTTGCTAGATGCGCGGGATGAGGTCTGCCCACAGTCCTTAAGAGAGCAGTTTATCGACGCGCGCTGCGCTGAGCCTATGGGCGACCAGCGGCTGGGCGCGCGTTGCAGCGGAGCGCTCCCAGGTGGCGAAG
>JAYOKQ010000217.1:0-3516 GCA_038119905.1 Gemmatimonadota bacterium | reverse complement strand
AGGTTATGCGATAGTTTTTGGATTTAGTCTATTCTACAGGTAGTCATATTCTCTGGTTTATAAGCATCGACCAATTTGCTTGGACATATCTAAATGTGGCCCTATCGCTCTCGCGGCATTTCACCTTCCTAATCGAAACGGGTCGTTTGAGCGGCAACGAATTAGAGCGCGCCATCATGGCGCGCCATCAAGCAACGGGATATGACCTGCGCTTTACGGCAGCAACCAATGAGCGGGGAGACGTTCAGGATAGTAGGCGTCATGCCTATTTTGCTGGGCTGAGCGCCGCTAGCTCAGGCAATGTATTTTCAGCAATATATTACTGGCTTCAATCCATTGAGCGCGTCGAAGAAAATGTTGTTGAAATTGGGCCAATAAAAGAGATGAACCTGTCTTTTTTACAATCTCTGCCCCTAGAGGCATTACTCGACTTAAGTATATTTGTTCAGCATGGGGCGCTAACTGCTGATCTATTTCGGCAGATTTTCCACCTGCCATTAATTGAGTCGAGAGCCCGGCTTACACATTTGCACCGGTTGGGCTTGTTGGGTAAAGAAGAGGGGATTGCTGGAGAAGAATATGCGGTAAATCCCCTGCTCTATCATCCGATCGTAGTAGAATTAAAGCGAAGGAACATCGTTCAATGAACCTCACTGTTTTGAGTTTAGTGAGTATCGCGATATGTATTGCGTTCGTTGTATGGTCTCAAATCTTTGCAAGAAATATGCTTGTGCGCCTTTATTGGTTTATGAATCAGCCTTTTCGTACGGGCGATTACGTCAGCATAGGCGGGTCGAGGGGGCAGGTTATCCACATAGGCTGGCAGGCTGTGCGGTTGCGAAATTCGGCGGGCGATTACGTTTTGATTAGCAATGCGCTTGTTTGGAATCAGCCGGTAATACAAACGGTGGCAGAAACGGGCTCCCAGGGAGTTGAATTACATCTGCCTGTACCGGATGTATGTGAAAAAATGCGAGCCCGTTTGGCCGCTGAAGAAGCATTAGTTCTTTCGCCCTATTTGGCTTTGGATCGAGCCTATGATGTTTCGTTGGAGTTGGCCCCTTCGGGGGAGACATTACTCCGAATACGCGCAGGCGTTTTTGATGCGAGTCAGCGCGATTTATTTGAATCCTCTGTGATAGAAACCTACCAAGACTTATTGCAGGTGCACTAGTAAAGCTAGTTACTCTGGGTCGTGTTCCATGACATCGCCGTGCAGTGATTCACTCAGCGGTATGAGTTTGTCTATCACTTGCTCCTCTGTTGTGATAAGCCATCCCTGAACTTTTTCGCCAAAAACTACAATCTCTTTGGACTCAATTTCTACGACCTTAGAGGTGGTGATGTGGCGGTCCTTTTTGGTGCAAAAAAAAGTGTGCTGGCGGGTAGTGCCGCGTTCAGAAGATTCGCTATTCATGCGCTGATTGTTCGTGTACTTGGTTGACTAGGAATGCTACATTCTCATACGGCATATCAGGTTGTAGGCCGTGCCCTAGATTGAACACGTGGGGGCGACCATTGACGATTTGCAAAACCTCAGCAACGGCGCGGGCGATGGTTTCTTCTGAAGCGTAGAGTATTGTTGGATCTAGGTTTCCTTGGACTGCCCCCTGAGGTCCGACGAGCTCATAGGCAGCATCTATATCAGTGCGCCAATCAATACTCAGTACGTCCATATCTAAATCGGTGCAGTAGGGTAGGCAGTGTGCTCCGCCGAGGGGGAAATAAATGCGAGGGATGCTAAAGGGGCGCAGAGCGGTTGTTATTTGCTGTAAATAAGGGAACACAAATTCCCTGAAGGTCGCGGCTGAAAGGACTCCGATCGACGTGTCAAATAACTGGATTGCCTTGACGCCGTGGTTTATTTGTGCCGTTAAGAAGTCGATAACCAACACAGTTAGGCGCTCCATTAACGCGTGCGCCGATTTTGCATCGCTATGTATCATAGCTCTGAAAGCGCTGAAATCCTTAGAGCTTTTTCCTTCAACAAGCCAGGTGGCCAGCGTGAAGGGAGAGCCGGCATAGCCAATAAGGGGGATGTGATCTGGAAGCTCTGCACACACCAAATCGATCGTTTGGGTTACATAATTCAATTCTACTTCGGAGTCTACTGATCGGAGTTGGGCTATGTCGGCTGCCGTGCGAACTGGGGATGAAAAAACGGGTCCTGGAGCATAGGTAAAGGGACTGCCTAAGGGGCCGAGTGGGGTGACTAAATCCGTAAAAAGAATCGCCGCATCGACCCCTAACATCTCTATGGGCATTAGGGTGATTTCGGCTGCCAGTTCGGGCGTGGTAAAGAGCGTTTGGATAGATTCATATTTTGCTCTGAGGGCGCGATATGGCGGCAGTACACGGCCGGCCTGTCGCATAATCCATATGGGAGTATGTCGGACCGGTAAGCCGTTACAGGCTCGTAAAAAAAGGTGATTTGAAGGTGTCGAATCTTGCTGTGCTGGTATGGGCATATAATCGCTATATAATGGGATGGTTTTACCAGTTCGGGCAGACGCCGAGGGCTGGGTGGCTCTGAGTGCGTGGAAGATGGCGAAGCCGTATGCCTTCCTCGGGTTGGGAAACGCAAATAAATTCAGATGTACTCGGACCGGAACTGGTCCAGTCTAGCGTGTGGTGCAACCAGTGATCTCCTAAGGCCAAATGCCCTACGATTAAATCATAAATGACCTCTACCAATGTTCGCCTACGTAGAAAATGGGAGGGCGCTTTTGTCGAGGAGGCCAAATGACGAAGGAACTGGTTTTGATGCATAAAATCGCGATTGAAGCTCTCTTTACCTGGCGAAACGGCTACCACAGCCCACTCAAGTTTAGGTGTCTCGTTATTGATAAAAGGTTGGCCCTTATAGCGAGTCAAATCTTTTATATCGGCAAAGAGCGTCAGATATATGCGCACCAAATTTTTGACCGTGCAGGGGATGACTTGCCCTTCGTATATAAAACGATTTACGCGAGGTATCAGGGCATACATGTTCTCGGCATGAGGTGAAGTCTGAAGTGCGGCAATGGTTTTACTCTGTAGCTTATTGGATAAGCCGTTTGATAAATACTTTAAATCTTGAGGGAGCAATTTGATGTTTAAACCGTGCAGGAGCTCTTTAATACTGACTTTTGCGGCGTAAATATTGATGAGGGTTTCGGGTATTGGTCCGTTTGTTCCTGAGTTTCCTGAGCGAATTTTGGACTGGGGCGTTTTCGTTGTAAAATGCCTGCTGCCGGCTCTCTTTTTTTCGCTGTTTCCGCCGTTTGCTAAATCGGAGACTCTGTTGTTTCTGGTATCTTTGTCTGCTGTATCCTGATGCGCTGTAGATTTTTCGTCTTGGCTGAATAAGTCATCCGTATTTCCCGATGCGGGGGAAGCCTCTTCCTCGCCGTAATCGTCGTAATCATCATCGTCGCCGTAATCATCTTGCGTATCTTCTTCGGCGTTGAGGAGGCCATCAGGGGATGCGGTTGGAAGTGTGGAGTTAGCTCTTTGAACTATCTCTTCCCCAAGATC
>JAYOKQ010000216.1:0-3526 GCA_038119905.1 Gemmatimonadota bacterium | reverse complement strand
TGCTCACTTCGCATCCGCCGCTGATTGAACGGCTGCAGCAGCTGATGGGACCGCGCTTTGCCATGCACCACATCCACGCGGTGCGACAGGATACGGGCAACAGCGGCGTGCACTGGCATCAGGACTACGAGCAGCTGCCGCAGACCAATCGCTCGCACATTATGGTACACGTGTTTTACTACTTAGACGGACTCAACGGCGAGGTCGGCGATCTGCTCGTGTTGCCCCGTTCGCAAAACACGATTGTCGGCAACGGCAGCCTGAGTATTTTGGGCACGGAAGATTTGCCCAACTCGCTGACGGTCGACGACGTGCCGCCCGGCACGGCCATTATCGTCCACTCGGCCGTGTGGCACGCCCGCCGCGCCAAGCCGGGCGACGGTCCACGCTACTTTATCGACGTTTCCTACTGTCAGGAAGGCGTGCTGTGGCCCGGCTACCGCGGCGAGCACCACGCCGAAATCAATCGCACGGCGCTGGAAACGGGCTGCGGCCGCGACGGCCAGTACGACTTTCTCTACGACACGTCGCAGTTTTTTGTGCAGGACGAAGTGCGCGGCAAATTTAACGAGCTGAACAAAGGCAGCATAGCGCTGCAGATGGAAGGAATACGTTCATGAGCCGTGCCGATGCGGTGGTGCTGGTCACGGGGGCGACGGGTAAGGTTGGTCAGCAGTTTATAGCTCGCTTCTTGGCCGACGAAGCGTGGGCGGGCGCTCGCGTGCGCGCCCTGTGCCACAACCGCCTGCTCGACGAGAGCGAGCGGTTGCAGGTGGTGCGCGGATCCATCTCCGAGCGCGAGGTGGTAGAGGGGGCGATGGATGGCGTGACGCACGTGGTCCATTTGGCCACCTGCAAAGAGACGCCCGATGACGTGATGGACGTCACGGTCAAGGGCCTATTCTGGCTTTTGGAGGCGTGTCGCACGTCGCCGACCTTTGCTCAGTTTGTCCTGATCGGCGGCGACGCTGGGATGGGCCACTTTGTCTATCCGCACCCGGTTCCGGTGGTTGAAACGCAGAAGCACAGCGCCTATAAAGGCTGCTACGCGCTGTCGAAGGTGCTAGAGGAAGTCATGCTGGAGCAGTACTATATCCAGTACGATCTCAACGGCTGCTGCCTGCGCGCGCCGTGGATTATGGAAAAGGACGATTTTAAGTACGCGCTGTCGTTTGGCGAGGACGTGTTCGGCGGGCCGAGGTGGCGCGAGTTGGTCGGAGCCGAACGGGCCGACAGCTACGTGGAAAGCGGCACGGTGCCGGTTATGCTCGACGCGCAGGGCCAGCCGGTCTTGCGCAACTTCGTGCACGTCGAAGATCTAGTCGGGGCTATTCTGGCAGCTCTCGACCATCCCAAGGCGCGCCAGCAGCTGTTTAATGTCTGCATGGACGAGCCCGTCGACTACCGCAAGATGGCCGACTATTTGGCCGATACGCGCGGTCTGCCCAGCGTCGATGTAGCGACCGAATTCCACGGCACCTGGCTCGACAACAGCAAGGCCAAGTTCTTGCTTGGCTGGCGTCCGCACTACGACCTACATCGCCTCATTGATGCGTCGTGGGACTATCAGCGCGGCGCAGACGACCCGCGCAAAATTTGGTATCCCGGATAGGTCGTTACGCCCTCACCCCACATATGATGTCCCACAGCGCTGTTGGATGCACCGCATGCGGTGTGCGACGAGGAGAAGCCCGTGCTCTGGATGCCGCTGTCCTTTGTGCTTGAATTCGGCTTTGGTCAGCTCTTTAAGTGGGCGCAACAGCGCGGCTGTCACGTGCCGGCGGCGCTGGTCATCAACTATCTGACGCTGTCGACGCTGCTGTGCATCTACTTCGCTCTAAGCGACGGGCTGTATATTGCCCCCGGCGTGCTGCGCGTAGGCCTTGTAACGGGCTCGGTCTTTATCGTCGCCATGCTCATTATGACCACGGCGCTGGCTCTGGTGCGCGTCGGCTCGGTGCTGACGTCGTTTCGCATGGCCATGCTCGTGCCGATCGTCGTATCGGTGCTGGTGTGGGGCGAAGAGGCCAGCGCGCTGCAGGCCGTAGGTATTGGCCTGGCCTTGGTTGCGCTCGTGCTGATGACGCGCGGCAGCGGCGGAGCCAATCGCATTGGCCGCGCCGGTCAGCTGGGTCTGCTGGCGCTGGTATTTTGCGGTCAGGGCGGCAGTATGACCTGTCTGCGCTGGGTGCGCTATGCCGGCTTGGAGGCTCAGCTACTGCACGTCATTATGGTAACAGGTGCCGTGGCGGGTTTGCTCGGCGCGCTCTACTTGGCGGTGCGCGGCATACGGCCGTCGGCGCTCGACCTGCGCACCGGCGCGCTGATTGGCTCGTACAATCTCGTGGGGCTTATCGTATTGCTCACCGCCCTAAACCACGCACCCGGCACCGTATTTTTTCCGCTGATGGGCTGTACGGTTGTCACCCTAGACAATTTGGCGGCGCATTTTTTCTGGCGCGAACGACTAGACCGATTTGCCCTGATCGGCGTGGGGCTGGCCATCGTCGCCATTGCGATTGTCGCCTGAGGTCAATCGCTGCGCCTTTTTGCGCCGCAGTGCCAGCCTGACGTCGTTGACGATATGGCGCCAGAACGCGCTGAAGGTGCCCAATTCGACGTGCGGTTGTTCCCCACGCGCAAGGCGAATAATCTGCCAATAGTAAAAGCCCACCTGGCCAAAGGCGTTGATGGCCTTGATCAGATTCAGCGGGCTGTTGTTACCCCAAAAACCCCGACCCAAAACGAGGTTGTGTTCGTAGGTGTCTAGCTGATCGAGCGTGCCTTCGAGCAGCTTGTTGGAGCAGTCTGGCTGCGTGCACAGCGGTCGGGCCAGCCCGATCAGATCGACTTCGCCGGATCGCACCGCCTCTTCCATGACCTGACGACTGCGAAAACCGCCGGTAATCATCAGCGGGATGCGGGCCGCTTCGCTTATTTGGCGGGCGTATTCGATAAAGTAGGCTTCGCGCTTGCGCGTGCTCTCGCGCACCTCGGTAGGTTCGACGCCGATCAGGCTCAGCTGTTCGTAGGTGCCGCCGGAAATTTCCAGTAGGTCGACCCCGTCTTCCGCTAGCCAGTGAGCGACCTCAACGCATTCCTCGGTGCTAAAGCCGCCGCGCTGAAAATCCGCCGAGTTGAGCTTGACGCCGATGGGGAAGCCCGTGCCTACGGCCTGGCGCACGCGCTGAATGATGTGGCGAATAATGCGCGCGCGGTTTTCCAGGCTGCCGCCCCAATCGTCCGTGCGTCGGTTTGTGAGCGGCGATAGGAACTGGCTGAGCAGGTAGCCGTGCGCGCAGTGAATTTGCACGCCGCGGAATCCCGCCCGTTTAACGAGCTGCGCTGAGCGCACAAAGCGCGCTATAACGTCTTCTATATCCGCCTCGCTCATGGGGCGGGGTTTGCCGAAGTTAAACAGCACGTCCAGCTGCACGTCAGACGGCGAGAGGGGACGGCTGTTGACTAGGCGCGGACACTGGCGGCCCGGATGACTCAGCTGCACCCAGCAGTCGCTGCCGGCAGA
>JAYOKQ010000215.1:0-3554 GCA_038119905.1 Gemmatimonadota bacterium | reverse complement strand
ATCTGGGTCTACGGCGAAGCTGACCATACCCGATGACAGTTCCTCTTGATCCGGGGTCAGCAGGGTCAACGCAGGGATTTCGCGCAGGTGGGCGCGCACGCGCTGACTGAGCGAACGACAGCGCGCCTCAATCCGCTTGCGCCCTATCGCATTGTGAAAATCAACGGCCGCTCCGTGCCCGTAGATGTGCGCCACATTGCTCGACCCAGACTGCGCGCTGTAAATATTGTAATTATCGTCGTCGCCCACTGGATTGAATACGTTGATCGGTCGAATCCGATCCTGCATGTCGCTGCGAACATATAAAACGCCGCTACCCTTGGGCGCGAGCAGCCATTTATGGCTAGATGATGCAAACGCATCTACGCCTAGAGCCTTTACATCGACGTCTAGCATACCCGGTGCCTGCGCGCCATCGCAGACTAGAATGACGTCTCTCGGCCGCGTAATAGCGGCGATATCTGCCATCGGCATCTGCATGCCGGTAATCGTGTCAATCTGGCTAAAGCTGCAGGCTCGGGTGCGCGGCGTTAGATGTTTCTCTACGAGTTCCAGAATCTCAGCCTTGTCGCGCACCGGATTGGGTATGTCTATATAGCATATGTTCACCCCGTGAAACTTGGCCAGATACTGCCAGCACAGCATGCCACCGCCGTGCTCGTGATTGGTCGTGAGCACTTCGTCGCCCGGCTTGAGATGCAGCCCCGTGGCGATCATGTTCATGCTCTCTGTCGTGTTGCGCGTCAGCGTGACTTCGCCCACATCGGCCCCGATAAATTCGGCGACTTTGGTGATGACCTCGCGCTGAGAGGGAAACGCATGCCCGTAGGGATCCATCTCATCGGCCCGCATATAGTGGCACACCGTATCGATAACAAAGCGAGGCGGAGCTCCCGTGCTACCACAGTTGAAGTGCACTAAACCTGGGTTGAGCGCGAATTCCCGGCGCACGCGCCGCCACAGTTTGGTCTCGTCAGTCGCCTCACTCACCGCGGTGCGTAGATCGTCTATTTGGGCAGTTAACGCTTCACTCATATCGGGTATGACCTGTGCAGCCACCGCTGCCGTTGCTAGCGCTTTGACAAAGTCGCGTCGTTCCATACTGTTCCTTCTGCATTTTGTGCGGTGCGTGCATCGCTGCTCTATCGCCGTGTTTGCTGAACGCAGACAAGCGCTAGTATAAAAACACCGCCGCACGCCGACAAACGGTCCGTTGTGAGTAAATTTACCATTCCCTTTATTAGCCTCTGTCCATCAACCAACTTATGCGCGAGATGACCTCGCCACAAGCAAGCCAAAGGAGTGCTCCATATGAAAGCGCTGTTCTTCGTACTACTCGGCGGATTGCTCATCGCCACATCGGCACCAGCCCAGGAAGCCGTCGCCATCAGCAAGCTACCGTTTAGCGCCGCACGCATGGCCGACGGCACCCTGTACATAAGCGGGCAGATTGCCCGCACAGCCGACGGAGCAGATGTGAAGGATTCCGTCGCCGCCGAAACGCATCAGATCATGGAAAATATCGGCCGAATACTGGCGGAACACGGCTATTCGTACGACGACTTAGTCAACGTAACAGTCTGGCTTAACGACATTGAAGACTACCATGAAATGAACCGTGCCTACGCATCGTATTTCAAGACGCAATTTCCCGCTCGCGCTTGCACTGGCGGCGCACAGATCGTCTTTGGTTTCAAGGTGGAGATAGCTGCCATCGCCCACAGGGACGACGAGGAATAAACATGACGATTAATCGCCGACAATTCATACAAACTACCGCACTAGCGGCTGGCAGCCTAGCGCTGACGGGCCCAATCAGCGCGGTCACAAAGGAAAAGCAAATGAGTGCCGATCGCCCCCTCTTCGTATCGACCTGGCCCTTTGGGAAAGACGCCAACGACCGCTCTTTAGAAGTCTTTGAGGGGGGTGGTTCCATACTCGACGCCGTTGAAATGGGTATTCACGTGCCCGAAGCCGATGCAAGTAATGCTTCAGTCGGCCTAGGCGGCATACCCAATGCCGAAGGCGTCGTCCAACTCGACGCCTGTATAATGGATGGCGAAGGACAGCGGGCGGGCAGCGTAGCCGGCATCGAGGATATTCTGCATCCCATCTCTGTGGCACGCCGCGTTATGGACGACACCAAGCACGTGATGTTAGTCGGAGAGGGCGCGCGCCAATTTGCCCTCTCCCAGGGCTTCGAAGAGGTCAACCTGCTGACAGAAGACCAGCGGCAAAAGTGGGAAAAATGGAAAAAAGATCAGCACAAAGCGGACAACCACGATACCATTGCCCTACTCGGCGTCGACGCCAGTGGCCACATCGCCGGAGGCTGCTCGACCAGCGGCTGGGGTTATAAACTGCCCGGCCGCGTCGGCGATTCTCCCATTCTCGGCAGCGGTCTCTACGTCGATGGACAGGTCGGTGCCGCCGGTGCAACCGGTCTGGGTGAAAACGTCATGCGCTACTGCGCCTCATTTTTAGTAGTCGAATACATGCGCCAGGGCATGCATCCAGAGGATGCATGTGTCGCCGCTATTCGGCGCGTCGTCGATGCCGACCCCCGTCCCATCGAGGATCTACACATCAATTTTGTCGCCTTAGACAAGGGGGGTCGCTATGGAGCCGCCGGGACCAACGAAGGCTTCAAATATTCTGTCACCTATCCCGGATACAGCGAAGTTTTAGAGGGTGCGGCCGTTGGCAGCGGGGATATAGGCCCCGAGGGCGGCAATAGGAGATAAACGGACTCTTTTCCCATTTGCCATATGGCTTATGAAACTGTACAATTTATTATTGACACTCAATGACACAATTTGTTTATTGTTCGTCGATCTTACTAGTAACTGCGTATGTGATCCGCAGCATTCTGTAAACCTACAAAGCATTCATCCGAAAACGAGGAGGAAACGATGCTTAAAGTAGCGAAAAAGGCGTTTATCGCTAGCTTGTGCCTTGTCGGCGTAGCCAGCGCTCAGTTCTTCGATCCGCCCGCTCTGGCCGATCGCAACGGCAGCCAGGGCTTCTGGTTCTACATGCTCGAAGTCCCGAACACCGGCTCGATGTCCATGGACGGTTACAACGACGACTGGGCTTGGTTTGACCCCGAGTTCACGCTGACCAACGACGAGTGGCGTGACGAAGGCGATCGCCCTGCTCCCGATCGCAGCGACCTTAACGTAACGACCTTCATGGGTTGGAAAGGCGGCGACGACAACCGCTGGTATGTCTTCCTCGAAGCGACCGACGATGTCCTCGCTCACGCCGGCACCAACGTTGCTCGTTGGGACGGTGATATGCTGCAGGTTGGCTTGGATCCTCAGGATCACGGCCGCGAGCGCAACCCGGCTTCGGGTTACACCATGGAGTGGCTGATGGCGCCCGGCGACTTGAGCCCCCCCACCAACGTCGCTTTCCGCTACACCGAGCAGGAAGCTTGGGCCGAGTACGGTGAGTCGCCCTGGATTGATTTCGCTGTCCGCGTCGATCCGCCCGAAGCATGGGCTGCCGACCTGTGGACGGACGGTGGCACGACCTACTACGAGTTCAGCGTC
>JAYOKQ010000214.1:0-3603 GCA_038119905.1 Gemmatimonadota bacterium | reverse complement strand
GAGCGCTCGCTGACCACCAGCCGCGCTTCGATCGGCCTGTCCGAGATCAACAACACGATGCCGGTGGCTGATCTGCAGGATCTCATCAACACCACGCCGAGCGTCTTTCGCGGCTATATTCGCGGCGGTCGCAAGGCCGAAGCCAAGGTCTTAGTCGACGGGGTCGACGTCTCCGATACCTACTTTCGCGCGGGTGAAGGAGGCAACACATACAATCCGTACACGGACGTCAACCGCACCTCCGACGGTGAGTTTACGGCCGTGGGCATCAATGCCAGCAACGTGCAGGCGCTCGACATCGTGGCCGGCACGTTCAACGCCGAGTACGATGCGGCCAGCGCCGGCGTTATCAACGTCGTCACGCGCGAAGGGGGCGATGAGTTAGAGGGGCGCCTCTTTATCCGCAGCGGTCTTGGTGGGTATAAAAATGCGGGCCCGGATGTGTACGAGGGACGCGTCAATCCAAAGCCTGCCGATGATGGCAGCGTCGACAAGACGACGTACTACGATCTGTACGAGCAGGCCCGAGACCAGCTGTTGGCCTCGGAAGACGCCGCAGACGTGGCGAAGGCCCAGCAGTACTACACCTTCAGACCGGGCGACGTTACCTACGGCAGCAATCCGACGAGCGAAGTGGAGCTTTCGTTGGGTGGTAAGCTACCTGCCATTGGCACCAACTTCTATCTGACTACGCGCTACCTCAACGACGAAGGCCTGTTGCCCAACACGCTCAATCGCTCGATGCGCCATTCGCTCAAGCTGACGCACAAGGCGGGCGATAACCTCAAGCTGACCGGCAACGTTATGATCGACGACGGCGGCGAATTGGGTGGCTGGGTAAACCGCAACTTCAGCGGTAAGTATGCCTACTATCCGGAAGGCGCGCTAGGTAATAAGAAGCTGGGTACTATGATGTATGTGGGCGCCAACTACTCGTTTTCGCCCAACACGTTTTTGGATGTCAAAGTGTCCAACGTAACGCGTTCGAGCACGTTTGGTTATTCCGATGACGATGGAGACGGCATCGTTGAAGAAGGTGAAGACGGCGATTTCATATTCATCGACAGCGCGGAAGAATCCGTAAAGTATCTCGGCGTTGACGGAAGTGGTGCCGATGCAGACGGCAACTTCACCTACTTCACCACCAACCCGGGTAACTCGAGAAACTTTGACCTGCCGTTTGGTTCCAATCAGTACCGCCTAGGTCAGCCGGGTTTCTTTTACGAGGAACTCAATCGCGACGTGCTGCAGTTTAAAGCAGACCTTACGCATCAGATTAACTTTCATCACCAGTTAAAAGCGGGTATGCTGGTGCGCAAGCACTCGGTGTCGCAGCTCATGCAGCGCACCCAGGTCACGGTCGGCTATAGTAACCTACCTTTCGAGATCGGCTATTACGATCGTGCTCCGAAAGAAATGGCTGCTTACATACAAGACAAAATTGAATATGAAGGCATCGTGATAAATGCGGGTTTGCGTATCGACGGTCTTGATGTTGATGCAGCTCAAATAACGGACTTTTTTCGTCCTTCTGAGGAAGCCGAGATCTCGTATGGAAACGGGCTAACGCAGATATACCGGCGTCCATTGCGCGGCAAAGCTCCTTGGGATAATAGTGGAAAAGTCGACACCAAGTGGTTCCTGCAGCCTCGCCTGGGCATTTCGCATCCGATCAGCGACAATGCGGCCATGCACTACTCGTGGGGCAAGTTTTACTCGCCGCCGTCCTTCTCCAAGCTGTATGACGATTACGCCAGCTTCGCCAACCCGTCCTATCCTGCCATCTACGACGTAGAGGCGGATCCGACGACGTCGACGGCCTACGAGATGGGCATTCAGTACAGCTTTCATCCAGAGTACCTGGCGGACATTACGGCGTATTACCGGGACATCGAAAACTATGGCGATATTGGCTTTGCCATCAGTCCAGCCGATGCGGGCTTTGCTAACTACAGCTTCCGCACGTCGGGTGGGTATGCCGATAGCCGCGGTATAGAGCTGGGCATCGAGCGTCGTTCGAATAGCCGTATCAACGGCCGTTTCAACTACGCCTACAGCTATATCAAGGCCTCGCGTAGTGGCAATAACTCGACGCCGTTCCCCAATAAGTCTTCGTTTTCGCACGCCAGTGAGACGGATGTAGATGCATTGACCACGGCGCTTGAGAACAAAGAGTCGTTTAACACCTACGAAGCCAATGTGAACGGGGGTGGTAATCCGCTGGTATCGGGTTATGACCGCGCCCATCGCATCGGTTTGACCTTGCTGGCTACGCTGCCTGCCGAAGTCGAACTGGCACTCATCACGACCGCCGAAAGTGGTTTCAACTTCAACATTACGGCGACCACCGAGGATCCGCGTGCCAGAGAGACCGATCGCGCACCGTGGAACATGCGCATGGACATGCGTCTCAACCGCGGTTTCCAGCTAGGCGGCTATGAATTAGGTGCGTTTTTTGAGGTGAGAAACCTGATGAACCGCGAGAACATTCTGACCTATGATAATCGCAACGTGCCGAGCGTCACCAAGTGGGAAGAAGATGGAGATCCGACCGGAGACCTCAATCGCGCCTTCACCGCCCAGAGCCAGGCCATTTATGACATTCCGCGAATGGCTAACATCGGCATAACAGTGGATTTCTAATAGGAGCTATATCATGCATATGCGAGTAAAAAAGACGTCGCTGTGGGCGGTGGCTCTGCTCTTCGGTATCGTCGGTAGCGCCTTTGCTCAGAAGGCAGGAGGCGTTTTCACCGCGGGCGATATCTGGGAGTCTTTCCTCCCGAGTAATGCGGGCCGCTTTTACGGAGAAGTCGCCGACGACCCGCAAAAGAGCTATGACCTGTTCCGAGTCGGTAACTGGGATCGCCAGTGGACGACTCCGACGCAGACCTATCCCGGCGGTGAGAATATCCACTTGCCCTGGGGCCAAGAAATACAGATGTCGATGTACAGCTCGAGTGAGATTAACAACTTCACCGATTCGAATGCGCCCAGTGCCAGAAACTATCTGCTCGGTTTCTACACGAGTAATTTAGCGGGTGCGGGTGATTCCAATCGCGACTACACCAGCGATGGGGGTAGCTACTGGGCTGACAGCGACCGCAACGAGATGCACTATACGGGCGGTATGCCAACCAACTTGGGCGTTGATGTGAAATGGCGCATGCGTCAGTATGCAGCCAACCACGCCAACCTGAACGACTTCATCCTCATCGAGTTGGAATTGACCAATACCGGCGTGCTTGATGCCGACGGCGACGGCGTGCCGGAAAAGACCGACAACCGCGTCGAGGCCCTCACGCTGCACATGCAGAACGAGCCGATCAACTCGATGACGAACCGCAACAACGGTCGTCGCGGGGCCAGCGGTTGGTTTACGGGCCCGACATCGGGATACGATGCAACGCCGGACGGTAGCGGCGCAGCGTGGGACGTGCCGGTCGTGTTTACCGGTCCTGCGCCTAGCTCGCTGACCGAGCCGCATCCGGTCTTTGGTGGCAGCAGCGGCTGGTCCGCCGATGGCAAACGCTTGCTGGGTAGCACCATGCGCAGCCGCGGTCATTACTACGACATCTACAACGGTATGCAGTGGATCGCTGC
>JAYOKQ010000213.1:0-3637 GCA_038119905.1 Gemmatimonadota bacterium | reverse complement strand
AAGAAGAGGGCCATTCCTCCGATTCGTTTACCGAGGTGACGCACCAATCCTGGGGGTCGCGCCTGCAGGAGCAAGCAACCCAGTCGCTCGTCGGATTCGTGCTCTTTCTGGCCGCCTTCCCGCTGCTGTTTTGGAACGAGGGGCGCTCCGTAGATGGATTTAAAGCGCTCGAAGAGGGCAAGGGAGCCGTTGTGGCCGTGGAAGCCGGATCCGTCGATCCGAGCAACGACGGCAAGCTGATCCACTTTACGGGCGACGCGACAACGGATCAATTGTTAAGCGATGCAGACTTTGGCATCGAAACAACCGCGCTTAAACTGCGGCGTATCAGCGAGATGTACCAGTGGGAGGAGGAAAAGGAAGAGCGCAAAGAAAAGACCAGCGGCGGCGGTGAAAAAACCGTCACCAGCTACAAGTACAGGAAGACATGGTCGGAGAACCACATCGACTCAGGCAGCTTTCGCAAGCGCCAGGGCCACGAAAACCCAGCGGCCATTCCCTACGAAAGCCAGCAAGACGAAGCCAACCGCGTCACCGCCGGCGCGTTTCAGCTGTCCGCCACGCTCGTAGAAAAGATCGACGCCTATGAAGATTTTCGACTGCCCAGCAACGGGTTGCCCGACCAGCTAGCGGGCGAAACCGTTCATCGCACCGGCAACAGCCTATATGTCGGCGCCGATCCCGGCAGTCCGCAGATCGGCGACCTAAAGGTGCGCTTTGAAGTCGTTCCGACCGGAACGGAAGTTAGCATCGTTTCACGGCAGCGGGGCAACCGCCTGGAGCCCTATCTGAGCAAGACGGGCACGGTAGAACTGCTGCAGATCGGCCTGGCCAGTGCAGACCTGATGTTCAACACCGCCGAGGAAGAGTTGGCCATGGAAACGTGGCTGCTGCGACTAGCCGGTATCGCTGCGATGGCCATCGGCCTCGGCATGCTGTTTAAAATTCTGTCGACGGTTATTGACCGCATTCCGTTTGTCGGGATCCACATCGGTACGGTCGTCGGCGTAGGCACCTCGCTGATCGCCATTCTCATCGCCCTGCCGCTCGCCCTGCTGACTATTGCCATCGCTTGGCTATTCGTGCGCCCCATTCTCTCCATCGTCCTGCTCGTAGTGGCCGTTGGAGGCTTTATCGGACTGCGCAAATTCGGCGATAAGTAGGCTACGAACCTATGTCACGCGTAGGGCGCTGCGGTCAGTGGCCGCAGCGCCCTACGCGTGTACGCACACCTCCGCCACGTTCCGCATACGTCCTCTCAACGGTTTTTATTTGTCTTAAAGTTGGAAGTTTTGTCTATGATTGGAGGGGACACTAAATTAGATCTGAACACATCTTGAAAGTTATTGTCAAAGATTTACATTAGCCGTATAGTCTGATATAAAACAGGAGATCGGTGATGCTAGGCGTTGTATTCACAGAGTTTCTCGACATGGTTGAGGACAAATTCGACTTAGATACGGTTGATGCCATACTCGACGATGCCAACGTGAAAAGCGGTGGCGCCTATACCGCTGTGGGATCCTACGACCACCAAGAAGTCGTCGCATTAGTCGTCGCACTCAGCCGGCGCACTAGCGTACCCATAGACGATCTCATACACACCTTTGGCCATCACCTGACCGGTCGCTTTGCCCAGCTCTATCCAAGCTTTTTTGAAAATATATCCGATCCGTTCGACTTCCTTGAAACCGTCGACCAGCACATTCATAGAGAAGTAAAAAAGCTCTATCCCAACGCTCAGTTGCCTACAATCAGCACGGAGCGAATAGACGAGCAAACCATGGTCGTCACCTACAGATCACATCGCAGCTTTGGCAAGCTGGCCGAGGGGCTCATACAGGGATCTCTAGACCACTTTAATTGCCAGGCCACCCTGCAAATGGAAGATACTTCGACGGGCGATGCGTCGACCGCTCGATTTGTAATCACTAAAAAGAGCGAGTAGCATATCAATCTCTATGGACGCGAACCCTTATAAACGACGTTACGAACGAGAGCGATCCGCGCGTAGAGAGTTTGAATCGATCGTCGAGCGGCGCACGCGCGAGCTCTTCGATATCAACCAACAACTGCAGGCTACTTTGGACGAAGATCCATATAAGCGCAGATTCGAGCGGGAGCGCGCAGCGCGCAGGGAGCTAGAGGGAATCGTCGAGCGGCGCACGCGCGAGCTCTTTGATGCCAACGAACAGCTGCAGTCAACGCTTGAAAACCTAGAGAAGATCGTCGAAGAGCGCACGCACGAGTTGCGCAATGCGCTAGTGCAAGCAGAAGCGGCCAACAAAGCCAAGTCTTCCTTCTTGGCCAATATGAGCCACGAAATCCGCACGCCGATGAACGGCATACTCGGCATGCTTAGTCTGCTCATAGAAACCGAACTGAAAGAAGAACAGAAACACTTCACTCAGGTGATGTACGATTCTGGCGAGGCCCTGCTGACGATCATTAACGATATCTTGGATTACTCCAAGCTCGAAGCGGGCAAGCTCGATATTTTTCCCAGCGACGTTGATTTAACCTCTATCGCAAGAGGGACGCTCGACCTGCTCGAAGCGCGCGCCATCAGCCGCGGCCTGCAGATGGACCTACAGGTCGACCCCGCCGTTGAAGGTATTTTCATCGGCGACGGTGGTCGCATACGCCAGATTCTGACCAACCTCGTCGGCAACAGCATCAAGTTCACCCTATTCGGCTCCGTCAGCATAAATATCTCGATCAACGGACGCGACCAAGAGGACAGACATCTTGTTCAATTTTCGGTGCGCGACACAGGCATCGGCATCCCCGAGGAAAAACACCACCTAATCTTTCAAGACTTCTCGCAGGTAGATGCCTCGACGACGCGCAAGTTTGAGGGAACGGGACTAGGACTGGCTATCTGCAAGCTATTGGTCGATCGGATGGGCGGCTCTATCGGTTTCGACAGCGAACCTGAACGCGGCAGCACCTTTTGGTTTGTTCTGCCCTTGCCCAAATCGGCCGTGCAGCCCGTTGCACCATCCGTTGCGAAGACGAACGACCACATCCCAGACGAGCGGTCCATCGAGTCGCGCACTATCCTTCTGGCAGAGGACAACCGCGTCAACCAGCAGGTAGCCAAGAGCATGCTGGAGCGACTTGGACACCGCGTGGACATCGCCGCCAACGGACTCATCGCGTTAGAGATGTTAGAAAAGGAATCGTACGACGCTGTCTTTATGGACGTGCAGATGCCCGAGATAGACGGCATTGAAGCAACCAAGCGCATCCGCCAACGAGACGACGACCGGGGTCGGGTACCGATTATTGCCATGACAGCCAACGCCATGACCGGCGATCGCGAGCACTACTTAGAGATCGGCATGGATTACTACGTATCCAAACCTTTTATCATGGGAGATATACGCGACGTGCTGAAGGAAGTCTTCTCCGCATAGAAGACGCCACTCCGCGCCTAGGCATCGGCTAGGTCGGCCGGTGCAAAGGGCGGCGCCGGTTCTTTACCCTCTTTCGAAATTTCGAATTCTTCTACCGGAAAATCAGTGCATATCTGATTGTCGCGCACCACCCACGGCAGGCTACCCCAGCTGCGCTTGGAATGCGTCGCGCGTTGGGGTGTAGTGAAGACCCCCGCTATGCCGATGCGACCGCGGGG
>JAYOKQ010000212.1:0-3790 GCA_038119905.1 Gemmatimonadota bacterium | reverse complement strand
CCCCGCGGTCGCATCGGCATAGCGGGGGTCTTCACTACACCCCAACGCGCGACGCGTTCCAAGCGCAGTTGGGGCAGTCTGCCGTGGGTGGTGCGCGACGGACGGGTGTGTGCTGCGTTTCCGGTAGAAGAATTCGAAGTTCCGGAAGAGGGTAGAGAACCGGCACCGCCCTTCATGCGGGCCGATAGCGTCGGGGCGTAGATGCGTGAAGGCCGTTGGAGAATGGGTTCGACGGGTGAGTGTGCGAGCCTGCGCGACTTATCCGGCCGCGACGCGTTCCAACGTTTCGATTAGTAACTTTGGGTCAATTGGTTTGGATACATAATCGTCCATGCCGACGCTGAGACACGCGTCTCTGTCGCCCGTCATGGCGTGCGCGGTCATGGCGATGATGGGAATGCGATGTGAGCCATTTTCGGATTGGCGAATGCGTCGCGTCGCTTCCATGCCATCCATCGTTGGCATCTGCACGTCCATCAGCACGATGTCGTAGCGGTTTTGAGCCACCATCTCTAGCGCGACGGCACCGTCTCCCGCGACGTCTACGCTGTGCCCTCTGCGTTCAAGCACTGTTCTGGCAACCAGTTGGTTGACGATGTTGTCTTCTACAAGGAGGACGTGAAGATTGTTCTCTGGTACGGCGTCTGCTTCGGTGGGCTCAGTCGAAGCACCGGCGCGTTCGTGCGGTAGGGGCTTTGCATTGTCGCCGGTATGCATGGCCTTTTTCATAGGTAGGACAAACCAAAACGTGCTGCCGTGACCTTCGCTGCTTTCAAAGCCGATTTCGCCGTCCATGCGCTCGACCAGCAGATAACAGATTGCCAGGCCCAGCCCAGTCCCTTCGAACTTGCGCGTATGCGACGAGTCAATCTGGGAAAAGTTTTGGAATATCAGATGGTGCTTTTCTTCGGGAATGCCAATACCCGTATCGCGCACGCGGAAGCAGATGAGGCGCGTGCCTTTTTCATCAACGCCCCTGTCTTCTATAGAGAGCGATACCGAGCCGGACAAGGTGAACTTGATGGCGTTGCCAACGAGATTCATCAGGACTTGGCGAATGCGTCCGGAGTCGTTAAAGAAATGGTCATCCAGCTCGGGGTCTATGGATAAGTCTAGCGCTAAGCCCCTAGTAATGGCACGCGTCTCCAGCAGATCCAGCACGCCCTGCACGAGCTTGCGCAGGTTAAAGTCACTCGGGTAAATATCGAGCTTGCCTGCTTCCAGCTTTGAGTAGTCGAGCACGTCGTTGATTATAGTAAGCAACGCCTCAGAAGAATCCTGTATTACCTCGGCGAAGTGCCGCTGCTCATCGTTTAACTGCGTATCCAATAGCACACTGACCATGCCGAGAACGCCGTTCATGGGCGTGCGTATTTCGTGGCTCATATTGGCTAGAAAAGCAGACTTCGTCTTGCTAGCCGCTTCTGCGCGCTCCAGTGCGTCGCGCAGCTCGACTGTGCGCTCTTCGACGAGTTTTTCCAGGTTAGTGAGGGTTTCCTGCAGCTGCTGGTTGGCGTCGAAAAGCGCACGCGACCGCTCTTCTACGATCGATTCGAGTTCTTTGCGCGCAGCTCGCTCTCGCTCAAAGCGGCGCTTGTACGGGTTGTCTTCCAAAGCGGCCTGAAGTTGTTGGTTGGTCTCGAATAATTCGCGCGTGCGCGCTTCTACAACCGACTCGAACTCTTTGCGCGCCATTCGCTCTCGCTCAAAGCGGCGCATGTATGGATCGCGTTCTACCGGCATATAAAAAATCGACTAATTCTTGCGAATTTCAAATCGAACGTGCGCCTGATCATCGGTCGAATTATCAGACACCTCGATCGTTGCGTCGCATTCGTAGTACGCTAACGCACCCTCGATGAGCCCTCGGGCTAACATGCCAAAGTGACGGTGAGAGCGGTAGTCGAGTACGAGGGTATTGTCGTCGACTTGGTTTGTGCTGATGCTGGGCAGTTGGGCGTTGGGATAGAGTTTCTGCACTTCTCGGTGAATGTGCTCATCGACTGTGGCGAGAAACGAGAAGGCGTCGGAGTGGCCCGAGAAAAACTGCGGGTAGAGCGATGAAAAACGCGTCGCTAAATGCGTGCCAAAGAGGTGTACGAGCGTTTCGACAGGTACGTCGGCGCGCTTGCTGAGAGCGACGACCAAGTTGATGATCTCTTGGTGGTCGTAAGATCCCACCGCTGTATAGGCGCCGTCGTTTTCCACACCCGCGTCATCGAGGATGGCGTCTACGGTGTCAAGGTCAAACTTTTCTTCCACCAGTTCGAGAAACTCAGTGAACACGACTCCTAACATGGTGCAGTCTCCGGCTTTGATCTACCGCTATGGCACGGCGGTAGCATCGGTTGTATTTAGCGTTGACGTTAAGGAAAAAAATGGATAAAGACAAGTAAATTACGAGGGCCGCGGCTCACAGCTTGAAAAGGGACAAATCGCGCAGAATAGGGACAATTTAAACGGCAAAAAATGTGGATGAGACGACCGATTGCAACACCCTGGCTCGGCGATACGCCTGTGGGGGCGGTTCTGCAAAATATGTGAAGAGTAAGCCCGCCAATGCAGGCAGCACGCGGCGGAGTCGCAGTTGGGTGCTGCGATCCGCCGCGCAGTTAAGGAGCCGCTGCTGGCTATTTGTCGCCGAACTTGCGCAGACCGACAAAGCCGCCGATGGCTAGCACGAGTAAGACGATGGACACAATGGGCCGTGCAAAAAACCAGGCAATGGCAATGGTCAGCAGTGCCAAGGGCAAGGCGATGAGAATGGCGATCAGCGTCGTGCCTACGCCTACGACCGTGCCAATGTGAATGCCGACAAACGGAATGCGATCGATGACTGTTTCAAGGATTTTAAACAGCATCGTTAGCCCAATGGCCATCATGGCGATGCCAACGATGCGCAGCAGCCACGTTTCCATCGCCAGCTCTTCTTCGGCCGCATTAAACATCAGGTCTGCGCTGGCCAGACCGACTTGGAGCAGTTCTACCGTGCCTGTCTTGCTCAAATAGGGCTCAAGTCGACTGCCGTTCTGTCGCGATACGACGCTGACCTCTGTCTCCGTCGGGATGATTTCAAAGCGCACCTTTAGGTCGCCGATCTGCGGCGACGAGGGACTGTCGCCCACGTAGAGGCTGTTCCCCGTGCGGTGCACCGTGCGACCTCCTATCTGCTCAACTGCATTGGCGGGCAGGCGCATTTCTTCAAAGGCGTCGATTTTCTCTATCAGCGACGGCGACAGCTGAAAAGCGCCGACCACAATGCGGTCGGCCACGTACTCGTCGCTCTCGTAGGGAATCGCCGCCGGGTTTTCGTGTCCGGCACGCTTGCGAAACGATCCGGAGTCAATGTGGTTTTCCGACCACGTCTTGCGGTATTTGTAGCTGGTAACCGTTTTCTCTCCCCCGCCACTGGTCTTTTCTTTACGCTCTTCTTTTTCCTCGTCCCACTGGTACATTTCCGTCGTGCGCCGCAGCTTGAGCGCTCCCGTCTCTACACCGAAGTCCAAATCGGCCAGCTGCTCATCGGTCGTAGCTTCACCGCTGAAATGGATGAGCTGGCCGTTGTTGGAGGCATCTACGGCATCGGATGTTACCGGAATGACAGCCCCTTTGCCCTCTTCAAGTGCTTTGGCTACGTCGACGGCGCGTCCCTCATTCCAGAACAGCAGCGGAAAAGCGGCCAAGAACATCACAAATCCGATGACGGATTTGGAGGCTTGCTCCTGCAGCCGCGATCCCCAGGATTGGTGCGTCACCTCGGTAAACGAATCGGAGGAATGGCCCTCTTCTT
>JAYOKQ010000211.1:0-3863 GCA_038119905.1 Gemmatimonadota bacterium | reverse complement strand
GGATAATACAGCGCTAGTATCCAGTGGTAGCATGGGTGGCGCACGTTGTGATCGAATACGTAGCAGTCTTTGTGCCAGGTCTGGCCCGTGCCGCCGGGTGGGTTGAGGTGGCAGTGGCGGTGGGGATTCATGATATAGCCTGGACCGAGCAGGCTGGTGAGTGCGCCGGCGACGGCCGGATGATCGAAGACCTGCTGTATTTGCGGTAGGCGCGGTAGAATATTGTTGCCGACGTTGCCTTCTTTGGCGAAGATCTCTTCGAGGCCGTCGTAAATGCGCTGGTGGACGGGCTGGATAAACTCGGCGTTTACCTGCAGATAGCCGTCGCGTATAAACTGCTGTATCTGGGCGTCGTTGAGCAGATGTTTGGGGTCTGTCATAGCGTTTTCCTCGTCGCGTGGTGCGGGCAAAGATAGGCAGGGGTGCTGTAGGTTTCAAGCAATATACCTATGTAAGGGGATCATTTGGCGGTGCGTGATAACGATTCGACGGCGATGAAGCGCGGTCGACAGATGGGATATGGCACGGCGGATCTGGGCATTGCGGCCGTTGAGTCAATCGTTCAACTCTATTTACTCAAATTTTACAGCGAAGTGGTGGGCCTGTCGGCAACTTGGGTCGGCCTCGCACTGGCGATTGCCATGGTGTGGGATGCGATCTCCGATCCGCTGATGGGCGGTATATCCGATCGCACATCGCACCGTCAGGGACGGCGCAGGCCCTATTTTGTCCCGGGGTCCATCCTTCTTTCGCTGACGTTTTATCTGCTCTTTAATCCGCCTGCAGCAGGGCATCAGATGGCGCTGTTTTTTTATTTGCTGTTGGCATTCCTTCTGCTCAACACGTCGATGACGCTGGTGGCCGTACCCCATGCGGCGCTGGCTGGAGAGTTGAGCAGCGATCGCCACGAACGCAGCGCGCTCTTCGGTTTTAAGCGGCTCTTTGCCACGCTAGGTGCGCTGCTCGGTCTGGTCTTGCCCGCGCTGGTGCTCGCCTATTGGGATGAACCGAACGATCCGGCCGCCATGGCGCGTGCGCGCAGCGTGGCTAGCGGCCTGCTGGCACCGGCCATCGTGGGTACGGCATGGCTTAGCTATCGTCTGACGCGCGGTCTGGATCGACCGTCGGGCGACCGCGTGCAGTGGCAGTGGCGACTCTTTGCGAATTTGGTGTTGGAACAGCGCGAGGCGCTGCGCAATCCGCTTTTTCGCCTGCTCGTCATCGCCTTTGTCATCGCCGCCATCGGCCGCACGCTTAACGCGTCCATCGCGCTCTACTACTACGAGTACTTTCTCTTGCTCAGCGAACAGGATGCCGTTGTCTGGGTCCTACTGCCCTTTTTCTTAAGCTTTATCGCCTCTGTGCCGATGTGGATTTTCTTGGGCAAACGCTGGGGGAAAAAGCGGGCCGCACTGCTCGGCGTGCTGTCGCTGGGGGTAACTACGGCACTGGTCTATCCGCTTTTTCCGGCGGGGAGCATTGTGCTGCCGTTGGCCTACTCGCTGTGTGGGGGCGTTATGGCGGGGGCGATCGTGCTGATGGATGCGCTCGTGGCCGACAGCATTGACTACGACCGCATCCGCGTGCGACGCGCGCGCGAGGGGCTCTACTTTGGCGTGTGGAAAATGAGCACCAAGGCGGCGCGCGCCCTAGGGCTGTTGCTAGCGGGCGTGCTGCTCGACCTGATCGGTTTTCCCGAAGGAGGGGGTACCGTTACCCAAGATGTGAGCTTCCGACTGGCGCTGCTCTTTGGTCCCGCGGTTGGCGTGCTCTTCATACTGGCCGGTGTCCTGCTGTGGTATTTGCCGCTGGACAATGCGCTGCACGATCGCATTCAGCGCATTGCCCGACGGCGCTGGCAGGGTAGGGATTAAATGGCGTTGAGTGCGGCGACTAACGGGCCGTGCCCGTTAGTCGGGGTCGCTTGCACTCGCCAAAGGAGACGTGATACACCTCGTCGCATACGATGGCGTCCCCGTTAAATTGGAAGCGCAGCACGGAAGAATAGGGCGTCTCGCTGTAGTATATTTTGAGTGCGTAGGTGTCGTCGCTTTCCCAGGCGCCGCTGGCCGCAATCTGACCCATGGCGCCCTGTTCGCTCAGTGCCCAGGTATCGCGACCTACGGGAATACGGTAGTCGATTCCCCCCTTGCGCATCGAGTAGACGGTTTCTGCGCCAAACTCAAACAGAGCGGTTTCGATTGAGGAATGGTCTGGGCCCAGTTCTATGGCGCCGGGTTCGCGTGTAGAGTCATCCTCCTGTAGCACATACTGCCTGCCGCTGATTTGTTGGGCAAGCGGTGCGTCGAGCTGGCCCTGCTGGGGTGTCAGCTGCAGCGTGGCTAGCTTCGCGCGCAGCGCGTCCTCCGCGTCGGCGTCGGTGCCCAGTGGCGCGGTTTTCATGGCCGGTAACAGCTCTTCCCATACGGTGTCGAGCACGCTTTGCATGTCGCCAACGCCGCTGGTAATAGCCAGCACGGCATCCTGTTCCGGCATGACAATGCAATATTGACCAAAGGCGCCGTCACCGCGGTAGATGTTGTGGCGGCAGCGCCAAAACTGGTAGCCATAGCCTTGTTCCCAGTCGCTGTGTGGATTGGAGCCGTTGGACGTTTGCCGCGAAGAGGCAGCAGCTACCCACTGCTCGGACAGGACACGCTCTCCGTTCCAAACGCCCCGCTGCAAGTAGAGCTGGCCAAAGCGGGCGATATCTTCCGTAGTCACGCTGAGGCCCCAGCCACCCAGATCAGTGCCCTCAGGGCTTTGCTCCCAGAGGGGCTTCTCAATGCCCAGCTTGTCAAAGAGGCGCGGTCGCAGATAGTCGGTTAGCCGCTGGCCCGTCGTTCGCTGTAGAATGGAAGAGAGCATGTAGGTAGCGCCGGTATTATAGACAAAGTGCGTGCCCGGCTTGTGCTCGACGTCTAAGTGGAGAAAGGCGCGGCTCCAGCGGCCATCCCCACCGACAAAGAGGCGGCCGACGGTATCGTCTTGGTGGCCGCTCGTCATGGCCAGCAGGTCGCGGATGCGCATGGCCTGCAGGTTGGCACTGGGTTCGGCGGGTAGATCGTCTTTGTCAAAAAAAGAGACGACGGTATCGTCGAGGCTGAGGCGATCTTCGGCGATGGCCAAACCAATAGCCGTGGAGGTAAAGCTCTTGCTGAGCGAATAGAGCTCGTGGAGCGTCTGCGGGGCATAGGGTGTCCACCAGCCTTCGGCTACTACGTGGCCGTGGCGCAGCAGCATAACGCTGTGTAGGGCATCGATTGTGCGCTCGCTGCGTTCGACAAAAGCCAATATGGCGCGGGAGGAAATGCCCTGTGCTTCGGGCGTGCTACGAGGCAGCATGGTGAAATTCTCCAGGGTGTGTAACTACGCGTTTGGCCCTCCTCAGGTGGAGGGCCAAACGCGTTAGATAGACTGCTGTGAAATGGGTGTTGGGATTTATTTAATGAGGTTTTTCTCGATGTAATCCCAGTTGATATTCATGCCTAGACCAGGCCGCTGCGGCACGTGGACAAAGCCCTGCTCGTCCATTGGCTCGCCGTGCTCGTGCAGATAGGGCGCCGGTTCGTCAAAGTCGATAAAGGGATGCAGCAGACCGCGCTCGTAGAACTCGCCGTTGTGCATGGCGCAGAGCGCATGCAGGTTGCCGGGGCCGCCCCCGTGTATCTCGCAGCGCATGCCGAACGATTCACACAGGTGCACCGTTTTCATCAGCGGCGTCAGGCCGCCGACGTCACCGACGCCGCAGCGGCTGATATCGCAGGCACCGGCTTTGATCCACTCGGCGCGCACGTACATTTTGCCTTCGCAGGTTTCCGGGCCGCAGATGGGCAGGCTGGTCTGCTCGCAGAGCCAGATAT
>JAYOKQ010000210.1:0-3863 GCA_038119905.1 Gemmatimonadota bacterium | reverse complement strand
GAGGCGACGGACTTTATCACGGGCGGGACGTCGGCCGGCGGCGTGGTGGGCTGGGCGACGGGTGCGGTCTATGCGGCCTCTTCGTGGGTGCGCGCGCTGCGTGCGCTCAATCCCGAGCTAGACGAGGCGCGCCTGTGTCGGGTCGCGCGGCTGTTTTTTGCGCTGGACGACGTGCCCTGGCCCGACAGCGCCGACGCGTTGGAAGGGAGCGAGGCCATCGAGATCTACTATCGCCGCGAGCTAGGCCGACTGAAGCTGCTGAGCCGGGGCCGGGTGCCGCTCTATCCGCCCATTGCCGGCGGTGGCGATCCGGCGCGCGTGCGTGCCCTGGCCAACGCGGTGGCCGAGAGCGGCTGCCACGGCGCGATGGTGACGCTTGACCCATCCAACCGAGAGAGCATAGGGGCGCTGGGCGAGGAGCTGGGCAGGGTGCAGGCGTAGCAAACTCGTTTAATTTTTATTGCGATGGGATCGGGAACAATGAGTACGTGCAGGCGTGAGACCTAGTTTGGAAGGTGACCTACGTCGAGGCTGTTGAGCTAAAGCAGTCCGTTATCGAAGGCGAAGAGACCGTGGTTTCGGCTGGGTATTTTCGCGAAGACGCGCAGGCGCCGGTCTCGTCTTTTACCTATACGCGCGATGAAATTCGCCGCACGCCCGGCGCCACGGGCGATATTTTTCGGGCCATGGAAACGCTGCCCGGCGTCAGCACGTCGGGCGGCGAATTTGCCTCCTTTTCGGTGCGCGGCGGCAGTCCGAAAGAAAATATCATACTCATTGACAACATTGTACCAGAAAAGTAAAAAAAGAGATAGCTATGGTATAGCTATGGTAAAGAGTGGAATGCAAACGATCGTTGCCGTTGTGCTGTGTGTTGGATTGGCCGTGCATGCGGTCGGTGCCGCAGAAAATGGACGCTTGGTCGGTCACGTGCTGGACGGAATGACCAAGCAGCCGCTGCCGGACGCCGTCGTCGCGGTTGTGGGCACCGAATGGGGCGCGGCCACCGACGGGGAGGGCCGCTTTCAAATAGACGCCCTGCCGGAAGGCGTCTACAAAATCTCCGTGCACTTTATCGGCTATCACAGCCTGTTTAAAACCGACGTGCGCGTCGTGCGCGACAAGGTGACCTACGTCGAGGCTGTTGAGCTAAAGCAGTCCGTTATCGAAGGCGAAGAGACCGTGGTTTCGGCTGGGTATTTTCGCGAAGACGCGCAGGCGCCGGTCTCGTCTTTTACCTATACGCGCGATGAAATTCGCCGCACGCCCGGCGCCACGGGCGATATTTTTCGGGCCATGGAAACGCTGCCCGGCGTCAGCACGTCGGGCGGCGAATTTGCCTCCTTTTCGGTGCGCGGCGGCAGTCCGAAAGAAAATATCATGCTCATTGACAACATTCCCTTTGATAAGATTAGTCACTTTAACGGGGGCTCGACGGAAGAGCAGAACAAACAGGGCGGGCGCTTTAGCATTTTTGCGCCGAATCTAATCGAAGAGGCGCGCTTTCAGGCGGGTGGTTTTTCGGCCCAGTACGGCGGCAAGCTGGCCTCCTTTCTCGACATTCGCCTCAAGGAAGGCAATCGCCAAACGCCGACGATAGACGGGCGCTTCGATATAACGGGCTGGGAGCTCAACTACGACGGGCCCGCCTACCTGCACGGCGGCACGTCCCTCATCCTGTCGGCGCGCCATACGGACTTTGAGCGCATCCTCAATCAAACGGGTCAGGACGATTTGGGCTGGCCGCGCTTTGACGATCTGATTGTTAAATCCACGACCGCGCTCGGTGCGCGGCACGTAGTCTCTCTCCTGGGCATTTACGCACCGGAAAAATTTGACCGCGACGTCGGACACGTGCTCAACAGCGCGGGGGCTGCTTCCAATGACATAGTGGACTTTCAGGAGTCCAAATCGCTGTTCGGCGTCAACTGGCGCTTTCTGACCGGTCCGCGCAGCGTGCTGCAGACGAGCGTCTACCGGCGCTACACGGATCGGCTGGTGCGCGCCGGCAAGGCGTGGCCTACTCGAGAAGGGGCCGATCGCCAAGATCTATTCCTCACGCGCTATGGCATAGAGCAGGACAACGAAGAGCGCGAGGTCGGCCTGCGCTCGGTCTTTACGCAGGTGCGTTCGGCGCGCAGCACGTGGATGGCCGGGGTCGAGCTGAGTCAGCTGGCCATCGACAACCGGTGGACGCAGTACGGCGTCGACACGCTGTACGTGTATAGCGCAGGCGATCGGCGGCCGGATCCGTCGCAGCGCTTTATCGTGCGCCGGCCCGAGTTGGTAAACGCGGACGTCGGCGCAGATAAGAACGCGCTGGCGGCCTTTGGCGAGTGGAGTCAGCGCGCGACGGCGCGCCTGACGCTCAACGCCGGGCTGCGCTACGTGCACGGCGCGTTTAACGGCGCCCACTACTGGGCACCGCGTCTGAGCGCATCGTACAGCGTAAACGACCGCACGCGCCTCAACGCGGCCGGGAGCATTCACTACCAGGCGCCGGACCTGTTCGTGCTGACGGCCGCTCCGTCCAACGAGAGGCTTGCCCATGCGCGGGCCGGCCATCTCATTGCAGGCGTTACACACTACCTGCGCGACGACGTAAAGTGGACGACGGAAGCCTATTACAAGCGCTTCGACCGGCTGCCGGTGTGGCCCGACCGCACGCTTCCTTTGCGCAGGAGCGACGGGGTAGGCTGGGCGGCGGGCATTGACGTGAGCGTGATAAAGCGCTTTGTCGACCAGTTTTACGGTCAGGTAAACTACTCGTACGCGCAGAGCAAGCGCGACGACGGGGACGGACGCGGGTCGTATAACGCCGACTTTAACCAGCCGCACATCCTCAACGTGTTGGCCGGCTACGAGGTGAACGAGACCTGGTCGGTTGCGGGCAAGTGGCGCTACGCCACGGGGCGGCCCAGAGACGGGTTTGTCGTGCACGCCGACGTCCTAAACGACCCGGAGCGTCTTCGCTATGCGCAGGAAATCGTCGCCAACAACAGCGAGCGCCTGCCGGCGTTTCACACGCTGAACCTGCGCTTGGATGCGCGCCGTCAGCTGGGGCGCATGGCGCTGGTCGGCTTCATCGACATTGTAAACCTCTACGGTCATCTCAACGTCAACGAAGAGCGCTTTTTGGAGCTGAGCGGTCAGGTGGAAGAGCGCGGCTTTAAGATCTTGCCAACGGGTGGACTGCGCGTCGAGTTCTAACTAGCGCAGGACGAGCGGTTCTAGCTCGTCTATATCGCTATCCAACGGAAAAAACGGGCGCGCCATGTGCCCGAAGGGCAGGTTGCGCACGGAGGCCGGCGTGGGACCGGGCGTGTCCAAGATATGAATCTGGGCGGCGCAGTCGTCGTATACATTGTGAAAGTTCATCGGATTTTTGGCCACGACAAACTGAGCAAGGCGCGGATCGATGCCGACGGCCTGCCACTGTTCGTCGGCCCAGTCGTAGGTCGCGTGGCTCGTGATCAGCACGCGCACGCCGCCCGACTGCAGCACGGCGCTAGGCCCCATATCGCCGGCTACGTCGTCCCAGATGCCGCCCCTGTAGCGAAAGGCGCCGTCGCTCAAGCGCAAGACCGTGCCGCTTATTTCGAGCGGCGTGCCCCAGCGCGGGTCCATGCGATGGCCGAGCGACAGCGTGATTTCGGCGCCCAAGCCGGCTTCGTGACAGCGCTCGGCGGCTTCCGGATCGACTACGGGCACCAGCGCGTCGCGCACGCCCTCCTGCGCTAGCAGCGCTCTCAGTGAGGCTACGCTGTCTCCGGCCGCTCCCCCGCCGGCACAGTCCGCCGTTTCGACGAGCACGACCGGACCGCCTTCTGCGCTCAGGCCTCGTCCAATCGCCTCTTCCGGTG
>JAYOKQ010000209.1:0-3865 GCA_038119905.1 Gemmatimonadota bacterium | reverse complement strand
AAGAATCGCTGCATGCCCCGAATACCTTCCATACTCCAAGGCGTGCTGGCTTCAAGTGGCCCCATATACATTTCGTATAACCTGAGCGTATCTACACCAAACTCTTCTCCGACTTCTTCTGGCGGCAAACCATTTTTATAGCGTTTGCCCATTTTTCCAGCGGTTCGCTGTAAACGATTGCCGGTCTCTTTGTGATACCCCTCGCCATCGCGCAGTTCAACGGCCCTTATATCGACATATACGCCGCGCTCATCCTGATAAGCATCAGCCGTTATCATGCCTTGATTGAACAGTTTTTTAAAAGGTTCAGGGGTTGAAACATGCCCAAGATCGTATAGTACCTTGTGCCAGAATCTCGCATATAGTAGATGCAAAACCGCGTGCTCAGCTCCTCCGACATAGAGGTCAACCGGCATGAAATATTGTTCGGCTTGTTCACCGCAGAAGGCTTGTCCGTTTTGGGGATCAATAAAGCGCAAATAATACCAACAAGATCCCGCCCACTGCGGCATGACATTCAATTCACGGGTCCCAATCGCGCCATCGGGAAGTTCCACGGTTCGCCATTCCTCTCCAGCTCGATGCAGCGGAGGCTGAACAGGGCGATCTGGATCGTCGGAGGTTTCAGGTCGAAAATCATCCATTTCAGGCAGCACTACAGGGCCATCAATAGCAACTGCATAACCATCTGGGTGAGAATAGAGAGGGAATGGTTCGCCCCAATAGCGCTGTCTAGAAAAAATCCAGTCGCGCAGTTTGTATTTGACGGCCCGCTTTCCAAGCTCTTTGCTTTCCAACTTATTTATGATAATCGACTTCGCTTCTGCAGTGGATAGACCATTAATAGAAAACTCACTTGTCTGGTCTCCTTGGGGCGAATTAATACTGGTCCCCTCGCCACTGAAGCAAGTTTCGCCTTCTTTGCCCCCTCGTACTACTTTAGTAATTTGCAAGCCAAACTTCTCGGCAAATTCGAAGTCTCGCTCGTCATGGGCTGGAACGGCCATTATAGCGCCAGCCCCATAATCCATGCTGACATAATCGGCTACAAATACGGGAATCGTCTCCCCATTTACCGGATTTATTGCATAAAATCCACTGAACAAACCCGTCTTTTCGCGCTCTTCTCGGTCGGCCGCCGTTTTTTGTGCCGCTCGATCTGCATATGCCGCCAGAGCAGACCGCAGAGACAGTTCCGTCTCATCCCCGCGCCATCGTTGATCTATATCTGAAGCCCAATCTTCAGGGACATTGTAAAGAGGGTCTCCTTGCGTAACCAATGGATGCTGGGGGGCCAAAACCATAAAAGTGGCGCCAAATAATGTGTCAGGCCGAGTGGTATACACTGTGAGTTCGCTGTGAACTGTCTGGGTTCCTGGCTTAAGAACTTGAAACTGCACCTCTGCCCCCTCACTGCGCCCAATCCAATTAGACTGCATGAGTTTGATCGCGGCAGGCCAATCCAATGTAAAGGGTTCCCGCTCATCCCCCTGCGCAAGAGGTGCATCGAGATCTTCAAGCAATCTGTCAGCATAGGAGGTAATCCGCATGATCCACTGCTTAAGCGGTCGTTTATAAACGGGGAAATTACCCCGTTCACTCTTTCCATCATTGGTCACTTCTTCGTTTGCTAATACTGTTCCAAGTCCTGGGCACCAGTTAACGACGATTTCATCATGATAAGCGAGTCGATAATGATTTAATACCGCCTGCCTTTGAGCTTCTGATAAATCAGCCCATCCTTTGTTTGCGTCTTCCCCTAAAATGGATTGATCTTCATCGCTATAGGTTCGTTTTCCATCAGCAAAGGATTTAGCAAGTCCCGTTATGGACAGCGCCTTACCTTTAATTTCTCTGCCATTCGCATCATGCCATATATGATCTTCATCAAAGTAACTGTTATACAGACGAGTGAATATCCATTGCGTCCACCTATAGTAATCTTCGCGCGAGGTGGCAATTTCCCGGTCCCAATCATAGCCCAGCCCTAGAAATTGAAGCTGGGATCGTATGTTATTTATATTTTCTTCCGTGATAATCGCCGGATGAATATTGTGTTCAATCGCATACTGTTCGGCTGGTAACCCAAAACTATCAAACCCCATAGGGTGCAGTACATTATATCCCTGCATCCGTTTGAACCGGCTGTATATATCACTCGCGATATACCCTTTAGGGTGTCCTATATGCAGCCCCGATCCGCTTGGATAGGGAAACATATCGAGCACATAACACTTGGGTTTATTTGAATCAAATGATGCGGCGTCAGGCCCCAATGTTTGAAACGTTTTTTCACGTAGCCAAAAATTGCGCCACTTTGATTCTATTTCTTGGAAATTATAATTTTCACTCATCTTATTAACATAATTTATTTTATATGAACTATTTATGGATATAAACGTTGAAGCATGCGTGGAAACGGAATCGTTTCTCTTACGTGCTTCAATCCACAGAGCCAAGCTACAACTCGCTCTATGCCCATTCCGAAACCTGCGTGCGGAACCGTACCATAACGCCGCAAATCAGTATACCATTGAAAAGCCTCTGGAGGCAATTCATGTTCGTTGATCTTTCGCTCCAATATAGCAAGGTCATCTTCCCGCTGCCCCCCACCAATTATTTCACCGTACCCCTCGGGAGCAAGCATATCCACACACAGAGCTAACCTCTTGTCCTGTGGATCTTCCTTCATGTAAAACGCTTTAACATCAAGAGGATATCGATGCACTAGAATAGGGGCATCATATTGCTCAGAGAGGATTGTTTCATCATCCCCTCCCAAGTCAGTCCCCCACTGAATATCACTGCCCATTGCTTGCAATTTTTCAATTGCCTCATCGTAGGAAATACGCGGGAATGGGAGCTCTATTTTTTCTAATTTATCTGTATCTCGCTCTAGTATTTCCAGTTCATTACGGCGCTTTTCTAACACTCTATTAACGATATAATAGACAAATTCTTCGGCCACTTTCATATCGCCGGCTAAATCACAATAGGCCATCTCAGGTTCAATCATCCAAAATTCAGTCAAATGCCGACGGGTTTTGGATTTTTCAGCGCGAAAGGTGGGCCCAAAACAGTAGACATTCCCGAAAGCCATAGCCGCAGCTTCCATATAAAGTTGCCCACTTTGCGTTAAATAGGCTTTCTGATCAAAGTAGTCCGTTTCAAAAAGCGTCGATGTTCCCTCACAGGCAGCTGGGGTAAAAATGGGCGCGTCCACAAGCGTAAAGTCGCGTTCGTCCATAAAATCACGGCAGGCTTTACATATCTCACTGCGTATTTTCAATATGGCATTGGGACGGGAGGAGCGAAGCCAAAGATGCCGGTGATCGAGCAAAAACGAAACACCGTGTTCTTTGGGAGAAATTGGGTAATCACCGCTTTGCCCAACTACTTCTATTCGATTCACGCCTAGTTCAAAACCGATGGGAGAACGCTCATCCTTGCGGACAGTTCCCCAAATTTGAAGGGAGGTCTCTTGTTGGATATGCGTGCAGCATTCGAAGGTTTCAGCGTCGACTTCCCCTTTAAAAACTACACATTGTATTATTCCACTCCCATCGCGCAGCTGTAAAAAATGCAGTTTACCGCTAGAGCGTTTGTTGTATAACCAACCACTAAGCTGCACTTGGCAACCGTCATATTGTCCGATTTCTGCAATCCGAACTCTTTCCATACCATCCTTACCATAAGGAAAAGACTATCGGAATAACTTCTCCGATAGTCTCAGTCCATTCACCTGCGAGAAGAAAGGTGACCCAAATGAAAACGGCTCACTTTTCGTTAGGTATTATTACTTTTCAATAAGTGCCTTGTGACTGAGGCGGATCTTCCCACCCGTATCGATCTCAAGGACCTTGAC
>JAYOKQ010000208.1:3589-3971 GCA_038119905.1 Gemmatimonadota bacterium | reverse complement strand
GCCAATACCTCAGGTCTACATTGGCTTCTTGGTTATAATAAACCAAAAATATAAAAATATGCCTGCAATAGCCATTAAATCGACTTTTTGTAGCTCATATACAAGAAAAATAAGGCTTTTTTATCTAAAATGGGCGAGTGTCCGGATGTCGAAATTTAAAACGCGGGCCTTGAAATAGGCAACTAATTAATAATAAAGGAAAGTTTTTCTGGGATAAACTTAAATAAAATCGGAAATATTTACCGTTTGCTTGCTTTTTTGCTTGATTTAGAGAAAAAAGGTGCATATACTCTTCTTTGTAAGAAATTGAGCCAATGCCAAAAAAAGACAAAAGGGGAGATATGGCAACGAAATTTTTTATTTCATATAAATGGTCTCGGTC
>JAYOKQ010000208.1:0-3579 GCA_038119905.1 Gemmatimonadota bacterium | reverse complement strand
TGGGATCGTTGGTTCTTATCTTCTTGCTTATGGCGGGGTGTGGCGATCGCAAAAATCCCGTCCTTCACGGAGCGATGCCCGAACCTGCTGCAAAAAAGGGGGGTGCTCCGGTAAGTGCAGCTACGAATGCCGGTGAAACGGCCTATACCACGGATGCTGGTGGCGGCACGTTCGGTGGGTACAACGAGGCGAACTGCCCCGATTATGGCATTACGACCTATACGCTGTGGGCTGGGAAGACCAATGATGCGGGCACTGTATCCATCACCAACGACGAAGACAATCTGTATGTAACCTACAATACCAACGGCACGGCCGACTTAAAAGAAGTGCATGTGTATGTTTGGGATAATCGAGAGGATATTCCCGACAAGCGGCCTGCGCCGGGACAGGCTCCTTATACAGCCGAAAACCTTTATGTAGACGAGTATACCCTTACGATTCCTTGGACGTGGGAAGGCTCGCCCTGTGGCCAGACCCTTTATGTATCGACGCACGCAGCATTGGTTGCTGATGGAGTTGATGGCGATGACGAGGACGACGGCACCTCCGAGTCGAATGATGGAGAAACGGGGTATGCCGGTGGAGCCAACACCCCGGATGGTTTCACCAGTGCTAAGGGTGCCTGGTGGGGCTACGTAACATTCGAGGTTTCCTGTTTCTATGATATTTCTGGCACCGTTTATCAAGATGCAGACAATAGCGGCGATCTCGAAAGCCAAGAGACGCCCTTCAGTGGAATCGTCGTATCTCTCCTTGATGGGGATGGTAACGTTGTTGAAACGACGACGACGGATGAGGAGGGACATTACGTTTTCGAGCATTTACCTCAGGGCAATGACTACAGTGTAGTCGTTGAAGAAGGTCCTGCTGACCATATTGCTAACGAAAATGCAGAGGGCTTTTCCACTGGCACGCTGGATGAGTGCAAAGAGAACATCGATTTTGGGTTTGTTCCCGTATACGATATCTCTGGTACGATCTACCGCGATGCCGACTGCAGCGAAGATTTTGAAGAGGGGGAAACGGGCATTGCTGGTGTGGAGATTGCCCTGTTGGACACGGCGGGCAACGTGCTAATAACCGTTGAAACCGGGGCCGATGGCACCTACCTGTTTGAAGACATCTTAGCCGGTGACTACGAAGTATCAGTGGAAGCATTGCCGGACTATGTGCCCTCCGAAAATGCCGAGGGATATGCTGTTGAAAACTTATCGAGCGACCTGACCGACGTTGATTTCGGTTTTTGCCCGGTTTTTGACCTTTCCGGGACTGTATATGCGGATGCCGATTGCGGTAGCAGTTTGGGGGGCAGTGACGCCGGTATAGAGGGCGTGTTGGTAACGCTCCTGTCGGGTGAGGGCATTACCTTGACTACGGTTACCACGAATGTAGATGGATCCTACATATTCGAAGATCTCCTCACGGGCGACTACGAGATAGTGGTGGATACTCCGGATGACTTTGCGGCATCGGAGAATGCTGCTGGATATGCGGTAGAAAATCTGTCGAGTGATCTGACTGATATCGACTTTGGTTTCTGTCCGCTCTACGACCTGTCAGGAGTCGTATATGAGGACGATGCCTGCGACAGTGCATTTGACGGGGTCGATGTAGGCATGGCTGGGTTGCTTGTCACCCTCCTGGACGAGTACGGAGTAGAACTTTCTACGACGACAACCGACGCAGACGGTGCTTACCTATTCGAAAATCTGGTGGCCGGCGGATCCTATCGCGTAGAGGTAGAGACGCCAGCGGATTATACGCCTGCTGAAGGCAGCGGGGGTGTTGAAACAGGGGCGCTGACGAGTGATCTCACTGATATCGACTTTGGTTTTTGCCCGCCTTCCGTCGACCCCTGCGAACTCGACCCGACGGCTGAAGAGTGCGGAGGCGGTGGAGGCGGTGATGATGGCGATCACGAAACCGCTTATGCCTTTGGTAACCTTGAGTTTTGCGGCGACGGTTTGGGATTAACCCGTTGGGGATGGGTTAACGAGATCGCGGTTGTTCCGGGTGAGAGCGGTAGCATCACACAGCCCATTTATGCTGGAGCTGGTCAATGCGACACATCGAAGGGAACCTACATTGGCACGCTAACCATTGAATGGGTGGCCGGTGCTGATGAGGTGACGGTGACTGCGTCTCACCAGATCGATGGGCCCTACCACGTCGATACGACCCATACCTGGATCGATTTCGATCTGCCTGACAATCTAATTGCTAACGGGAAATTTACCGTAGTAAACGATAATGATCAGGTGTCGAGTGATAGCGCTTCGGTAACGCTTTCCTTCACACCGGCAGAATTAGCAGAAGATAACATTCTGCACGTGATTGCCCATATGGAAGCTGGGGGTTTTTAAGCAGAAACACTGCAGTGGGGAGTTTAAAAAAGGGGCCGTCTTCGGACGGCCCCTTTTTTATGGGGCCGAATTCAGCTGGCTATACTTTTTAACAGGGGAAATACTGCTCGTTCTTTGTCTTTAGCCTCGACCATAATATCGGCTTCTTGTCCTCCCAATGCTTCCAGAAGCATCTGCCAATCGCTATCCAAGATAAGTGCGGCGTGGGCACCGGGTTGTTTGGTCGTATCTTGGCTCGATAGATGTATTTTGGGGCGATTTTTCCAGGTTGGTAGAGCCAATTCGATCGCTTCTTTTAAGGTTAGTGTGCCGGGATTTAACCCATGATGAAGGTTGTCAACAATCGCGCTGACGCCCAATGCAGAGGCCACCTCTACAACTTCTTGAACAGTCCAAACGCGTTCGTCTACTTCCAATGCCAAAAATCTGTTAATCTTGTTTTCGCCTTTTAGATTAGCGATAAAGCGGTCTGCAGCCGTGGCCTTGTCGCCATAGGCTCCGCCCAAATGGAGGACGATTACCCCATCCTGTGCATTCATGAGTTCGAGTACCTGTGCGGAGTAGCGAAGCTCGGCAAGGCTGCGCTCCACTACGTCGATATCTGGGCTGCCGGGGTTAATAAACTGACCGGGATGCATGGAAAGACGTTGGCCGAGTTGGGCGGCGAGGTCTCCTAAAACCTTGAGTTGATTCCCGTATACCGTTGACCATTTATAGGGGAAATCTGCATGGGAAGCAAAAGGGATAAGCTGTTGGCCGATCCTAAAAAGGTCTATTCCGTGTTCAGCATTCCACCGCAGCATGCGTTCTAAATCGGAAAAATTCGCTGCTATTTTTTCAGCAAGTCGATCTTCATGGGTGAGGCTGCCCAACCGAAGGTTGTGATTAGTAGAAGCCTTAATGGTTAGGTTTTGGCAGGGATAGCCGAATCGAATGGGCATAGAGGACCTGAGGGCAAATAAAGATGGGTTCACAGGACAGGGTTTCGCTCGATGAGGGGAATGTATCGACGAGGTGAACCAAGTCAATTTAGGTGGTAAGCAGTCTTAATTGACGTGGGGAGGCGAATACTGCACCCTATGGAGGTCGGTGGTCGGGGTAGAATTCCTTAGAAAATGCGCTAGAAAATGAAACGGGTCGAAACGACGAGAATTGTTTCTGTTTATACCCAAGCAAGTGGTTGGGTGGGAGTGATTGTCGCTGCACTGGTCGA
>JAYOKQ010000207.1:0-3974 GCA_038119905.1 Gemmatimonadota bacterium | reverse complement strand
TGCCCACGCCCTCTAGGTTGACTGCCGGCACGTAGCAGCGCGACCAGCGCGCCTGGTGGTGCAGGTGGCAGTTGTGGACAAAGTGCCGGCAGGGCGTAAGGCTTTTGCGGTCGCCGCCCGACAGGTGGACACCGCCGTCGCCGGTGTTCCAAATATCGCAGCTCTGCACGCCGTGATCGGTCCCGTCCCCAATCCAGACGCCGTAGTTGCCGGTGTTGGAAATGCGGCAGCCGGCCACCAGGCAGTGTTGGCCCCCCTCTATCTTAACGGCGTGGCTGCGCGTAGCCGTCAGCTCGAGGTCGCGCAGGACGATATGGCGCGCACTCTTGAGGGCAATCAGCGGCTCTTCTAGCAGCGACAGCATGACGTGGGCCTGTGCCAGCGGCTTGGGCGGCCACACGTAGAGCACGCCGGCGACGCGGTCCACGTAGTACTCGCCCGGCGCGTCGAGTTCTTCGAGTATATTGAGAAAGAAGATGCGGTGACCGGGGCGGTAGCCGTGCAATCCGTAGGGCGGCCGCGTTTTGATGTGCCGCGCCTCTAGGTCAATCGAAGCGATGCGCTCGTAGCTGTTGGCCCAGTCGTAGGCCCAGTAGCCGTGCACCCACGCGTCGTCGATATCGGCCCAGCGGCGCGGACGATCCCCCTCGTAGAAGAAGCCCTCTTCTAACAGGCCGTACTGTGAGCCGTGCCCGTCCGCCCGATCCTTGCCCTCCGGATAGCCGACAATGCGCTCGAACGGATCGTCGGCGTCGGCGTTGGGCCAGCGCGCAATGGTCTGCGGCTGGCCGTCGATAAAGAGCTCGATATGCCCCGTGGTAATGGGGCGACCAAAGCCGCGCGACTGCATGGGAGAGAGACGACCGATACCGAGGGCTTTCAGATCGACCTGGCGCACGTGGCGACGCGCTTCCGGCGTCAGGCGCGCCAAGACGGCCGGATCGTCAACCCGCGTAAACCCCGACAGGACGCGGCCGCCCACTAGGCGCACCTGCTCACCCGGCACGGCACGCCAGGTGACCGGCGCGCCCTGCTGTCCGCCGTCGCGCGGACCCAGACGCAGGCTTTCGCCCATCGAATAGTCGCCGCCGCTCACCCAGACCGTGCTGCCGGCCCGCTCGGCCACCGGCAGCGCCCGCAGCGCATCCCGGGCCCGCGCTAGCGTGGCAAAGGGTCTCTTCTGCGTGCCGGAATACGTGTCGCGTCCAGTGCGCGATACGTAGAGATCTTTGGCCATGGGTCTCTCCTGTAAATGATTGAAGCGCGTCTTGGATTGGGCAGTATAGGCATACTCGCCTAGCCGCCCAATCTACGTAGCTATTCTACCGTCTGTATATCCCAATCCAGCGGCTCGTCGCCGCTAAACAGCGCGCACCCCACAAGGCTCTTACCCGCGACGATGTGTGGCAGCCAGTGGCGATCGGTTGCCCACATTTCTCCGTAGGGTATGTCATCTATGGGAAACCACAGCGGCACGGCCTCGTCCGTTTCGCACGGCGTGCCCTCGTAGGCATTGGCCGTCAAAATATCCACCTGCATCGAGAAGCCGTCGACAAACTGAAAGCGCATCTGCCCGCGCTCTGCTACGTTGCACGCGCGGATGCCGACCTCCTCGTCCGTTTCGCGCACCGCGCACTCGACGGCTGACTCACCGGCCTCGATGCGTCCACCCGGTCCGTTAATCTTACCCGCGCCCAGCCCGCGCTTTTTCCGGATCAGCAGAATACGCTCCTCGCACATCACGTACAGCAGCGTAGCCCGCTGCTGGGGCTGCCACTGCGTCCAGTCGATATCATCCAGTGTCGTATAGGCCATGCGATGTGTACGCTAGCGGGTGGGATATGCCAGCTGCTCAGAGTAAATCCAGCACAGCGAAGTCATATAGCCGAGATGATCCGGATTCATACTCGACGCCGCTTCGATGTAGCGAGCCGCCTGTTCAAAGTCGCCCAACCCAGCGTAGCTGTACCCAATCAAGTAGGTGGCCACTTCCTTCCACTGACCGGAGATCAGCGGCAGGTGCGTCAGCGCCTCGGAAAATTGCTCGGCTTCTATATACGACATGGCCATGATCAGTCGGCGCGCGTCATCGGTCGGGTCGGCCAGCAGCGGGCGAATGTATGCGCGGTAGAAATGCTCGTCGCGCATCGCCTCAAATTCCCTGAAGTTGGCAGCCGCCTTGTCGCGCAGCAGGTCGCCGTCCGGCAGGTCGGGCGGATCAATCGCCGGCAGGTCGCCGTAGGGATAGTCGCGCCAGGCGTCGGAGACCACCACCACGTTGCCGGGCACGCGCACGTCGACCCCTTCCAAGATCTTAGCGCCCAGTTTCCACGCATCTGTAAAGGGTCGGCCTTCCCCCAATACCGTTACTTCTACGGGCACCCACAGCCGCCCGGCGTGTTCGACAAAGAGCGCTTCGTTTAGCTGTGTGCCCAGCTTTCGGTCGGGGCTGATGCCCGAGTCAAACATCATGAGGATATGTCCGGGCACGTCGACCAACGCCGTGGAGATGCGCACGTTTTCCAGCAGCGCGCAAAACAGCGCCGTATTGTCGTCGCAGTCACCCAGCTGAGAATGCATCAGCTCGGCCGGGTACTGGATATTATCGATGGCCGCAGCGTTGTCGCGCGCCATCTGAAAGGGCGTGTTGGCATCGGCGGCGTAGCGCACGCCCAGCGCATTGAGTCCTTCAAACATCAGCATCGCCTGCGGCACGTGACCCCACGCATCGCCGCGTAGCCTGTAGTCGCCCAAGCGAGCGAGCATGCTGCGGGCAAAGGCCGCAACGGTCGGATCTTCTGGCGTAATAAAGGCGGCCGCCCGCGCGATGGAGTCCCAGTTGAGCATGCCCTTGCCGTGCACCGTGATCGCGCGGCGCTCCTCAATAGAGACCGTCTGTGGGCCTACGGAGTAGGACAGTTTGATCTCGGCATCCCACGGCTCGTGTCCGGCCACCTGCAGCAGCGCGTTGTCCAACACGGCGTGGATAGGCACCGTGATCTGCGCGTCGGCCGGCAGCGTGAGCTCCTGCTGCGCCGGCCGCTTCATCAGCTCGGGCAGATAGTACTGCAACGTCGCCTCGACCGGTATTTCGTTCTTGTTAAAGAGCTGCACCGTGGCAATCGGTCGTACGGCATAGGATTTATAAAACGAAGCATAGACATCCTCTACCTGCACGGAACTGATGCCGATGGAAGAGGCCCCCGGCACGTAGATCACTTCAAAGTCGACGCGCGCCGGCTGCCGCGAATAGTTAAACGCCCTGTCAATCGCCTTCACTTCAAAAGCGTAGGTGCCGCTGGGCAGGTCGTCGTAGTAGACGGCGTTATCCCGGGTAAAGCGCCATGCCTCGTCGTAGCCGACCAGGCGGTAGGCAAACTGCATGAGCTTGCGCCGCGTCTGGTAGCTCATGCCCTTGAAGTTGATCGCGATGCGCTGCTGGGTCGTAGGCACCTGGATGGTAGCATCTGGGGCGTAGACCTTATCGGCGACAAGAGAGGAAATCAATACGGCTGGATCGCTGTGCTCGCGCCGCAGGCGCGTAGCGCCCATGCCCGTCAAAAACCACACGTCGCCGTCCGGCGACTCTGCAATGGAAACGACGTGGTTGTCGTTGAGCCCGTCGCGTTTTAATAGCTCTTGAGTCGTCGCTCCGTCGTAGCGAATAACGCCGTCGTCGGTCGCCAACCAAACGACGCCGTCGCGCGCCTGGACCACCGCATGCACGCGGCCGTAGGACAAACCGTTACCGCCCTGCCAGTCGACGAGACGTTCGTCGCGCAGCAGGCTAATACCCTGATCGGTGACGATCCACAGCGTGCCGTCGTCCGCCTCGTACAGTGCCTGCACGGCGTTGCCCCGAAGCCCATCGCGCTGGCTAAAGGAGCGAAACGCGGCGCCGTCATACTGACTCAGGCCGCGCAGCGTGGCCACCCACACCGACCCGTCGGCAGCGACCAGCACATCGTCAATCC
>JAYOKQ010000206.1:0-4010 GCA_038119905.1 Gemmatimonadota bacterium | reverse complement strand
GCCGTTCGATCAGCTCGTCTACTACCGGATCGGCGATGCCGGCGTAGTTGCGGCTACCGGGTGATTGAGACGCCTCGCTCGACCAAAAGTTGCGCTGCTCGTTGCCCGGGCTCAGCGTCTGCCGCCACGAGGCGACAATGACGTCGTAGTCAAAGGACTGCACGCGGTTTTGGTACTGGGCCGCATCGACCGTGCGCACGATGGCGGCAATGCCCAGCCGCTCCAAGTTTTGAATCATCGGCCCGAGCACGCGCTCATAGGTCGGAGAGGCCAACAAAAACTCAATGCGCATGACCTGGCCCGTTTCGGTGTGGGTCAGTGCGCCGTCCTGCACGCGCCAGCCGGCCTCCTGTAGCAGGGTGCGGGCCGTGCGCAGGTGGGTTCGGTTGTTGCCCGAGCCATCCGTGCGGGGCGGTTCATACGCTTCAGTAAAGACTTCGTCGGGCACGCGGCCGCGGTAGCTGTTAAGGATATCCAGCTCGAGCCCTGTGGGCAGGTCGCGCGCGCCCAAATCCGAATTGCCCCAATAGCTGTTGCTGCGCGCAAAGAGACCGTAGTAGAGGTTTTGGTTGGTCCACTCGAAGTCAAAGGCATAGGCCAGCGCACGCCGCACGGCGCGATCGGCAAATTGGGATCGGCGCGTGTTAAAGCAGAATCCCTGCATGCCGCGTATGAGCTGATGGGGAATGGATTCCTTGATCATACGGCCCTCGCCAAGGGGAGCGAAGTCCTCGTAGGCAGTGGCCCATTCCTTTGAATTGTCGAGCCAGCGCACGTCGTACTCGCCTGCTTTAAATGCTTCAATGGCCACCGTGTTGTCGCGGTAGTATTCGTAGCGAATCCGATCGAAATTGTGGCGCCCCTTGTGTACCGGCAGGTCGCGTCCCCAGTAGTCTGCGACGCGTTCGTAGGTAATGGAGCGACCCGGCTCGAGGGCAGCAATGCGATACGGGCCGCTGCCCAGCGGCGGCTCGAGGGTGGTAGCGCTAAAGTCGCGCCCTTCCCAGTAGTGCTTTGGCAGCACGCGTAGCTGGCCCATGATCAGCGGCATTTCGCGGTTGGTGCCCTCGCGAAAAGAAAACGTTACGCGGCGTGCGTCCAGCGCTTTGACCTCTGTGACGTCGGCGTAAAAGCTGCGATAGAACGGAATGCCCCATTCGACCAGCGCATTGAAGCTAAAGACGACGTCTTCGGCGGTAACGGGTTGTCCGTCGTGCCAGCGGGCTTCTTCGCGCAGGGTGAAGGTGACCCAAGAGCGGTCTGCTGGCATATCCATGTGGGCGGCCAGCTGGCCGTACTCGGTGAAGGGCTCGTCCTGCGACTTGGTGCACAGGCGGTTATATAGCAGCAGCGAGCCGGCGGCCGCTACGCCTTTGAGTATGAACGGATTGAGGTTGTCGTAGGTTCCGATGGTGGCCAGGCGTATGGTGCCGCCTTTGGGCGCTTCTGGATTGACGTAGTCAAAGTGTTGGAAGTCGGCGCCATAGCGCGGGGTGCCGTACAGCGTAAGGGCGTGTGCCGCGCGCACGGGCGCCTCTTCGGCGCGGACGGGGCCGAACCACAGGACTGCGCAGAGCAGTAGGTAGCGCATGTACTCTCTTTCGGTTGGGCCGCGGACATTGGATTGCTCGCCCGCGAAAAACCATGCGTTTGGGGCCGTAGTAGACGATACGTCTGTGGGCCGCTCTGCGCAAACGGGTTTTATTTCTCGTCGGGAGCATGCGGGAGCACGGCCTTCCTGTAGCGATGCGGCCCATTGCACTGCGCGTAGGGCGGGTTTAGGAGGCTGTTTATCTGCGCAAAAACGCCTATATAATAGAACGCGCGCCTGCGCGGGCGCGAATAGCATATGTCCCAGCAAAAAATAGATGCGCTAAATATTATCATTTGTTATCATTTACTGATAAATCAGCACGCACCAGGGCAATCTCATGAACGCTCTAGAGCGCTTCTAATGCGATTTTGTGCTAACAGGTCTTTGGAGATGAGTGGTAGGGTGAACGGGGCTCTATGGGCCGTTTAGAGGCTCTGAGCGGCCTATTAGCGGCTTTGTTAGACGGGCAAATAAATTTTTAAGCGGAGTACCTGCATGAAAAAGGAACTATCTTGCTGGGATCAATACCCTGATTTCCTCACGGTGCAGCAAGCTCAAACGCTGCTCAACGTGGGGCGGGCGACGATCTATCGATGGATTGAAACGGGTAAGCTCCCCGGTGCTATTCAGTTCGGGGACACGTGGCGCATCAGTCGGGAAATGCTCAAGCGCTACGTCGAGGGGCACATGACGCGCTGAGATCGAGGCGGATCAGGCGACTAAATCAATCTGTTGGCCGGTCTGCGCCGTATTAGGCGCAACCGTTGGAATGGACGCAATGAGGTTAACGGCGGCCTGCGACTGGGCGTCGAGGCCTTTTTTAAACGTGTGTACCGCTAGGGCGCCCTTGAGTTGGGCGTCCTTCATGGCCGTGCCTAGCGCGACCAATGAGTCTGTCGAACCGCTGATTGCGTCCATTGGTTTCCCTCGAGTGTGTGTTGCTACTGTTCTCTATATCGGCACAGCGGGCGATTTGCTGTAGTGCCGATACAAGGCTCGACTATGGGACGCGCTGAACGACGTGCTGAGCTAACATCGCGCCGTCCCCGTCGCTGAGGGTTAATGTCATTTGCCGGGTCGCTGCGTCGATGGAAACGCTGCCGAAGTTGTTCTGAGTAAAAGTGGGTCCCATGCGGTATGGTCCCGCTTCTTCTTCGCGCAGCACGCCTCGATTTAGGGGGCTAGCTGTGATTTCTAACAGCGTTCGACCTTGGCGAGTTTGGGTAGCGTAGAGCGCGCCGCGGTGCCGGTCGCCCGAAAGAATGACGAGCTGGTCGATGGCATAGGTATCTAGCAGGTCGAGCAGGCGCTGGCGTTCGCCGGGCATGTTCTTCCATCCTTCCCAGCCGTGACCGACGGCGATAAACTGCACGGATGATACCATAAGGCGAAAGTCGGCCGGCTCAGCTAGCTGCGCTTCGAGCCACGCCCACTGCGCGTCGCCGAGCATGGTGGCGTCGGGATCGTCGGTGGGGACATAGCGTTCCTTGCCGGGCTCTTGCCGGTCCGTTTCCTGGAGGTTCGAACGAAAATAGCGCGTATCCAAGTAGATGATTTGCACCTGTGCACCGGCAAGCTGCAGCCGCTGCTGGTAGTATATACCAGGGCGTTGGCGTCGCTCATCGTCGGCCGGTATTTGCCAGAAATCCAAGAAAATTTGTTCGGCAAACGCTTTGTGCTTCCAGTCGCGTCCGCCGTCGTTAGTGCCGTAGTCGTGGTCGTCCCAGACCGCTTCGATGGGGAAATCCAGGCGCTGTGCAGCTAGCAGGTTGCCCATCTCTGTATAGGCCACGCGCATGTCGGTCAGGTCGTCTCGGTATATGTCGGCATAGGCATTGTCGCCGACCATGAGAAAGAGATCGGGCTGTGCGCGCTTGATCGCGTTGAAAATAGGCGCGTCGTCTTCTTGGTTTAGGCAGGATCCAAAGACGAGCTGTAGGTGGGACCGATCCTTCAGATGGTCATACGAACGCTGGAAGACGAGCGGCTCTGTTGCGGGGGACTCGTTGTTGGCCTCTCCGAGATGACACGCACACAGGCCTAGGGCGACGATCAGTAGCAGTTTATTCACGTTGGATAACCTATGTAATGGTCGTAAAAAGAGGGGCTGTCGCACCCGCGGTGCGACAGCCCCTATGTGCTACGCGCGTTGCTCGTCGTCGCTAAAAGACAACGCTGAGCGACAGGTTCATGCGACGCGGCAGGCCGTAGTAAACCTCCGCGGAGGCGGCGCCGTGCGGATCCACGAGCTCGCCGTCGATCTTGAGCGCGTTAAAGCTGCTGTTGTCGACCGCTTCCATGATGTAGGTCGAATCGAGCAGGTTGAACACGTGTGCGTCTATACGAATTTTGCGCAGTGTATATCCCAGGTGCAGGTCCATGACACCGGCGTTGGGAATCTGCCAGCTCTGGGTGC
>JAYOKQ010000205.1:0-4067 GCA_038119905.1 Gemmatimonadota bacterium | reverse complement strand
GCAGGCGCGATCATGTGCTCCGTAGTTGGATTGGGCGCGGTCCCTTCGACGTCGACGACGAGCAGGGCACACTCCTCGAGTGATAGGCCGAGCGTTTCGTAGCCGTAGTCGTAGGCGCCGGCGTAGTCGCGGTAGTAGCGAATGGGAATATCGATCATCGTCTTCTCCCCTGAAGTAAACAAGTCACGGCGTTTTTGCTTTCCTACTCTGCACAAAGTAGAGCCAAAAGCAGGCGGCCGCACATGCTGTTAGCAGGGCAGCCGTTAGAAAGAACGCCCTCCAGCCCCAGGCGGAAACGAAAAAACCGCCTCCTGACGCAACGAGACCCCAACCAAAACCCATCGTCATCATCGACGCACCGGACATGGCTGAGCGCCAGCCGGGGGGCACCAACTCCTGATGGAATAGCGTCAGCGCCGTCGAGCCAAAGGCCATGAGAAAGGCGATGCCGATGACGCTAAGCCCTGCGGCTAGCCAGTGCGCGATAAGCGCCATCGGCACGATGCTTAGTCCGAGGCAGACGGCGGATCCCACAAAGGAACGCGCGTGCCCCCAGCGCGTTAAAACAGCGGGTGCACCCAGCATCAGCAGGGCTGATGCGAGCTGACCGAGCGAGGCGACTAGGCCGATGGTTTCCGTCGATGAGCCCAGCACAGAATCCATATAAATGCTGTAGAAACTTTGTCCTGCTGACACAGCTACGACAAAGAGCAGGCTGACTAGCCCAATGGCCAACATGGCGTTCAGCGGTCGGGCGCCGCGCGCTTGAGATGCGCTCTGCGTCGCTCCTTCTTGGCCCTCGCCGGCCCGCACCAAACACCCCAGTCCAGGCAGTAGCAGAACTGACGCTAGGAGCAGTGGGGCTACGTAGCAGAGTGGACTTCTATCGTTGAGCGCAAATAGCGCTGCGCTGAGAGCCGGTAGCCAACCCCCCAAGAGCGAGCCGACAAAGCCGGCCAGCGGCGTGATGGTAGCGCGGATGGAGAAGGCATGGGCGCGCTCGTCGGATTGGGCGACCGACATCAGGTAGGGGTTGGCATTGACCAAGTAGAAGGCATTGCCGAATTCGCGCAGGGCGCAAAAAGAGAGTAGCCATATGGACTGCCACGCCGTCGGTAGTAGAGCGCTCAGTGCCAGCATCGCTAGTCCGAATGAGAGCACGCCCATCCCGAAAATCATGGCGCGGCGACTGCCCCAGCGCCGACCGACGGCTCCGGCCGGTAGGCTGAACAGCGCAAAGGAAAACGCGCCGGTTGAGATAAAGATGCCGATAAACTCGACGCCGTACCCCATGCGCAGCAAATAGAGGTTGATCAGCAGGAAATACAGGCCCGTATAGCAGACGCCGGTGGCCACGGCCGACACCATAAAGAGGCGCACGTCTCGATTGAGACGGGTGCCTATACCGAAAGGGGATTTGTCCACTAGTCCTCGCGGTACCCCTGCCGTGCCCAGACTCGTTTTGCCAGCGCGTTGGCTTCTGCGGTAGGCTCGATATGGCCGAGAAGAGATGGGAGCGGCTGGCCGGCCCCCGCACGGGCTGGGTCGGGCGACCAGTGGTCCTTGGCGTACTTTCGTCGCACGCTTTCTCGTCGGAAGTCGGGCACGTCTACGGGCGCTGAATCGCTCAGGGCTGAGCGCCAAGCCTGAATCCCTGTGATGCTCATGTCGATGCCGCGGTATACGTCGAGATAGGGCGGTTCGTCGCGGCGAATGGCCTCGGCAAAGTGGTAGCTGGTGAAGAAGTCGCCGCCGCCGTGCCCGGCGCGCGTAGCCTCGTCGTGGTGCGTGGGAAAATCGGGTTTATACACCGTTTCGACGGGCTCGCCCTGGCGCTTTTCCCACGGCTCACGCCAGACGCGCAGGCGCTGTTTGTCGCCGTGGCGCGCATTTTCCATCAGGCCACGGTTGCCGTGAATGCGCACGTAGTTGCCGTGGCCGCGCAGGCCGCCGTGCAGTGACTTGAGCACGGCGCCGTTGTCCATTCTGCAGATAATGACCGAGGCCGTATCGGCGCGTCCGACGTGCTGCGTCTTGCTCGGATCGCCGTAGTCGTAGGGCACGGCAAAGCCGTTGACCTTTACCGGTCGCGTATCGGTGATGTACATGACGGGCGCGATGGAATGCGTGCAGTAGTAAGTAGCCGGTATCCAGTTGCGCCAGTGGTTGCGACCGCAGCTGCGCGCCAGCTTTACCTCGGCGGGATCGGGATGGACATATTCGCCTTCGCCGTATTTGAACTCGCCGATGTGACCCTTCTGGTAGAGGCGGCGCATTTCCTGGTTGTAGACCATGTAGGGGTAGTTTTCGGCGAATAGGTAGATCTTGCCGCTCCGCTCGACGGCGCGGGCCAGCGCGACGCCTTCGCCTAGCGTGTGGCAGGCCGCCGTTTCGCTCATTACGTGCTTGTCGGCCTTGAGCGCGCGGATGGCAAAAGGAGCGTGCTCGTGGAAGTAGTTGGCTAACACCACGGCATCCATGTCATGGGCTAGAAATTTTTCATAGTCGACATAGGTCGCTACCCCCAGCGCCTGTCCTTCGGCCTGCAGGCGTTCTTCCCACGTATCGCAAATGGCGACTAGCTCCATGCCAGTGGCTTCTGCTGCGCGCATAAAGGAGCGACCGCGGCCCACGCCGACGACGCCGACGCGTATGGCAGGTCTCTTTTTGGCCATGGTGTCCTCGGCTGGTTAGTAGGTGGGTGCGTGCCCGGTGAGCGCGGCGATCTGCTCCGTGATCGCATCGGCGAGCAGTTCCAAGCAGCCTTGATCGAGCGACGAGGGCTCCTGCTGATACAAGCCCTTGCCATAGCTGTCGCGCGTGAGGAGGTAAGCCACCTGCGTATCGCCGGCAATGGGCGAAATGAGCAGGAACAGCGCGGGAAAGCGACGGCGCAGCGCGTCGGCCAGCCAGCTGTAGGGTTCGGCGCCGGTCGTTACCCATACGGCGTCGCCCAAAAAGTGCAGGCTAAAGTGGAAGGGGAAGGTGCGTCCCTCGGGCAGCTTGGCGATGCGGCCAAGCCAGCGTCGGCAGCGCTCGGCGCGTGCGCCCAGATCGCGAGCGGCTATCGGATCGCCCTGCTCGTCGGCTTGCTGCTGTGCGCGGGTGAATGCTTCGAGCTCGGTCTGCAGCTGCTCGGCGCTAGGTAGTTCGATGAGGGGCAGGTCGACGGCGCAATAGGCCGCGCTGAAGTTCGCGCTGGCCGTTTGTCGCTCTGCGTCGTGCGCCTGCCAGGACCAGGTGCCAATGGTCGCGCCGGATACGACGGGGCCGGCATAGGTGAAATCGGTTTGGGGCGGGCCCATGCCGTAGAGCGTAGACAGCGCGGCGTGGCCGACCTGCTTGCCGTTGCGATCGGCTACGGCCGTATCGCCGACAAAGCCGTCCTTTGGGCCGAGGTCGCCGCAGGGCGCCTGAAAAAAACAGCAGGGCACCCCCTGATCTGCCTCGACGACTTCGCGCAGGGCGCCGACGAAATCTGGGCTGATTAGCGTATTGTCCCAGGCCAGCGTCGTCGGATGGCAGGCGTAGTTGACGATCACTAGGCGCAGCGCGCCTGCGCCGTCCGTTACGCGTGCTACGGACAGCACATTTTCAATACCGCAGTCCGGGTTATAGCCGGTGGTATAGATGCCGTTTTCCCCATCCCAATAATCGCGCTGGGCGGCCATGGTGCAGTGGCCGTGCGCATAGGAAACCGTTGCTTCGGCCAGATTGGCAACGGCCTCGCTCGTTGTGGCGGCGGCCGCATCTGCGACGCCTTGGAGATAGGGCGCGATCAGCTCTCCGCCGGGCAGCGACTGCCGATTCGCTTCAAAAAAGCCGGCCGAGTGGGAATGGGAGTGCGTGACGACGACGCGTTCGGCGGGCACCTTGGCCGCGGCGGCAACCGGGGCCACCAGCGCGTCGCGCTGCTCGTTGCTCAGATGAACGAAGTCGAGCTGCACGCGCACGTGGCGTTCGTCGCCGATGCCGTCGTGCGGTTCGAGCACGATGACGTCGAGGTGCAGCGGTCGGTGAACGCCGGTGGCCGCGTCGTGACGGGCTGCGCCCCACATGCGGTGATA
>JAYOKQ010000204.1:0-4102 GCA_038119905.1 Gemmatimonadota bacterium | reverse complement strand
GTATACCCCTCTTCATACAGCAACTGTTTAATAAGCTGAATTATGCCAATATCTCGTTCGCGATAGGCCCGGTTTTTTCCCCGTGCCCGACGCGGGCGCAAGCACGAAAACTCTTTTTCCCATGCTCTAAGAGTATATGGCTGCAAATCCGTCAATTCAGCCACTTCGCTGATGCTGTAATACAACCTAGTTCCCAAGGTGTTTTTCACAAAACTAACCTCGCGTTACCTTTGATTCAGTTCTCTTACGCCAGACGATCCGCAGTGGGGTTCCCTCAAAGCCAAAATTTTCACGCAGTTTATTTTCCATATACCGCTTATAGGGATCGGGAATTGACTGGGGCAAATTAGAAAAAATCGTGAAAGCTGGTGGGTTAACCGCATGCTGTGTTGCATAAAGTAAGCGAATCTCCCTACCGTCCTTTGCCGGAGGATGTTCATTGTAAGCATCTCGCAACATGCGATTCAATCGAGACGTGCCTACGCGCTGTTGGCGATTCGTGCCTACGCGAGCAATTGTTTCTAAGCAACGGCTTACTCGCCGACCGGTTAGAGCTGAAATAAATACGATGGGGAAATCGCGCAAAAAGGGGTAGCGATGTCGTAAATCATCGCGAAAGACCTCTGCCCCTTCGCCACGCACGTCCTCTATATCCCACTTATTAACAGCGATTACCATTCCGCAGCCGGCTTCAATGACGCGCTCCATAATACGTGCCTCCTGCATAACGCATCCCTCAATTGCGTCAATTACAACCACGACGACATCGGCTTGCTCAATACTGCTGAATGCACGGCGACCGCTATAAAATTCAATGGGATCGTCCACCTTGGTCCGACGGCGTAATCCCGCTGTATCCATTAGGAGAATCTTTGTATCCCGCCAAGAGAGCAACGTTTGCGTAGTATCGCGCGTAGTCCCCGGTTGATCATGAACAATCGAGATCTGCTGCCCAGCAAGGCGGTTAATAAGCGTCGATTTACCGACATTGGGCCGCCCTGCCAGCGTTATTCTTATTATGTCATCGTCTTCATCAGATATTTCTTCTGGGTCGGGAAATAAAGACAGCATAGCATCCAAAAGATCTCCCGTCCGTCGGCCCGTTGCAGCCGATACCGGAAAGGGATCGCCCAATCCAAGCGCATAGAAGTCATTCATTCGACTTTCACTCGCCATTGAGTCCGACTTATTCACAATGAGCATTTTGGGGTGGGGCAGTTTGCGCACCCGCTCTGCGACCTCTCGATCCAGATCAGTGACCCCAGTTTGCAAATCGCAAACCTGGACAATGACATCAGCTTCCATAACCGCTATTTCAACTTGATCCCGAACCGCTCGCTCAATAGCATCTTCTGAGTCTCGCAAATAACCGCCTGTGTCAACGAGCGTGAAGCGTTTCCCAGACCATTCAACTGGGGCAAAAATTCGATCTCTAGTTACACCCGAAAGGTCGTCCGTAATCGCCATACGCGAGCCAACCAAACGATTAAAAAGCGTCGATTTACCGACATTGGGCCTTCCGACTATAGCAATAACCGGTTTTTCATGCGCAATAACTTTTGGCAATGAGCCACTCAAATCGTTCTCAGTCATTCCTTACGCCCCACGATATAGCCTAGTTCAGATAATTGGCGCCCTGTGCCCATGGCTGCCCCCGTTTTCTCCTTAACAAAAGCAGTTAATCCAGCCGCCAGATCGTAATCCCCCACCCAAACCGGCATTGAAATGGCTTTACTCATATCGGCTACTGTTTGGTCATCGAGTGTGACCCCTTCTCCATTCACGCAATTAGGAGGCAACCAAACTACATCATAGACGGCACCTGCAGCTTTAACGGCACGGCAGATATCACCCCCTGTTAGCAGTCCGCTTACGGTAATACCTCGACCAAAAAAATCATTCTCAACGACAATTAATTCCCCGTAGGCACCAGTCAACCGATTGATTTCTTGCACAATAGGTTCCAGAAAGGTTGCACCAAGCACGCCAGTAACAAAAGCCATGCGCAGGCCACTCATTGCACTAGCAGGCAGCCGCGTTGCCCCCCTTTGCCAGGTATCGAGAAAAGAACGCACCATGCCGATGCCATTTTCCAATTGAGGAAAAGCATCGTAATGAGAAGCAACAGGTAACTCTCTTTCAGAAACCAAATACAATTCATCTGCCCCATAAACAAAGTGCTCCCCAACTTCTCCTCTAAACTGATTAGCCCACACATCGATTTGCTCGAGATAAGATCGCGCAATGGTGGGTGTTACCGGTTCGATGTTGGGTAAATCGCCCCTAAACTTTGTAAGCCCAACCGGTACCAGTGCTACTGACCGCACGGCCGGATAGAGTGCTCTTAGGTCACGCACAGTTTGCTCGAGATGGGGCCCATCGTTCCAACCGGGACACACGACAACTTGGGTATGCATTTCAATGCCCCCCGCCGCGAGTCGATTTAACCGTTCGAGAATATCGACTGTAGCTTTTTTCCGTCCGAGCATCTTTAACCGCACCTCTGGCTCGGTTGCATGGACTGAAATGTATTGAGGGGTCAAACCCTGATCGATCATCCGGTCTATGTCGTGATCTTTGACATTTGTAAGCGTAACATAGGATCCGTGAAGAAAAGACAAGCGAAAGTCGTCATCCTCAAAATAGAGGCTCTTTCGCATACCTTTAGGCATTTGATGGATAAAACAGAAAACGCATTTGTTATTGCAGCTTCGAAGACGCAATTCTTCGAAGTCAATCCCAAACGATTCACCGACCGTTCGAGTAATGTCGACTTCGTAAAGTTCGCCGTCTCTTTCTACTTCAAAGCACAGGTCTTCTTCGGCGCTCTGCACTTGAAAATCTAAAATATCGCTTGTTTTTTCGCCGTTTATACGGAGTATACGGTCACCAGATTGTAGCCCACTACGATCTCCCAACTCACCAGGCACGATATCCTTAACAACGATCATAGAGAATTCCCGACCTGCAATTTTAATGTATTCATCGTCGCTTGTTGGATAGTCACTTCAAATGCGTCAAAGCCCCGTAAACTCAAGCGTCGAGCGATATCGAAACCTGAGTTTTTACTCTCTATATCATACATAGCAGTGCTTCCACTATACCCCCTGCGCTGTACTGCCCGCGTAGTACCCAGCGCTCCAATGAGCGCCTCTTCAAACTTGACTAAGTCTACATCGTTTATGTTCGCGACCATCCGCACCATCCGCCCAGAATAAACCTTCTTCTGCCAATTGACGACAAGATCTTTCACGAGTAAATCGGACAAGGTCTCTACCGATTGCAACAAACCTTTTCTCTTAGCCTCCAACTCGCTTCCAGCTGCTACGCGCTCTCGGTGGAAATGCGTAGAAAAAACTTCCCCCGTATCGCTCCAAAGAGCCTCAACTTTCGCTTCAATCGACGCCGACAACACGCCCAGCGAACGGGTCGTATTTTTTGAAAATGGCACCGAATAATCCGCACTGGATAGAGCCCGATATTCTCCCCAGACTACGATATCAGCCCCCTTTTCCCTTGCAAGGCGGAGGGCGGATTCAACCGTGTTGACGGCAGCAGTGTTTTCGGCTACTAAGACATTGATTTTATTATTACTCAGCTTTGACATTTCTGCCCGCATGGCGGCGGCCATCATGGGATTTTCCTCTATGTCGACCTGCTCCACGCAAAGGATATAGGGGTTTCCCGCGCTCTCTATGAGAATTTCCAACGCGTCAATTCGCTCGGTCAGATGACCGAGTTCTACCGTGGCTTCGATTTGTAACGAAAGCGTATGTTCATCAACGAGGCCTTCTTCTAATACGCTGTAGTTCCGGACATAGCCTGAGGTATGGGTGTAAATATGATCTTCGATGGCCATAAAGTTTTCCACCCGCGTGTGTCCGGAGAGTAGGACCCCAACTCCTTCTTCAACGGCTTGGCGAAGAGCGGTGCGACGGGCTTCTTCAACGGCAGCTGCCCGATCCCCATTTACGACGACGCCATAGCCAGTCGAACGGACCTGCGCCACAACTTCAGCCTGAGTAATTGAGGGAATTAAAAAAATCAGCCCACACAGAAGGTGCACCACGCTTTAATACTCCATGCGGAAAGCGTTTTGTAG
>JAYOKQ010000203.1:0-4229 GCA_038119905.1 Gemmatimonadota bacterium | reverse complement strand
ACGAAGAGGGGTATACCACTAAAGGTGTCAAGCAAAAGCTAAAAAATGAACCCGAATTATTGCAGAATATGGTGTTTGACCTGCCCTCTTTAAGCGACCCAGTTGTCGCGGAGGAGGGTGAAGGGCCAAAGGAAAAAAAAGAAGCTAATGAAGAAAAACAGGAGCCACAGAAACAGGGAATCGAATTTTCGAAGTCGCTGCCCATGGCCCCTCTTGCAACACCTGGTGTTAAGGATGTAGAAAAGCAAGATGTTCAGTTGGTGCTGAGAGAAGTTAAAGCCGAACTAAGGGCATTGCTGAAGATGCTGTAAGTTCTTGCGCAAAAGCAAGTTTCTCTATTTATTTACTTGATTTCCTAAAACTACCTTGCCATATATCGCAGCCTGGCATATTTTTAATGGAAAGTGGGCTTCTGGCCCGCTTTTTTCATAATGGGTAAAAAGTCGATTTCTCCCGAAGCGGAACAGCTTCGAATACAGCTATATTCGCAAATTGAGCCTATCGTCAAGGATCACGAAGCTATCCTCGTTGATGTTGAGTTTGCTGGCAGTAATTCGCAGCCTAATATCCGCATTTTGGTCCATAAGGATCCAGCTATTTCCCTTTCTGCTTGTGAAGAAATTAGCCGAGAAATAGCTGATTATTTTGACGTAGAAGATCCCTTGCCCGGCAGATATCGACTGGAAGTGACATCCCCCGGCTTAGATCGCCCGCTAGTTACAGACGGCGACTTCGCCCGAGGACAGGGGCGGTTGTTGAAAATTGTCATGCAATCAGGAAAGAATCATCGAGGCCGGCTCATTCGTTGGGATGCCAGCGCGCTCCAGATTGAAAACCTCAAAGGAAGTTTGGACGAGGTATCTCGGGCAGAAATTGCCAAAGCTACAATAGAAGTAGAGTTCAAAAATAAATAAGGGACAACAAATGACCAATTTGAGCATCGTTGAAGCACTCGGCCAGATAGCTCGCGAGAAAAACGTGGACCGCGAGTTGGTCGTGCAAACGCTGAAAGATGCACTAGTTTCGGCTGCCAAACGACGCTATGGCAATACCGAAAATTATGTTGCCGAGGTCGATCCTCAAACCGGCGTAATGGAAGTTGTAGCTCATTTGAGAGTTGTAGAAGAAGTCGAAGAGCCGAGTGCAGAATTAACGCTCGAAGACGCGCTCGAAATCGACGCTGATGCTCAGATTGGAAGCGTTGTCATACAGAAGCTGAACTTTGGTGATTTTGGTCGCAATGCAATACAGACTGCTAAACAAATCCTTATTCAGCGCGTCCGTGAGGCTGAAAGAGAGCGAATCTACGAAGAATTCATCGGTCGGGTTGGTGTGGTTGAATCCGGAACGGTCCAACAAATTAGCCATGGTGATATCGTGCTTAACTTGGGGCGAGCTGAAGCTGCTATCCCCTACAAAGAACAGATTCGCAGAGAACGCTATCGCCAAGGGGATGCCGTCCGCGGCTACATTTACGAAGTACTCAAATCGAGCCGTGGTCCCCAGGTCTTACTGTCGCGTTCACATCCAGAGTTTTTGCGCCGACTATTTTCTGTAGAAGTGCCTGAGATCGCCGAGGGAATTGTCACAATTCACGGAGTGGCACGGGAGCCAGGTGAACGCGCCAAAATAGCCGTTAGCACAAACGATGAGCGCGTCGATCCGGTTGGAGCCTGTGTTGGCATTAAAGGATCCCGCGTGCAGACGATTGTCCGAGAGCTAAGTGGCGAACGGATTGATATTGTCCCTTGGATTGACGAACCACAAATTTTTATTGCGCGCGCCCTGAGTCCAGCTAATGTCTCGCGCGTTATTACGGATAATCGGCGTAAACATGCCGTCGTCTTGGTTGATGAAGATCAGCTTTCATTGGCTATCGGGAAATCCGGGCAGAATTCTCGCTTAGCCGTGCAGTTGACCGGCTGGGGCCTTGACATAATAACCGAGGCTCAATATCAAGAGCGACGGGCAAAGCAAGAGTTGATTCAGAAATTATTGCGCAAAATTCCTAGGGTTAGTGAACTCATAGCGTTGAGTTTAACAACATCCGGTTTCGACTCGATTCGTTCGGTTGCAGAATCTACGCTTGAGCTATTAAAAACGGTCCCTGGATTGGAAGACGAAGAAACGGCTCGAGGCTTGCGCTCTGCTGCTGAAAATTTTCTTGCAGAGCATGGGCCTGAGGCAGACAGGATCGAAGAGCCAACCGTCCAGGAAGAGGCGGCCACAGTCCAGAAACCCGAAGAAGATGATGAAGCAGTGTCCGCTTCTGATGAAGAAAACACTGAGCATTCAACAGCGGATGGGCAATAATCATTCACCTGCTAAGTAACTCACCTAGCGGGAACTATTGAAAAGGGAGTTGTATTCTTGGAAAAGCGCAGGGTTTATCAAGTAGCAAAAGAGCAGAAACTCTCAAGCGATGCCCTGATTTCTATGCTCAAGGACATGGACTTTGAAGTCAAAAGCCATATGAGCGTGGTAAGTGAAGATATGCTCAACGCTATAACGCGGAAAATCCAGGAAGAAAAGGAAAGTTCGATCGCCGAGGTAAAGCGGCAGAGAGCAAAAGAAGAAAGTCGCAAACAAAGCGATAAGCCCACTCCGGAACCTGTGCGCTCTTCCGGGCCTCCATCTAGAGGTGGGGATGGTGCGGGGCGGCGCAGATCATCTGGAGCACCTACAGTCAGTACGGGGCGGCCGGCTGGTGGAGGGGGTGGGCAATCGATCAATGCACCTGTGCCGGAGAAGGAAGATAGTGGCCGGCGGCGCACTAGGCGCAGAGGTAAGCGCGATGGTGATTTAGTTCAAGACATGCGCGATGAGCTTACGGGAAAACGCGAAGTAACGGCTCGTACTGATGCACCACCAGCAGATGATCGCGACCGCGGCTCCCGCCGCAGGGGAGGAGCCAAACGGCGAAGGGGTGGTGGAACTGCTGTTGATGCAAAAGAAGTACAAGAAAACTTGCGCAGGACTCTCAACCAGCTGAATGAGGGGCGTGTCCGTCGGCGCTACGATCGCGGTCCCCGTGACGATGAAAGTGAAGGTGCAGAGGAGACCAGAGAGCTCAAGATTGGGGAATTCATCACATTGGGTGAATTTGCTGAGCAACTCGGTGTTAAGGCCAACGAAGTTATAGCTATTTGTCTCCAGCTTGGCGTTATGGCCACCATAAACCAGCGTCTGGATATGGATACAATGCAAACTGTTGCCGATGAATTTGGGTATACAGTATTGCCCCTTGAAGACGAGGAAGAAACCGAATTAGAAGAGCTGCAAATAGAGGAAGAGGTGGGCAATCCCGAACCAAGGTCTGCCGTTGTCACTGTTATGGGACACGTTGACCATGGGAAAACCTCTCTTTTGGATTACCTGCGTAAAGCCAAAGTGGCTGAAGGTGAGTCTGGTGGTATAACGCAGCACATTGGCGCTTACTCTGTGCCGCTGAGTGGTGGCGGATCCGTTACGTTCCTAGACACACCAGGACATGCGGCTTTTACTGCGATGCGTGCACGTGGTTCTCGTGTAACGGACGTCGTTATTTTGGTAGTAGCCGCAGACGATAGCGTTATGCCGCAAACGATAGAAGCAATTGACCATGCTCGCGCAGCGAAAGTACCGATGGTTATAGCCGTCAATAAAATAGATTTGCCAACTGCTGATATCGACAAAATTAAGCGTGAATTGGCCGAACGCGACGTGCTTGTTGAAGAATGGGGAGGAAAGGTTCCCTGCGTTGGTATTTCGGCTAAAACCGGCCAAGGGATTGACCAACTCTTGGAAACTCTCATGCTGGAAGCTGAGATGCTTGAGTTGCAAGCTGTTAGTGAGAAAATGGCACGCGGGACGATTATTGAAGCCAAACTTGACAAGGGGCGTGGGCCCGTAGCCACTGTTCTCGTTCAAGAAGGCACGCTGCGCGAGGGGGACCCCTTTATCACTGGGATCTACAGCAGTCGCGTGCGTGCCCTCCTCAACGAACATGGTGAGCGCGTCGAAATAGCTGGTCCTTCGACGCCTGTGCAGGTCCTCGGTTTTCCGGGCGTCCCTCAAGCAGGTGATACGTTTGTTGTTACCAATTCCGAACGGGAAGCTAAAGAGCTGAGTCTGCGTAGGCAGCTTATCAAGCGCGAACAAGATCAACGCAAACTTCGCTCGGTGACATTGAGTGATTTACATGACCAGATACAGCAGGGCAACGTGCAGGAACTGCGCGTCATCGTTAA
>JAYOKQ010000202.1:0-4239 GCA_038119905.1 Gemmatimonadota bacterium | reverse complement strand
GCCGGTGCGTGCACGATTTCGTGCGCACCGTCAAAGATCGTCACGCGCGCGTTCCCCGACGTCGCACGAAAAATCGGCTCCTTATCGCCGTAAAGCGCATCAGCTTCGGCCGGCACAAAGCCTTCGGGCAGCATCTGCGCTGCATAAAAAGCCTCGATCTGTTGCTCATTGAGTCGATCTTCTAGAGCCGCCACGCAGTTAAACGCATAGAGCGAATGGGAGAACGGCACGCTGCCCTGATGTCCGTCGCGCACGCCGGCGTTGATATCTAGCGGCACGTCTCGGGCCGCGGCCAAGTAGGTGCACGCCGAGCGAATGACGCACTGGCGCGCAGCCTCCTCATCATCGTCGGGCCGCCCTCCTACAACGCTCTCTATGTGCTCGGCATAGGCCCTCGTACCGCGGCATTCACGCCACCAGCGATGCAGGTCGTTAATCGGCACCCATGCCGAAACCCCGGCCCAAATATCGGGCGCGCGACCGGCCATGAGCAGCGACGCATAGCCCCCACCCGAAGCACCAATTAGGTAGATGCGCTCGGCGTCAACGGCGTACTGCGCCTGCATATATTCCACCGCATCGAGGATGTCCTGCACGGCGCGTTCGGAACCGCACGCGTCCGGCGTCCAGTTGGGACCGCGAAAGTGCGGATGGATAAAGTGCCAATCGCGCGCCATGCACCAGCGCGCGTAGACCGTCTCACCGCCGGCCTGCTCGTAGCCGGCCGACCACGTGTGGAGACCGACCAGCAGCGGCCGCGGCTGCGTCGACTGCGCGGCCCAGAGTAGCATCGGCTGCAGCGAATCGTCGGCGCTGGCCGGATAGTCAACCGCGCCGACAGCGGCCGGCCAGCCATCGGGAGCGGGGCGCATCAGCCCCACCACGTTTCTCCCTCGACCAGGTGTGCACGCGCCACATCGGGATTTAGATCGACGCCCAGACCCGGCTTCTCAGTAATCCGCACATATCCTCCCTCAATATAGGACCCATCGAGCACGAGCAGATCGTCGAGCCAGTCGCCGTTGCCCGTCACCGTTTCGCAGGCGATAAAGTCGCGAATCGAACCGGCCCACTGGCAGGTAGCCCAGGTGTTGAGCTGCGAACCCGTATTGTGCGTAGCCATCGGCACGCCCCAAATTTCGGCCATGTCGGCAATGCGCTTGTTTTCCAAAAAGCCGCCGCTGTTGCGCAAATCCGGATGCAGGATATCGCAGCCCTGATGCACGATGAAGTCGGAAAACTCCTGGCGCCGCCACAGATTTTCTCCCGTGCAAATCGGCACCGACGAACTAGCCGTCAGCCGCTTCCAGCTCTCGGAGTAGTTGACGATCATCGCGTCTTCAAGCCACAGCGGCTTGATCGGCGCAACTGCTTCGGCAATCTGGATCGCTGTGCGCACGTCGTATTCCCAGTGGCAGTGCACCATGATATCGTGGTCCCAGCCCAGCGCCTCGCGACAGTTGGCAAACCCCTCTTCGATTTGGCGCAGCTCGCGCACGGTCAGCACGCGGTTCGACATATCGCGGCCGGCGTCCTGATCGGGCGTAGTATGGGGAAAGCCAAATTTATGACAGGTAAATCCGGCGGGATCCTCTTTGACCTGCTGCGCCCATTCTTCACACGAAGCGCGGTCGAGTATATCGCGCGGGCGAGCGTGGTCGTAGACGCGCACCCGCTCGCGGAACTTGCCGCCCAGCAGCACCGTCGTCGACACGCCGAGAATCTTGCCGGCCAAATCCCACAGCGCCATTTCAATGCCGCTGGCCGCACGCATCAGCGCATGGGCCGAACCGTCCGTGCGGCTGGCGCCGGCCCATCCTGTGCCGGGTTCCGGATTTTGCCCCATCGTCGTATAGAGCACGTCAATCCCCAGCGGATCGCGGCCAATCAGCGACGGCTTGATCGCCTCAATCTGTTCCTTTACGCCAATACCGGGACTGCCGTAGGCCTCGCCAATCCCGTAGAGCCCATCATCGGCGATGACTTTCACTAGCGTGTAGGTGCGCGGTCCCTGCACCAACATCACTTTGATATCGCGAATTTTCTGACGGCCCTGTTCCGTCTCGCTGAGAATCTGATACGCTTCGTTCATGTGTTCCTCCCTGTCGATTGTTGAATAGTCCTATCCCGTACAGCACGTGGCGCTGCGTCTCCTGCGCGGTCAAAATAAGGCAGAATGGCTGCTCCGCACCATGGGCCTTGCCGTAGCCAATAGAGACGCGTGCTTGTCCACCCTGTATGCCGGTGGTATTGTATGATCTATATATGCTCAGCGAAAGAGGTGATTCATGTCCGATCCCATATCGCTTGCCATGCCGCGGATTATGCTCGACGTCCGCGACGTGCTGCAGTCCGTCACCTGGTATGAGTCGGTCGGCTTTGAGCTGGTGCGTACCAACCGGCACTGGAATCCGGATGCACCTATCAACTGGGCGCTGCTGCGGTGGGACGATGCCCAGCTCATGCTCAACGAGCGCGACGGCGCGGCGCCGTCCTGTCCTAGCGTTTCCCTCTTTTTTGACACCGACGGTATAGACGCGCTCTACCAACGCCTCGTGGAGCGGGTGGACATCGCCTACGGACCTATCGACCAATTTTACGGACAGCGCGAGCTAGCGATTCGAGACCCCGACGGGTTCGTGCTCATCTTCGCCCAACCCCTTTCGGCCGAGCAGTCATCCACCGGTCTGTAGGACACGCCATGTACATACCCAAGCACTTTGAAGAGACGCGCATAGATGTCCTGCACGCGCTGATCGACACCTACCCGCTAGCTACGCTCATCACCCATTCGGGGCGCGGCCTCAACGCCAACCACATTCCCATGCACCGAACTCAGGCGCTAACGCCCTATGGCACGCTGAGCGCACACGTGGCACGCGGCAATGACCTGCTCGAGGATCTAGCTGAAAACCCCGACGTGCTGGTCGTCTTTCAGGGTCCCAACGCCTATATCTCTCCCTCGTGGTACGCCACCAAAGAGGAAACGGGACGGGTTGTACCGACTTGGAATTACGCGACCGTCCATGCAAAAGGCCGGGCGCGCGCCATCGATGATCCTGCCTGGCTGCGCGCGCAGATAGCTGCACTGACCGATCGCAACGAAGCATCTTTTGCAGTCCCCTGGTCGGTCGACGATGCACCCTCTGACTACATCGACGGACTCGTTGGCGCCATCGTCGGCGTGGAGATTGAGATCGAATCGCTGCAGGGCAAGTGGAAGGTCAGCCAAAACCAATCGGCAGCCAATGCAGCCGGCGTGCTGGCTGGCCTGCGCGCCGGCAACCTACCCGATGCACAGGCCATGGCCGATCTGGTCGCCGAGCGCGGCAAAGTCGATCCGGCGTAGCCGCCCGCAGTGGACCTACTCGAATACACGCACACCGCGGAAACGCCCGAAGTCTTTCTGCGCGAAAGGGGCACCCTGTTTGCGCGCTTTGATCAAGCGACGCAAGATTCTGGCAATATCTCGTATGGCGTGCGGATCGACGGTCAGCGCTACTTCGTCAAAACGGCTGGCGCACCGTACGAACCGGCTTTTCTCAACCACGACGAACGCGTCTACTGGCTGCGCAACGCCACCCGCCTTGCCGCTGCGCTGCAAGATCCCGTCCTGCCGCCGCTGCTCAACGCCATCGAAAGCCCGCACGGTCCGCTGCTGATATATCCCTGGATTGACGGCGAATCCGTTCGCACAACCGCCGAGCAGCGCGACGACCCGAGCTCGTCGTTTCAGCGCTTTCGCCGCCTGCCGCTGGCCCAGCTCGTCGATGCACTAACGGCCATTTTTCGCGTCCACGTCGCCCTAGCCGAACGCGGCTGGATCGCCAACGACTTTTACGACGGCGCCATGCTCTACGACTTCGACCGCGCCCAGCTCCACCTAATTGACCTCGATCTATACCGCAGCGCGCCGTTTACCAACGACATGGGCCGCCTGTTTGGTTCGACGCGTTTTATGGCCCCCGAGGAGTTCGAGCGCGGCGCCCGCATCGACGAGCGCACGACCGTATTTACCATGGGGCGCTGCATTCAGCTCTTTGTCGATCCCACCTCGGATCTCAGACGCGCCCTGCACCACGTGGCCGAACGCGCCTGTCAGCCGCAGCCGAGCGAGCGATGGCCGCATATGGCCGATTTCTACGCGGCCTGGCTAGGGGCTACCTCCGGTTTGGCTCATTCGGCAAATACCGACTAGCCGCCCTTTGCCCGCACCCGAGCAAAGGCTTAGTTTTCGCG
>JAYOKQ010000201.1:0-4363 GCA_038119905.1 Gemmatimonadota bacterium | reverse complement strand
AAGACGCGCGGCCGGGGGCGCTATTGCCAAATCGATTAGAAGCGACGTATTGGGCACGCGTTCGGGCAACCCATAGGGAAGACCTTCGCCTTCGGCTGTAAAAGAAGTTAGGAACAAAAGGCACAGGACGCGCGTTGCGAGGCTAAGAGAGAGACGATACCGCAAGGTTTTCGACAAGTGAAAGATTCCCATGCTATCTGCTGTTTAAGAGCGTTATAGAAAAGACGTTGCAAACGCACTCTGCGGTACTAAAAAGAAGACGTCGGGAAGTTTAGGTTGTGCAGTGCCCAAATAGTGTGTGCGAGGTATGGCTTTCTACTTCGACTTCTATTATCTCGTTGGACGCGGTGGCCTCGGGAAAGACCACCGTTTTGTTCTGCGGGGTGCGACCGTAATAGCGAGTCGATCCGTCGGGGGAAGGCCTGCGAGACGGTCCTTCTACGAGGACCTGATAGCGACGCCCCACGCTTGCAGCGTTGATTTCGCCGGAGATACGCTCCTGTAGGGCTATGATTTTTTGCAGTCGTTCGCCCTTTACTTCTTCCGGCACGTCATCGGGCATTTTTTTATGCGCATATGTACCTTCCCGCTCAGAATACTTGAACATAAATGCCGAATCAAAGCGTATTTCTTCCATTAAGTCGACGGTTTGTTGGAAGTCCTCTTCACGCTCGCCGCAAAACCCAGTAATGATATCGGTGCTCAGGGCAACCTCGGGCATAGCTGCTCTGAGTTTGTCGACTAGGGTGCGGTATTGACCAATGGTATAGCCGCGACGCATCGCACTCAGTTGGGCATCGGATCCACTTTGCACGGGAAGGTGCAGATAGGGACACACGGCATCCAACTCCGCCATGGCTTCTATTACGCGATCGCTGAAATCAACCGGGTACGGCGAGGTAAAGCGCAGCCGCTCAATACCGTCAACAGCGGCTACGCGTCGAAGTAGGTCGGCAAAGTCGCTCTGGTCATCGCGATACGAATTGACGGTTTGGCCCAGCAGCGTTACCTCGCGAAAGCCCTCACCAGCTACTTCTTCGACCTGGCGGACAATTTCGTCGGCAGCGATACTGCGCTCGCGCCCGCGCACAAAGGGCACAATACAAAAGGTGCAAAACTTATCGCAGCCGCGAATGATCGTGATCCAGGCGTTTGTTCCCTCGCGGCGCACGGGGGTGATGCCGACGTAGTTTTCCGAGCGATCTAAGCGCACATCGAGCAGGGCTTCGTCGCTGCTTTGCGCCAGTAGATCGGGGAGCCGTCGGTAGGAATCAGGGCCCATGACAATGTCGACAAAAGGAGCTCGTTCTGAGAGGGTCTCGCTCAGGTGTTGTGCCATACAGCCGAGGATGCCTAACGTGAGGTTGGGGCGCTGAGCGCGCAGGCCATTGAGCTGAGATACGCGTCCTATAACGCGCTCCTCTGCGTGTTCGCGCACGGCGCAGGTGTTGAGCAAGATCACGTCGGCGCCTTCTGCTTGTTCAGTGATGGTAAATCCAGCTTCGTTGAGAATGCGTGCAACCAGTTCACTGTCGGCAACGTTCATCTGACAGCCGTAGGTTTCTACATAGGCGCTGCGACTTTGAGGATCTCGGCCGGCCCGACCGCGGGCGGCGTGCGTGCCAACTTCGTCTATAATGGTGAGTTCGCTGCTCATACTACCTCTCCATAAACCAATTCTTCGCGCGCCTGTTGGATGCGAACGTTGACAATCTGATGTGCGTTGGCCTCGCCCGAAAAGAGCACGCGTACGTAGTTGTCGCTCAGCCCCACGCGCAGACCTGTTGCCGCATCGAGGCGATCTTCTACGAGGGGTGTCAATACCTGACCGACGGAGCGCTGATGAAAAGCAAGTCGCTTGGACTTACCGAGCTCAATTAGCTGCTGCCCGCGTATTTTTTTCGTTGCACTATCGCAGGGTTGAGCCAGTTTTTCTGCCGGAGTGCCCTCGCGCAGAGAAAAGGGAAAGACGTGTAGATAGGTCATGGGTAAGTCGGCCAATAGATCGTAGGTCTGTTGGAAATGAACGTCCTCTTCGCCGGGGAAACCCACCATTACATCGGCCCCAATGGCGCATTGGGGAAGGCTTTCGGCAATTTCTCGAATACGGCTGCCATAGTAGGCGGCATCGTAGTGGCGCCCCATCCGCTTTAGGATGGCGTCGGAACCGCTCTGCAGGGGGACGTGAAAATGGCGGCAAAACTTGTCGGATTGTGCGGCATGCGCAATCAGCGCGTCGCTGATATAGGCCGGTTCTATAGAGTTGAGCCGAATGCGCTCCAAACCGTCGACTGATTCAAGCGCTTCCAACAGGCGAACGAGGGCATCGCGATCTTCCAGATCGTAGCCATAGCTACCTGTATGAACGCCGGTCAGCGCCAGTTCGCGATAGCCGGCTGCGACCATTTGTTGAGCTTGTTCCACGATCTGAGCTGCAGGCCGGCTGACGCTTTGCCCACGCACGCTGGGAATAATGCAGTAGGTGCAGTGTTCGTCACAGCCGTCTTGGACCTGAAGCATGCCGCGCGTGCGGCCCTGTTCGACGAGTCCGTCTATAGAGAGAAAGGTATCCGTACGGGGGGGCGTTTCCGGGGCCAATGACAGTTCATTCTCTCCGGACCAATGGGCCTCTAGTCTATCGAGGAGATGGGCTTTCTGCCCGTTGCCCACAACTAAATCGGCTCCGGCTGTGGTCAGATCGTCCGGGCTGCGCTGAGCATAGCAGCCGGTTGCGACGACCGTAGCCGATGGGTTGGCGCGTCGCGCGCGGCGGATCGCTTTGCGCGAGTCGGCATCGCCCGAGCCGGTGACGGTGCAGGTATTTACGACGTAGACGTCGGCCTGTGCTTCAAAGGGAACGATCTCAAATCCCCGCTGATCGAATCCGTGCGTCAGCGCTTCTACTTCATAGGCATTGAGTTTACATCCGACGTTTTGCAGGGCTACGCGCAGGGGGGAAGAGGCGATGTGGGCTGGTTCTGGCAACGGTGAAAAAATCCTATAAATAGGTTGTTCCTAAAGACTTTAGAAGTTAATCATCACGGGTTGAATGAGCAATACTTGCCGCGTAGCGCCGGTCGGTGCTGAGCGCATGCTCCACGCGAGAGATATCCTCAGGGCGCGTTAGATGCAGCCGGGGATGGCTGAGGGGAACGCCACGTATCAATGCGTTTCCCTCGATGCTGTGTTGAACGGCTGCGGTAAATTCGAGCTCGCCGCGCTCGGAAAGCGGTATCGCGCGCAGAGAAGAGAATATACTTGCTGTGTATACAGAGAGGCCGGCTTGGTTCCAAGACGGACCCAGCCCCACGGGCTTTTCTACCAGTGATCGGATGCGTCCGTCGATGCATTCTATGGCTGCCCCGTCCTTCGGGTCTTCGACCCGTTCGAGGAGCATGATGCCATCCTGTTCACGTTGGACAAAGAGGTCCAGCAAACGCGCATACTCGCTCGAAGCGGAGAGGATATCTCCCCATCCGAGAAAGAAGGGCTGTCCTCCGACAAAATCTTCGGCGAGGAGCGTTGCTGCTCCGGTCCCAGCAACGGGGCCCTGTTCGACATAGTCAATGGACAAGCCAATCGAACTGCCGTCACCGAAATGGGCTCGTATCATGTTCGAGCGATAGCCGACGACCAATAGGACGCGTTCAATACCGGCCTGTCTTAGGTTGTCTAAGGCATATTCGAGGAGGGGACGCCCATTGAGCGGGAGAAGGGGTTTGGGTATCCGATCGGTGTGTGGGGCCAGCCGCTTGCCGCGGCCGGCGGCTAGCAGAACGGCGTGTATGGGGCGGATCACGACTAGGCCGGTTCGAGCTGTGCGTAGGCTACGGCCACCTTTTTGACGTGCGGGCCAAAGCGAATGGATAGCTTCATTTGTTCGCCGTGCCCATCCCGAGCAACGATCTGTCCCTTGCCCCAGGAGGCATGGCGCACCCACTGGCCGACGGCGAGGAAATCGTCCTGGTCGACCAGATCAGAAAAGGCGTCGCCCGTAGGTTGCTGTGGCTCATCCCATTCGTAGTGGACGCCCTTGGGAGCGGGCTTGCGCTCGGGGTTTTTTTTGCGGACGGCCGGTCCAGAGCGACCCGTGCTGCGTGCAGAGGATGGCCCAAAGCGAGGCTGTCCCGGCTGGCGGACCCGTGGGTTGAACTCGACCACTTCGCGTTTTACAGAATAGAGTTCGTCTGGAATTTCCTGTAAAAAGCGAGATGGATCGCAGTCGATTAGATTGCCATAGGCGTAGCGCCGATTGGTGTAGGTTAGGTAGAGTCGTTGGCGCGCTCGAGTTATGCCGACATAACACAGTCGGCGCTCTTCTTCTATGGCCTGCGGATTAATACGGCTTTCCTCTACTGAGCGC
>JAYOKQ010000200.1:1392-4375 GCA_038119905.1 Gemmatimonadota bacterium | reverse complement strand
AATATACGCGTATCGTGCAGCGGCAGAAACGGCGTTGGAGGGCTGTAAAAAACGATATGCTCAAAAAAGAGAAGGGATGATGCAGCGAAAGCAGTATCTTCAGGCTTCACGCTCGGACTTCACCGCATCTAAGGCTGAGCGCAGCTGATCAAAGTGTAGTGGCTTGGTAAGCACGCGATCGAAGCCCATAGCCAAAAACTGCTCCACGCGATCGTGTTCGGCATGAGCGGTAAAAGCGATCACCGGCAAACGAGGCGGCACGTCGGGATTTGACCGGACCCATTCAAGGAGTTCCGTGCCGTCGTGTTCTGGCATTTGGATATCGGTCAGCACCAAATCAAACGAACGGCTCTTTATCAGATCATAGCCTTCCAATGCGCTGCTGGCCAGCGTCAGCTCGACGTTTAGCCGCTTGGCCATCGCCACCATGAAGAACTGATTGACCTTCACATCTTCCACGTATAGCATGTGCAGCTGTTGCTCGAGAGGCTGGACTTCTACGGCATCCTCTTCCCGTGAGGCAGGCGGCTCCTCCGTCGGTACGTCGAGCACAAAGGAGAATGTGCTGCCTTCGCCGAGCGTACTCTGCACATCTAGACGCGATCCCATAGCCTCGAGCAGGCTCTTGACGATACTCAGCCCCAGTCCCGTGCCGCCAAAGCTGCGATTATAGCCTTCCGTCTGTTGAAAAAAAGGCTCGCCGAGACGACGTATCGTATCTTCGTCCATACCGATACCCGTATCGGAAATGGCGAATGTACAGCGAGTGCGCCCATCGATAACCTCCGAGTTCATCGTCAAAACGACCTCGCCCTCATGCGTAAACTTGCGCGCGTTGCCTAACAAATTGACAAGTATCTGCTCCAAGCGTTGCGCATCTACAGAAACCCACAGGCCCTCGCACGTTGTGCAAGCCATGTGCACCCGCACGGCGTCGGCATCGAAGAGCGGGTTGATGATTTTCTCAAGACGCTTGAGCAGGTCCGACATAAGCGTGGGCTGTGGACGAATTTCAACGCCCTGACTAGCGAATTTCTGGTAGTCCAACAGATCGTTTATCAGCGTGAGCAGCGAGCGCGCAGAAAGCAGCCCATTCTGCGCGATCTCCGCGCACTCAGACGGTAATTCCACATCCTCGACGTACTTCTGCTGCAGTTCAAACGAAGAGATAATGCCGTGCAGCGGCGTGCGGAGTTCATGACTAACGGCAGAGAGAAAGTTGTCTTTGGTGAGCAGGGCTTCTTTTAGTTCGGCCGTGCGCTCTTCAACGCGCTCTTCCAACGACGCTAGCAGCTCATCGTTGCGGGTTCGCTGCTCTAGCAGACTGTGCTGTAGATTCTGCAGCGAATCGTGCAGCTGGCCTATTTCGTCATCCCGTGAAGCCAGTTGAAGCGACGATTCCAGTCCGCCCTTTCCCAGGGCATCCGCCGCTATTGCAGCGCGTCGAATAGGCCGTACGACCGATCGCGAAATCATTCGATAGCTCAGCAGCTGCACCAATAGCACAAAAGCAAAAGCTAAATAAATCGGCATGTTTAACTGCCGTGCCTGCGTCTCAAACAGAGAAACATCGTAGCCGACTACAACGTGCCCACTAAATAACGCGGTCTCAATGGGATGTTGATGCGTCAGGTAGCGTCCGCTGTCAGGTGCGAACGCAGGATCGTTTGCCAGGCTATCGGGATAAACAGCAAAGAGCTCACTGACCCCATCTTCCTCGCTATATATAGCGGCAAAGCTGACGTTGGGATGCGATTCCAACAGCCGATTAACGATCGAAATAGAATTAAAATCTTCCGCCTCTATCGCGATTTCGATGCTGTTGACAGCCGTTTCGCTAATAGAGACCAGTTCGTCCATCACGTTGTCAAAGAAAATAGATCGTTGTCGTTCAGGCACGGCATACACGAGCGCTAGGGCAATCAACAGTAACGCCGCTACATACGGTACAATCAGCTTTAACAGCAGCGAAGACGAACCCATTCGTGCGCGCATGGAGAGATCTTACCGTTTGCTTGGTGGACGAGGCCACTGCGGCAGCGTCTGACAGGCTTCGGGTATTGGAACGTAAAAAAGAGCGCAGGAACCGCGCGTAGAGCGAACCATCTCACACATTTCCTCATCGCTTTCAGCGTACAGAGGCGGGTTGCCGCGCCCGCTAAACACGAGGCGCAGCCAGTGTCGCTGCAGCGGCGATCCTCTACCTGCAAAAAAATCTTTTTCCACCTGACGGAATGAGGGGTGCTTTCTACCGGGCAATACGACGGTCAATATGGATCCATCTGACCAGTTGCGTCGATTTCCGCGCATGATGTCTACGACGACCACCGAGTCGGGCAATAGATCTGCCTTGATATTGGAAACCAAGACGGGCTTTTCCTGGCCACTGTCTGCAGCAACAGCAGCACTCGGTTTTAGCGGCGCAACACAACACAGCGCCAAGCACAGTATGGACCATATATGCATTCGATATCTCATTTGACTAGATACCTACGGCCAGCTGAAAGATCAGCACAGTGTGCGCTTGGTGATCGTGTCCATCTGCATCGTCAGTATGTCCACCGACCGAGTTGGTATGCCGCTCTAACTGAGTTTTAAACGTCATCCTCGCGTCGGGCATGTAGGATAAACCCAACATAGTCTTCACAACAGAACGCGTTTGGTCGTCCCCTTCCACACGGTTCTTAGAGATAAGATCCAAGCCGACGTACGGCGTCATACGATCGTTGAGCTTATATCCCACATACTGGTAAAGCGCCATCTTACGCACGTCGGCTTCACCCGCTTCAGTCTCCGCATATTTGGCTGCAAATTCCAACAAACTGTGCAAGCGAGCGTTTTCCATATTGACGGACACGGTGTGAACACGCATAAATGGCGTAGCGTCACGCAGGCCGTCAAACTGTGTTGCCACACGAAACATCCAGTTGTTCCAAGGGTACGTGAGGGCGACATTTAACGACTGAACACCGTCGGGAAAAAT
>JAYOKQ010000200.1:0-1292 GCA_038119905.1 Gemmatimonadota bacterium | reverse complement strand
GCCATCATGTCGTCAGCATGATCATCGGCCATATCGCTGCCCCCGTGGGCGTGAGGCACCGCACCGCTTCCCGAACCCAGGAACAGGTCGTATTGTAAACCCGCCGCGCCAAGCGCACCACCCAAGCGCAGGCCGATGTCGTGCATAACGAAAAACTCATCGGCGAAAAAAGCCGGGCGATCCACTGTTAGATAAAACAGGCGACCGTGGTTGTACCAATCATTCCAATAGTTGACCGGCGTGTGAATCTTACCAAACTCCGTCCAATGGCGTTCGTTTATTTCGTAGCGAACCGCCAAGCGTTCGAGCCTGAACTGATCCTCCCTGTAGTAGGACGATTGTATTGAGTGCTCGCTTAGCAAAGATATTCTGGGCGTAAGATTGCCCCGCGACACGATAGATGTCTCACCGAGTGACAGGCCGTTTTGCTTCATTCCGACGTGCACATCTTCGGATAAAGAAGAGACCTGGCCGTTCGCGAACGAGAATACGCCCACATACCACTTGTCCAGCATTACGTCTAGGGCTGCTACCGGCGAACTGAGTGTAACACCCAGCAACATGGACGACACGATAGTTTTCCAACGCATGTTATAACAGGAAATCATACATCGCTCTCTATGTTTTACGTAGCATGAGAATCATGCATTAATTCATACGCGCGCATCTTTTTCTAATATATGTCATTCATCTGTGAACACTATCCGGCAACGGAAATAGCACTGGCCCTCTGGTCAGAGATACACTACTCTTTCTGGCGAAAAGCTTATCTGCGACGAGCCAGCGCCCACTCCGTCACCCTAAAAATTGTATGATTGCCTTACCACCCCTTAAAAGGAGTAGACAGACATGGCTAATGCCAAAATGCACGTAGGTGTTCAAGGTATCGGCACCTCCAAAATGGAGCTGCAATTTCTCACCCGACACGGCGTCACACATATGGATGCGCAGGTCGACGGCAACGATGCCGAAACGCTCACGCGCCACAGACAGGAGGCAGCGGACGAGGGCGTCAGCCTGGAAATGATTCACTACGACCCAGCGCGCAGCATTACCCTGGCCCAAGATCCCCAGCGCGACCGCGACATTGAGGAGTACTGCAAGGTCATAGAAGCCGTAGGGCAGGCAGGCCTGCGCGGCATCAACTACAATTTTTGCGTTCTGTCCCACCAGCGCACGCCGAGTACACCCGGCCGCGGCGGCAGCAGCTATAGCACCTTTGATATGGCAGAGTACGACAACGAGACGCTCAGCGAAGCCGGCGTCGTCAGCCGCGACGAGAGCTTTGATCG
>JAYOKQ010000199.1:0-4454 GCA_038119905.1 Gemmatimonadota bacterium | reverse complement strand
GCTGGATACGAACTAATCGACGCACCCGAAGGTACGCAGGTGCAGCCGGCGCCCGAGCCAAGGCCCCTGACCCGCTGGCCGCCGTCGAGCGAACGCGCGGCCACGACCACCCCGATCAACACGTGCGCCCACTCCCCCTGTAGGCCTATATAGGAACGTCGTATTCCATACTTTTCGAGAGGTAGCGCGCTATGCCGAAAATTCTTATCGCTGAGTGCAAGCAGGAAATTTCCTCGTTTAATCCGGTGGATTCGACCTACGATTACTTCACTATCAACTACGGCGCCGAACTGCTGGCCTACCACGATGGCAAAGAGACGGAAGTGCGCGGCGCGCTCGACGTGTTCAACGCCGATTCTGACATAGAAGCCGTGCCTATTTACGGCGCCCGTTCCAACTCGGCAGGCCCTCTTGAACAAGAAAGTTTTGAGCGCATCGCAGCCGAATTTTCGCATGCGCTGGAGGCGCACGCAGACAGCGCTGACGCGCTCTATTTCTGCCTGCATGGCGCAATGGGCTGCACGCAAGAAATGGACCCCGAGGGCTATCTCCTAGCCGAGGCACGCCGCCTGCTCGGTCCGGACAAACCCATTGTGCTCTCGCTCGATTTGCACGGCATACTCACTGAGAAAATGCTCAAAAACTGCAGCGGCCTGGCATTGTACCACACCTATCCACACGTAGACTTTGCCGATACAGGTCGACGCAGCGCCGAGTTTCTCATCCGCGTGCTACGCGGCGCTCACCCCGTCGTCGCGCGCGTTAAAGTGCCCGCTCTCGTGCGCGGAGACGAGCTCATTACCGCAACCGGCGTCTACGGAGAATCCATTCGCTACGCTCAGCATCTAGAAAAGGACCCGCGCGTGCTAGCCGCCGGCATGATGATTGGCAACCCCTTTACCGACGTGCCGGAACTGTGCTCTCAAGCCGTTGTAATCACCGACGACGAGCCGGAATTAGCCGAAGCCGAAGCACTGCATATGGCCCAGGCGTTCTGGGATCGGCGCGCACAGATGCAACCAACGCTAATTGAACCCGGAGAGGCCGTTCGCCAAGCTAATGAAATGCCGGGGCCCGTCATCTTTACCGATGCGGCCGATGCCACCTCCTCCGGAGCCACCGGCGACAGCAACGCCATTTTACAGGCCCTTATAGAAGGTGATTTCGCCGGTGAAGTCCTCGCCCCTATCGTAGACCCAGCCGCGGCGCTCATGGCACACGAAGCGGGTCTTCACAACAAGCTAGAAGTGGTTATCGGAGGGGCGCTCGACGCGCGCTTTCCCCCGCTGCAGCTGAGCGTTACCGTCGAACAGCTCGGCGACGGAGAGTACCCGCTCGAATCGTCTGGGACGCCTGAAAAGGCCGGACTGACTGCCGTATTACGCTGCGCTAACTACACGATTGTAGCGCTGAGTCGCTCGGTGCGCTTTATCGACCGATCGCCCTTTATCGCCCATAACCTAGATCCACAGGACTACGATCTGGTCGTAGTAAAATCACCGCATTGCCAGCCTAGATTCTTTGACGACTGGGCGGAGAAAAACTTCAACGTCGACGCACCGGGTTCGACCAGCGCCAACTTAAAGACGCTTGGACATCGCGTTTGCCAGCGTCCGATCTATCCGCTCGATGCCGACGTCGCATTTCACCCCAAAGCAGAGCTATACCGATGAGGAACTATACCCCATGATTAAGCAATCCGTGTGTTTTGGTCCCTTTGCACGCGACGACATCGCCCCCGAACAGCTGATTCGAGAATCGGCACGCATCGGCTATGCTTCCGTAGAGATGGCACCGCCCGAGCACTGGGCACTCATTAAAGACTGTGGGATGGATATAGCGATCGTCGTCGGCCACGCATCGCTGCCCGACGGGCTGAACAAGCGAGAAAATCACGACCGTATTGAGGATGAATTACGCGCTCAAATCGACCGAGCAGCCGAGCACGACATCCCCGCTCTCATCTGTTTTTCGGGCAATAGAGAGGGCAAATCGTCCGAGGAGGGTCTAATCAACTGCGTAGAAGGTTTGCGCCGCATCGCACCTCATGCCGAACAAAAGGGCGTTAGCCTATGCATGGAGTTACTCAATTCAAAAGTAAATCACCCCGACTACCAGTGCGATCGCACCCCGTGGGGTGCCGCCCTGTGCCGCGCCGTGGATTCCTCCGCCGTTAAGCTGCTATACGATATATATCACATGCAGATTATGGAGGGTGATATAATCCGCACGATAACCGATTACGCCGAGCATATCGGCCACTACCACACAGCCGGCAATCCCGGACGCCAGGACCTCGACGAGGAGCAAGAGCTCTACTACCCCGCTATTATGCGCGCCATAGCAGCGACCGGTTACAGCGGCTACGTAGGCCACGAATTCCGTCCCAAAGGCGATCCGATCGAGTCCCTACAGGCCACCTATAACATCTGCAATGTATAACCGCACACGGCCCCTTTAGAATAAGGAGACGGCATTGGACATCATGCCCACAGGAGGCGCGCTCGGCGCCCAGATCGGTGGCGTCGACCTGAGCGAACCGCTCTCGCCGACGCAGGTGCACACGGTGCGCACGGCGCTCCTCGATTACGGCGTGGTATTTTTTCGCAATCAGCATATTAGCGAAGAAGATCAGGTGCGCTTTACGAGCTACTTTGGGCAACCCGTCGAACACGTGCGCAAACAGCGGCCGCGCCCCGTGCCCGAAATCTTTATTATTTCCAACGTAGAGGAAAACGGCGAGCCCATCGGCGCACTCGGCCACGGCGAAGTTTCTTTTCACTCCGACCTTTCCTATCTGCGCCAGCCCGGCACGCTGTCCGTCCTCTACGCAGTTGAAATCCCAGACCAAGGTGGCCAAACTCAGTGGTGTAACTGCACGGCCGCCTATGCTGCACTTGATGAATCGATCAAGGCGCATATAGCCGGCCTACGCGCGGTGCACCGCCACTATGTAGAAGAGCAGAATCCCCCGGAAATGGTCGATCATCCCATCGTCCGCACCCATCCCGAAACGGGTCATAAATCGCTCTATGTCGGCCCACATCTTACGAAATACGTCGTTGGTATGGAAGCCACGGCGAGTGCCCAGCTTCTGTCCTCCCTGTACGAGCACATGGAGCAACCGCGCTTTGTCTGGACCCACGAGTGGCAAATCGGCGACCTAGTGATGTGGGATAACCGTCCTACGATGCATCGCCGACTGCCCTTTCCACCCCAGCAGCGGCGCCTCATGAAACGCACCCAGATCTTCAACGACGAGATACCCGTCTAATGACATCGTTTCGCGCGCTCGTCCTCAACCAAACGAATGGCGATCTAAGGGCCGACATGCGCCAGCTCTCCGACGAGGACCTGCCCGACGGCGACGTCACCGTAGCCGTCGCGTACTCTTCGCTAAACTACAAAGACGGCCTGATACTCAACGGACTAGGTGGGCTGGTAAAAACGTATCCGCACATACCGGGCATTGATTATGCAGGGACCGTATTGCACAGCGCCGACACCCGTTTTTCCGCAGGCGATCGGGTCGTAGGCACCGGATTTCGCGTCGGTGAAATCCGCTCGGGAGGCTATGCCGGACGCGTGCGCGTCAGCGGCGATTGGCTGGTCCACTTGCCGGACAATCTGGCGCTCCACCATGCCATGGGACTCGGTTCGGCAGGGCTAACTGCGGCCATCGCCCTGCACGCACTTGAAGAGCACGGCCTGCAGCCCGATCGAGGCAAGGTGCTTATCACCGGCGCATCGGGCGGCGTCGGTTCCGTCGCCGTCGTATTGCTATCGCATATGGGATATGATGTGGTCGCCTCAACGGGCCGACCGGAAAATGTCGACTATTTGAGGAACCTAGGCGCAAGCGAAGTGCTGCCGCGCACAGCGCTAGACGAACCGTCGGACAAACCGCTGGAAAGCGCGCGTTGGTCGGCGTGCATCGACTCGGTAGGTGGAGTCACATTGGCCCGCGTGCTGGCGCAAATCGAACCGGGTGGATCGGTCACTGCGATCGGCTTGGCCGGCGGCGCGGCGCTGCCGACAACGGTCATCCCGTTCATCCTGCGCGGCATCAATTTACTTGGAATCGATTCGGTATTCTATCCGAACGAGCGACGTCGCGCCGCCTGGGAACATCTGGGACGCGCGATACCAACAAGCGCGATTGATGCGATCACCCGCCACGTGGATTTAGCGGATGTTGTGCCGTTGGGCAAAGAGATCTTGGCAGGGCATGTGCGCGGACGTATTGTGGTAGATATCGAACCATAGCGCATCCTCTGCAACCATTTAGCTACGCGTTTTCAACCGATTCGACCGCAGACCGAACCATTGCTGCTGCGCGCTCAAGTTCCCTTCTGAACTGAGCTATATCATGCTGGATACTGTGCACTTGCCCTTGGTTATAATCCGCTACGAGTGCTTCGAGTTGGCCTAGACAGGAATCCAGATGCAGCGTT
>JAYOKQ010000198.1:0-4467 GCA_038119905.1 Gemmatimonadota bacterium | reverse complement strand
AGGGGCTCGTGCTCTGCCTTGGGCAGGACGGCCACGTTGCAGTGGAAGCCTATTGTGGGGTGGTGTACGATCAGCCTGAAGTCGGACGAAACCATTCGGCCAGCGAAATACGGGTAGATGAAAATCACTGCGGCTCCTGCAGTGATAGCGTCTTAATCCTCGATGCGATCAGAACAGAGTCTAATCGCGATCTAGTTTATTCGGTTCCCATCTCGAATCCGGTGATCATACCTGGTATGGATCATCTGGCCTTCGATATCTTTCCCACTCAAGCCCGTCGGGTTTCTATTCAGGATTCGACCACGGCTTTTCCGTTTTTTCTCCGCAGTACCATTCTACTAATCTGATTTACCTGTACCGCTTTCCTTTGACGCGCTCTTTTTAAGAGAGCGTGCTCTGTCTCTGTGTGCTTTCTACACAGTGGCTTCCCATTTTTTTGTACTCAACAGATGGATTATTTGGAGGATTCTATGCATTGGTACGTATGCAAAGCGCTCCTAGCATTGGGGTTGTTCTATGTCGGAGCGGCTGGTGCCGAGGTTTTTTCTCGGGAAGAGGCTGTGCGCCTGGCGATGGAACGCAATCCGCGCATCGGTGCGGCGCGCCAGGAGTGGAAGGGACTGCAAGCACAAGCCGTTCAGGCGCGCGCGCTGCCCGCTCCCGAAGCGGAAGTTGAATGGGATGGACTGCCCGGAGCCACGTCCATTGGCGATTTCGAGGAGCGCAGTATGGGCATCCGGCAGCAGCTTGGCTGGCCGGTGGAATGGTGGCGACGCAAACAGGCGGTAGATCAGGAAGCCGAGTCGGTGCGCTGGTCGGCGCTTACGATGACCGAGTTGAACATTGCAACCGAGGTGCGCATCGCCTACGACCGAGTGCGCTCAGGGCACCAGGTGCTGGTTTTTGAACGAGAAAATTTGCAATTGACCCGCGATTTTTTGCACAAGGCACAACTCCGTCTCGAAGCGGGTGATGTGGCGCAATTGGAGGTGCTACGCGCCCGGGTAGAAGTTGGGCGCGCAGCGGCTCGGGTGGCCTCCGCCGAGAATGCGCTCTCAGCCGCTCAGGGAGCGCTCAATACGCTGATGGCTCGAGATACCGAAGTGGCGATAGAGACCGTTGGGGCACTGGAGTATCGCGCCATCGCGCAGGAGCTGCATCAGCTAAAGCAGCAGGCGCTGGTGCGGAGACCGGATTTGTTAGGGGCCGAGCGGTTGACCTCTTCGCGCCGCGCTGAGCAAGGGGCGGTGCGCGCATCGCTGGTGCCCGATCTAAACGTGGGGCTCTTTCGCCAGAAGGTGCGCCAGCCGACCGGCGATGAGAACCTGTGGCGGCTGGAAATGGGATTGGAGATCCCGCTGTGGGCACCCTTTAGCAAACGCGGCGAATTGGCGGAAGCCCGCGCCGGAGTTGGGCAGGCCGAAGCTGAGACAGATGTCATACGGCGCCAGGTGCTGTTGGAAGTCGAGACGGCTTTGAATGATGTACAAACCGCAGGTCATTTAGTGGAATTATTTAAGACAGACGTGCTCCACGAAGCCGAGCAGGCGCGAAGGGTCGTAGGTCGCAGCTATGAAGAGGGCAAGGCGACCTATCTCGAAGTGTTGGAAGCGCATCGGGCACTGGCCGATACGCGCCTCGAATATGCACAGGTGCTGTTGCAGTACAGCATAGCTCGCACCGAGCTGGAGCGCGCCGTAGGCGGCGGTTTGACAGAATAAACAAAAACAGGAGTTATGAAATTGCAGAAGACAAAAAAACTGACGGTTATGCTGGCCATAGTGGCCGGTGTTTCGCTGGGTCTGTATCCAGCCCAGGATTGGGTACTACGTCCGGCTCTTGCCGAGGTGGATGAAGAGCACGACGATCACGAGGAAGAAGGGAAAGAGCACGGCGAGCACGAGGAAGACGGGAACGATGAGCACGAAGATGAAGAGGTCGTGCGCATCGATGCCAAGACGCTGCGCGATTTTGGCGTAGAAATCCGCGAAGCGGCGGCAGGCGAGTTGGCCGTATATACGCGCCTTTCCGGCGAGGTCGTCATCGATCCCGATCGATTGGTACACGTCGTGCCGCGCGTGCCCGGCGTTGCGCAGCAGGTGTACAAGAGTCTCGGGGATCGGGTCCAAGCCGGCGAGGTGCTGGCCGTGCTGGAGAGCCGCGAGTTAGCCGAGTTAAAATCGGCGTACTTAGTCGCTAGGGAGCGCGCTCAGTTGGCGCAGAAGACTTTTGTGCGCGAGGAAAAGCTGTGGAAAGAGGCCATCTCATCTGAGCGCGACTATCTGGAAGCCGAGCAAAACTTAGCTGAGCTGCGCATTGAGATGCGCGCTGCCGAGCAGAAGTTGCACGCGCTGGGTTTTTCCAACCAATACCTGAAGGCACTGACCTTTGACGAGGACGAATACTTCACGCGCTACGAAATTCACGCGCCACAGGCGGGTACGGTCATCGAAAAACACTTGTCGTTGGGCGAGGTGCTCAAGGACGATGCCGAGGCCTTTGTCATCGCCGACCTGAGTTCGGTATGGGTGAAGCTAACGGTGTATCAGAAGGATCTTTCTTCCGTGCGTCCGGGCCAAGCTGTGCAGTTCATCAGAGAAGTGGGGCCTGCTGTTGCAGGCACGATTTCCTATGTCAGTCCGGTGGTGGTAGAAGAAACGCGCACGACGGTGGCAAGAGTCGTGCTCGACAACGACAAGGGCCAGTGGCGACCAGGGTCTTTTGTCTCTGGTTTGGTCGCGATTGAAGCGAGTGCAGTAGCGCTTTTGGTGCCCAAGTCGGCGCTGCAAATAGTCGATGAGATGACCGTGGTTTTTGTCGAGACGGCGGAAGGTTTTGAGCCGAACGATGTGCGTGTGGGGCGCACGAACGAGGTCTATGCCGAGATTGTCGGCGGACTTGCTCAGGGGCAGCGCTATGCCGCTCGCGGCGCTTTTACGCTGAAAGCCCAACTCGCCAAGGGCTCGTTTGGCGGCGGCCACAATCATTGATAAGGACCTAAGAAATGATCGATAAAATTATACAGATCGCACTCAGAAACCATCTGCTGGTCGGCGTATTAGCCGTGCTGATGATGGGAGCTGGCTATTATAGTTATCGCCAGTTGCCCGTAGACGCCTTTCCCGATGTCTCGCCGAACCTGGTGCAGGTATTTACCGTCACCGAAGGATTGGCGCCCGAAGAAATAGAAACCTATGTCACCTTTCCCATTGAGATTGCCATGAATGGGCTGCCGGGCATAGACAATATTCGCTCCGTCTCCAATTTTGGCCTATCGGTGGTCAATATCTATTTCGAAGACGGGGTCGATATCTACTTTGCACGCCAGTTAGTCGGAGAGCGCTTGCAGGAAGCGCGCGAGCAAATACCCGAGGGCTTTGGCGAGCCTGCCATGGGGCCGATCTCCACGGGCATGGGCCTGGTGCTGTTTTACTATCTGGAAGACGAGACGGGAAAACGCACGCTAGAAGAGTTGCGCACCATACAGGACTGGCTGGTGAAATTCCATCTACAGACCGTGCCCGGCGTGACCGAGGTGTTGGGCATTGGCGGCTATGAAAAACAGTACCACGTCGTCGTAGATCCCGATGCCCTGCTGCGCTACGGAGTCTCGCTGCAGGAGGTGCTCGACCAAATTGAGGCGAATAACCTCAATGTTGGTGCGCAGTTTATTGAGCGCGATGCCGAGGAATACGTGGTGCGCTCTGTCGGATTGGTATCGTCTATTGAAGACATTGAGAATGTCGTTATCAAAGCTTCGGATGGCACACCTACGTATTTAAAACAGTTGGCCGAGGTGCGCATTGGCGGTGCGGTGCGCCGCGGCGTGCAGACCTATAACGGCCTGGGCGAAGTGGTCGCCGGTATGGTGATCAAGCTATTCGGCACGAACTCTTCGACGGTTATTGAAGATGTCGAAGCCAAAATGGATCAGATCAACCAGATTCTGCCCGAAGGCATACGATTGGTCCCGTATTACGAGCAGAAGACCTTGGTCGAAGCTTGTGTAAAAACCGTCACCGATGCGCTGATACAGGGCATCGGGCTAGTGGTGCTTATCCTGGTTGTCTTTCTGGGTAGTTTTCGTCCGAGTCTGGTGGTGGGACTGTCCATTCCCTTTTCCGTGCTCTTTGCCACGCTGTGGATGAAGTACTTCGGCATCTCGGCCAACCTGATGTCCTTGGGGGGCTTGGCCATCGCCATCGGCATTATGGTGGACGGGACCATCGTGATGGTAGAGAATGTCGACCGCATGCTGCGCGAAGCCGATGCGGACGAATCGCGATTGAGTGTGGTGGCGCGCGCCTGTGGTGAAGTGGGGCGGCCCATCGTCTTTGCCATTTCGATGATAATAATCGTCTTCTTGCCCCTCTTTACCTTGCAAGGTGTAGAGGGGAAGACCTTCAGACCGCTGGCCTATACCGTGGCTTTGGCGATGCTGGGGTCTCTGGTATTCGCGCTCTTTGT
>JAYOKQ010000197.1:0-4495 GCA_038119905.1 Gemmatimonadota bacterium | reverse complement strand
TCAACACGCCGTCAATCAAACCCGACATTTTAAAGAAAGGCTGACCGGAAGCAGAGAGGAAGCTCCAATTGGGTAATGCACCCCCAAGGAGGGAATTCTTAAGGAACCAACTGTTGTAAATCCATAGGGTTAGATCGTACCCAAGGGAATAGCTATAGGACCAAAGCCACTGCAGGCCAACCACGAGTCCGAGAAAACATGCATATACCTCCCCGCGCTTATCGCGGACGGTTTCCATCTTGGTAGACTCAAGCACAGCGGGTATAGCTTGCATTGAGGATTAGGCGTTTAGCGCAATGAGATCTTGAGCAGGTTCCGCAGATAGGCCTGAACTGGAAGAGATATCCGCGCAGGCTTTTAAATTGCAACAGGCCATGCACGCGGCTACATTGCCTTCGGTAAAGAGCGATCGAAACCGACGGAGATTTTCCCCTTTCCAAATATCCATTAGGCCCTGCTCTCGAATATTGCCCATCCGATATGAAAGACAGGGATAGACATCCCCATTCGGGGCTACGCGCACATTGGTCCACGGCGCGTTACACGGCTCGTAATCAGCCATTTCGCCCCTACCCGCATAGTATTTTATAATACCTTCTATACCTGAGTAGTCGGGATAAAAACGCACCGCCGGACCGCCTCTTTTAGCTTTAGCCTGAATTGTTTCTAACTGGTTTCTAAGCAGCTTTAGGTCAATATTTAGATCCAGAGGCGGCGGCAACTCTGCGTAGGCCCCATCGTCCATCGACTCACGGCAGGGAAGAGCAAAAATCAGCTCAGAAGTCCGCAGACAAGAAAACGTCAAATAGTCCACCCCTATGTCCGAACCCAAGTCGTAGATATCTACCAACTCTGCGACGTTTTCTTCCGTGATAACGGTTTTCATATCGACAACGGGGAAGCGCTTAGCGCTCTGTTGGCGATAGGCGACCAACTCCCGCATATTTTTGACCGTACGGTCAAAGGCTTTAGGAAGTCGCCGTATTTCGTCGTGGGTTTTTCCGATGCCGTCAATTGAGATCCCCACGCTGAGGGCGTTCGTTTCGTCGACCAGTAGTTTGACCTTATCGTCAAATAACATGGTGCCGTTCGTGACGATATTGAACCGGCGTCCCTGTCGACTGATTTCGCGCAGTAAATCGGGAAAGTCTTTGCGCACAAAGACCTCGCCCCCGTTAAAAGTGATCAGCGAATAACGCGGTAACGCTGCAATTGTATCAGATAGTTCTTCCGTAGAGAGCTCGTAATCTTTGCGAAATTCCGGGGACTCTTCTCGAGCAATTTCTTGAAAGCAAAAGGGGCAGCTTAGATTGCACCGATAGGTCACTTCAAACGTGACGCGCAGCGGGGGCATGGTCGCATACTCGCTCGTAGATCGAGCCATTTTTCCGTAGACCTGGCGCACACCGCTGTATAGAGAAGAAATATCAACCATTAAAGCACCTTAATTATCTGTTCTTTACCGCCGCTCGGATCCAATTGCCCTTTACCTTTGACCTCGGCCCACACCATGGTCCAGGGAAAAGGAGTGAGCACTTCCTTTATATCAAATAGCGTAGAGACAAAGGCGACGAAATCGCCCGTGTTCCAATGTTGGACGTGGCCCGGCGTATTGCCCAACGAACCCCAATATTTACCGCGCGCCATATTCGCTACTCGCCAAATGGGTTCACGAGGCACGCTAAGTAGACAGGCCCTACGAGTTATCCGATGTAGCTCGCATAGAGCGGCTTCGGGATCTTCTAAATGTTCCATAACTTCACACACCACCACCACGTCCCAACTGTCATCAGACCAAGGCATCCGATCGGCCGAAGCCTGTAAAAACGATGGACCTGCGACCTGACGTTTGGCCATCCGTACAATGGCATGGGATATATCAAAACCTGCCATCTGTCGCTGCGGATAGGCATTCAACATGCGATCCATTAGATGCCCCTCGCCACAGCCCACTTCGAGCGCATTTTCACCTAACTCAAGGGAAAAGAGTGAATCGAATGCACTCAGGAACCCCGCCATCAAATGACGTGCTATAGGGTTACTCGTATGGTATTTATCATACAAGTTACCAGCGACTACATCGTCACCAGTTCGAGCAATCACAGAAGGCTGCGTTAATTGCGACATCTACGCTTGCTCCATAACCACCGACATCTGCTGCGCGGCCACTTCGTCAACTGCATCCTTCTGCACAGTACCGAGCACGATAAGGCTATGCCCATCTACCCTGTTGGATAACAACCATTCTTCGAGACGACCTACTGCCCAAAAAACGGGAAATACAACACGACTATAAAAGCGGAATAGAGGCTTTTCTGTAATGGCGAGAATATCGCCCTGCGTTTGATAGTGAACCTTTCGTTTGGAAAGAAACCATTTGGTGAATTGGAGAAAAAATTCGCCAAGGAATATGAGCGCTTGCCTATGACCAGCAATCTCAATCCCCTCGTCTTTCATAAGCTGCGTCAATTCCTCAAGCGTATAGCCGGCACGCTCGTCGTATTCGGGTGTCCCCTCTTCGTCGTGATATAGAGAGCGCCAAGAGGTCCGCGCTAACCGACCACGAACGCCTGGGGTTACGAGTGCGACCAAAGCACCCGGTCGGCCAATGCGCACAATCTCACGTAGCGCAGCCCGATCGTCGGGAACGTGTTCGATTACATCGGTGAATATGATTTTATCAAAGCTGTTGTCGCGGTAGGGCAACACCTGAGCATCGCCCTGGGCAAAAAGCCCCGAGGTCATCTCTTTAGCCAATGCAATGGATTTATGCGAAAAATCCATGCCCCAGCCTCGAACGCCGTTACGCGCAAGGGTATTGAGAAAAAAGCCCAAGCCACAGCCAACATCGAGGATCTTATCACCGGGTTCTGGGCGCAAGAATTTCAGCACGTGCTCGGCCTTAAACCGCGTGGTGAGTGAAAAATCAAATGGATGTTTGCGGGTAAAGCGCAGTGCCTGTTTCACGAAGCGGTAATCTCCTGGCCAACGGCCGCTTTTCTTCCGTGTTGAGATATAAAAAAATCCTGAGAAAAATGATGCTCGATTTCGATTATTTCCCCGCGATTTAACTGTGCTAACAGCGTAGAATCAGCCTCCCACTGCCCCTCCGCATCGAGGTCAATATCCTGCCAATAGCGCGACGAGGCGACGTGAATGGACGTTGCGCACGGCATTTTGCCCAGTCGAGTAACTTTAGCTCCTCCCTTTAACTGCAGACGATCGCTAACTGTAACCGATATAGCGGACAGTCTTACCTCGCGCTCAAAATCGACCGGCAGCGGCGTCTGATCGACAATCATGCGCTTGATTACCTTCTGGCCAAACCAGTCCATGAATTGGCCCCATCGGGAAAACACCCCCAGAAAGAGTCGGAACGGTACTAGATACTTTTCCATGGGCAGCGATGCGTTATAGCGAACCATGGAACCACGCACGCGCACGCTCCGCTCCTCGCCCTCTATATCACACCGACTATCGGCTGCAAGATCTAACCACTGCGTGACGCCAATAGAACCATTTTCAAACGCAGCAAAATAGCCGGTATCGCTGAATACGTGTTCATGGTCGCCATCTTTCAACCAGCTATTCACCACGCCGTGCTTACTCATACTCACTACGGTCAAGCTGTTGTCGCTTTTGTGCAGGAGCCATCCGGCACCGGGAAAAAGCCGGTAGCCGGACCATTCCAAACGGTCATCCACTTCGTCGGGCAGAGCCGACGAATCAGACCAAGCCGCAGCGTATTTATTGAGAAAAAAGCCCGTATATCGATCGTCCATATGCGCCGGAGAGACACCCTCTGTGCGCTGTAATCGACGCCGACAATATTGGGCTAATCGCGCAGCTGATTCTGACTCCCCTGCCAAAAGCTCCACGCCGTGCGGCATCAGATACTTGGCATTGCGGCTGCCGTATTCTCCTCCGTACCCCCCCATTGGATGCACAAAGCAGACCATAAAATCGAGGGCACGTAGCAAACTAGAGCGCAGACGCTCGTCGTTGGAACGACGGTAGTCTTGGGCCAGATAATCAACCGCCAAGCTCAAATAGGCTAAGTCTGCCCCACCGTACTCGTAGTACCATCCTTCGCTGTGCTGATGCGCCAGTAAATCGTCGATCTTGTCATCGCGCATAGAAGCAACGTCGCGTTCCCCCGTTAGTTCGACCATATTGCGCAAAAAGGCAATCGCACCTGCGGTGTGATTAACAACAACGACATCCCGATGTGCACCCAACCAATGAGCCGCTTTTAAGAGACCGTTCAATAGGCGCTCGCGCAGATCTCCTTCTATGAGATCACCCATTTTAAGAAGGGCTTCGGAGATCGAGAACGAGGTAAAGGCCGTAGCCACAAAGCTGCGCTCGCCCGGGTAAAACTCTGGAAAGGATCCATCTCTGTGCTGTAGCCCCAGCCAGTAATCCAATAGGGCTCGCACAATAGCCTCGATTTGAGCCGATTGAAAGTAGGGATTGCCCGGTTCATCACGGTCGA
>JAYOKQ010000196.1:0-4625 GCA_038119905.1 Gemmatimonadota bacterium | reverse complement strand
CGATAGAGATCGGGCACCTTGGGCAGGATGTCGTTGCCCGGATTGCCCTCGCGCTGAAATAGGTCGTCTATGTGCGTGCGTATCTGCGCGTGGACGTCGTTGGGTAAATCTGTCTGTAGGGTGATATAACCGTCGCGCAGAAAGCGCTGCACGCGTGCATCGTCGAGTAGTATCATGCGCATTAATCTCCGGATAACGGTCTTTGGCTGCTGGGCTGCACTTGGTCTACGCCGGCATAGTCCACTGCAGCGGTTCCGGCGCTATGCCGTGCTCTTGCGCCCACGCATCTAGGGCATCGCACGCGTCGCCGAGCAGCTGCCTGCGAATCGCATCGAGTGGTTCGAGCACGGAGCGGTCCGGCCACACTTGCTCCATATTGTCGCGCCGCCCGCCCATCCAGCGGTAGCTATAGCCAAAGATAATCACCTTTGAGGTGCGCTTACTCAGGTTGGGTGCCGAGGTGTGGTATATGCGGTTTTCAAAGAGGAACGCATCGCCGGCATTGAGCCGCAGATCGACTGCGCCCTCCGGGTCGACTTGGCCCGAGGGGATGGGCAGCGGCGTCGGCAGCGTATGCGAGCCGGGCGCAAAGAGCGTAAAGCCCGACTGAGCCTCGTGAAAGTCGGTCAGGCAGTAGCCCACTTTGATGCCGGCGCGCACGCTGTGGGCGTGGCCTAGGTCTTGGGTGAGGCCGATATCGCGGTGCCAGCCGCGCGTCGGATCGCTATCTCTATCTTCGGGGAATTTGTAGATAATCGCCGTCGTGTGCAGATGGATATTGGGTGATAGCAACTGCACGACGAGCGGCAGCGTGGCATCGTGTGCCAGCAGCGGATGGAAGGCGGGTTCCTCTACGATGCCCGGTCGCCGCTGCACGTAGTGCTGACCTTCGGCGCGCTCGAACTGCTCGATCATGCGGTCGCTGATCTGCGTGAGGGCGTCGACCTCTGCCATCGAAAGCGCGCCGGGCACGACGAGATAGCCGTCGTCGTCAAAAGACTGACGCTGCTCTTTTTTCAATGCGGTAAATTTCATCTCGCGGTGTTCCTGCTAAGTAGAACGTCGTGCATCAGCTGTCCGCCCACTGGTCCAAGCCAATGGGCGTTTCGCATTTGAGCGCCTGCCGGTCTTCGGCGATCCACTCGGCCCACGTTGCCTCGTCGTCGCGCGAAAAGCCTGAATTGGCGCGCGCGTAGAGCAGCGAGTCTTCGCCGAGCAGCCGCATTAGCCTTCGGTCCTCGTTGGCGCGCGCCGCCTGCACGATCGCTTGCACGGCCGGGCCGCCGTGGTTGTCGCGGCATTTGAGCCACGATTTATTGTAGTAGATGCTGAAAAAGTAGCGCGGATGGCCCGAGCAATTGGGCGTGCCCGAGTGCAGGAGCGCCGCGTGCGTGAACACCACGTCGCCGGCTTCTACCGGCACGATAATTTCTTCGGCGTGCGGCTGCTGTCCCTGCTCGGGGGCGATGCCGATATCGCGTCGGTGCGAGCCGGGTATCACGCGCAGCGGTCCGTATTCCTCCGTCAGGTCCTGCAAATAGGTAATGGCGTTGCAGGCCAGCGGCGGCACGTATTCGCCGTGCGTTGGCCGATAGGCCCAGATGTCGCGGTGCCAGCCCGATGCCTTGCCGACGGCCTGCTCTTTGGGCACCGATGGAAAGGCCATAAAGGTCAAGTTGTCCATCTGTACAAAGGGTCCGAGCACGCGCTCGGCAAAATCGAGCAGCTCGGGATGGGCGATGGCCGGCAGCAGCAGCTTGGGCTCGAACTCGAGCGTCGAGCGCAGCCATAGGGTGGGCTGCTCTTGCCCTAGCGGGGTCTGTCGCTCGACGATGCTGGGATAGACGTCTTTCCACGCCTGCATCAGCGCCGGGCTGAATAGGCTCTTGAATACGGTGTAACCGTCTTGTTTGTAAGCGGCCAAGCGTTCGTCTAATGTCATGGTCTACCGACTTGGAGTGCGTGAGGTCCTTTGGCAAATTGTACTGCTAAGAAACGGTTTGCCCTGTGGGGGGGCAAATCGCCAGCAGACCGACTCAGGTGGAAGTCGTTCTCTTAAAAAAAGCTTAGACGCGCCCTGTCCCATGCATTATACTGCTCAAAACACGACCAGCGTATAGCGTGCCGGCAACGGCATATTGGAAAGGAACATATCCATGACAGAATCCATCGAGCTGTTTAACGGAAGCGATCTGAGCGGCTGGGAGGATCACAAGAATCCCCATCTGTGGACCGTTGAAGATGGTATGATTATCTGCACGTCCGAAGCGGGCAAGATGAGCAATCTGAGCACGAAGGCGCAGTTTGGCGATTTTGAGCTCACGCTCGAATACAACGCCGACGAGAAGGTCAACAGCGGCGTGTTTCTGCGCGTGTCGGATCTGGACGACGAAGTGCACACCGGATTGGAGATTCAAATTCTCGATACGTACGGCAAAGAGCCGCCCTTCAATCGCAACGACAGCGGCGCGCTATACGATATGGTCGCGCCTTCGTCCAACCCGCTGCGTCCGGCCGGCGCGTGGAATCAGATGCGGCTGCGCTGCGAGGGCGCGCGGATCGAGGTGGAGCTCAACGGCGTGCTGATTGTAGAAGCCGATCTCGACCAGTTTGATACGCCGGGTCTGAATCCAGACGGCACGAAGAACAAGTTTAAATACGCTTGGAAGACCATGCCGCGCGTCGGCCATATTGGCTTGCAAACGCACGCCGGTATGGGCGGCCTATCAGACGTGAAAATCCGCTTCCGCAATCTGGTAGTGAAGACGCTGTAGCCGCACATTGCTGCGCGCACGCGTCCCAAGAAACGAATGAAATCGCATATTGCCGTTTCCGGCGGTGAATTTACCGGTGCCATCATAGAGGACACACCGGGCGAGTATTGCATTGGTTCGGGTTTCCGTCCCCTCCTACACTCGGCCTTTCCCAGCCAGAACATATATCGCGACGAGGCGATCGGACTCAACTTTGAACACGTGCTCAACGGCGCGGCGGCCGACTTTGATCGGAATCGCTTTACGCCGCGAACGGATACGCAGTTTCTGCAGTATCACAGCGACGGGGAGGCCTCCGTCCTACACCGGGCGGAAGATTCGACCTGGCACATCGAGAGTTCGATGCGCTACGTGCTGCAGGAGCCGAACGCGATCGATATGACGTTTTCGGTCACGGTAAAAGAGGATCGATTCCCGCTGGGCTATGTCGCTTTTATGTGGGCCAGCTACATGAATCGCACCCGCGAGCGCCGCATCCACTTTTACGGGGAGCGCGACGGATGCGAAGGGTGGGTGAGCTTTGGCGATGACCTGACGGACTGCGAAGGTTTCGAAACCGGGACCGTGTCTGCGGTTGGCGTGCCGGATCTGCCCTACGAAGAGGGGGCCGATACGCTCAATATTTTGGAAAACCCACACAAAAAATTTCTGCTGCCCTTCTACTACGGCTTGGTAGATGGGGACGGTGATTTGGGGACGACGGACGACACCATGGTATACGTCATGATGTTTGATCAGACGGAGTCCATTCGCTTTGCCATGTGGAATTTTATTCGCGATGCACAGGGTGCGCCAGATCCGCACAGTCCGGCGTGGGACTGGCACTTTGTGGTGAGAGAGCCGGCTGTCAACCAACCCTACGGCTATCGTGCGCGGATGCTGTACAAGCCGTTTGTCGATCGAGACGATGTGCGCTTGGAATACGAGCGGTGGCGCGCGAGTCTGCCCGCACGGCCGGAAGTATAGAAGGCGATGGTAGGACGATTCTTTGTGTGGTGTTTGTTCATGATTTTTTGGGCTGCCGTGCTGGGCGGGAGTTATTACCTGCTTGAATATCAGTTGGGCGTGAACGGCTGGTGGAGGTTTATCGCTCAGATACCGCTGCTCATTCTTCTTAGGGTATCCGTTCAGCGCTTCTTACAGAAGGGCCAGTCCGCGCAGGAAGAATAGACTCGGATGCGCTTCGGCGATGGGACAGCAAATAGACAATGCAAATACAACAAGGATCGAACGATCGCTATGAGACGATACGTCTTTCTTTTGAGCCTACTAGCTACGCTGTTATTCATGCCTGCGGTACAGGCGCAGCAGCTGGCGTTTCCCGGTGCCGAGGGCTTTGGACGTTTTTCGCTCGGCGGGCGCGGCGGCCAAGTGCTCTTTGTTACCAACTTAAACGACAGCGGTCCCGGCAGTCTGCGCGCCGCCGTAGAGGCCAACTATCCGCGCATCGTTGTCTTCAAGGTTTCGGGCACGATTGAATTGCAATCTCACCTGCGCATCCTCCATCCGCGCATTACGATTGCCGGGCAGACGGCGCCGGGCGATGGGATTTGTTTGCGCGGCTATCCGCTGGATATCTCGGCCGACGATGTCATTGTACGCTTTTTGCGCGTGCGGCTGGGCGATGAGGCTGGCAAAAAAATGGATGGCATCGACGTATCGGATGCGGAGAACGTCATCGTCGACCACTGCTCTGTTAGCTGGACGTTAGACGAGGCGGTCAATACCTACCATGGCTCGAAGAATATCACGATCCAATGGTGTCTAATTTCCGAATCGCTGCACGATTCGCGACTGCAGGAAGGCCACGGTTTTGCTGCGTCGCTAGGCGGCATCAACACGTCGTACCAC
>JAYOKQ010000195.1:0-4634 GCA_038119905.1 Gemmatimonadota bacterium | reverse complement strand
ATTTACATGACCAGATACAGCAGGGCAACGTGCAGGAACTGCGCGTCATCGTTAAGGGCGATGTGGATGGTTCGGTTGAAGCGATAGCCCAGGAGTTAGGAGGCATTACTCACGAGGAAGTGCGCGTCAATGTGATTCACAGTGGCGTTGGCGCAATTTCTGAATCGGACGTGCTGTTAGCCTCCGCTTCAAATGCGATTATTTTAGGGTTTCATGTGCAAATCGAACCTTCTACGCGTGAAATTGCCGTCCAAGAAGGGGTCGAGGTTCGCAGCTATAAAGTCATTTATGAGGTGGTCGAAGAGGTGCGTGCAGCTTTATCGGGCCTGCTTGCCCCTTCCTACGAAGAGCAAGTTGTCGGCAGTGCGCAGGTGCGGCAAGTATTTTCTTCTTCGCGAGCTGGAACCATAGCCGGTTGTATGATTCAGAATGGTCGTATTACGCGCAATAATCAAGTTCGGGTGATTCGCGAGGGGGAGCCAGTTTATACAGGTTCAATTGCCTCCCTTCGCCGTTTCAAGGACGATGTCCGTGAGGTTAACGAAGGTTTCGAATGCGGTATCGGTATAGAAGGCTTCAATGCCATTGAAGAGGGTGACATTATAGAGGCCCTCGTAATGGTTGAGACGGTGCGGACGCTGTAACGGGTCGTCCTGTGATTGTAATGGGATGCCACATTGAATTGCATATACTAGAAAGCAATTCGCTTAAGGATAAACGGCGTGTCCTAAAAAGTATCAAGGACCGCATTCGCAATGCATTTAATGTTGCCGTCGCCGAAGTGGACGATGGTGACCTGTGGCAAAGCGCAAGCATAGGAGTCGTAACCGTCAGCAATCAAGTTCGGCATGCCAACGAAGTGCTCTCCAAAGTCATAAATTTTATAGAGAGAGATCTACGGATCGAATTGGTCGATTACGATATGGAGGTCTATTAAAATGGCCTCGCCCCAGAGACTCAGCCGCATCCAAGGACAAATGCTGCGTGAATTGAGTGATATCGTTCAGCGGATGAAAGATCCGCGTGTCCAAGGGGTTAATGTGTGTGAAGTGGTCGTAAGCCGCGACTTAAGTTTTGCAACCATTTATATTAGCATAATCGGCGATGAGGAAAGGCAGCAAAGTGCACTTAAAGCTCTCCGGAAAGCTGCCGGCCATATGCGTAGCCATATTGCCCAACGGATCCAACTTCGGTATGCCCCCGAACTGCGCATAGAATACGACCGAACGGCTGAACGAGCCGCACGCGTATTGTCTCTTATTGATGGGTTGGCAACGGCTGAAAATGACCAATAAACAAGCGCCGGCGGGCATACTACTCGTCGATAAAGAAAGCGGCCCGACTTCCCATGACCTTGTCGGTTCGCTTCGGCGTTTGCTACATATGCGAAGGATTGGTCACTGCGGCACTCTAGATCCTCTGGCCACGGGCCTAATGGTGATGTGTGTTGGTCGCTATACGCGCCTCAACCCTTGGTTGAGTGGCGCGGACAAGGTGTACGAAGCACAACTCCATTTGGGGGCCACAAGCAATACGGAGGATAGTGAAGGCGTTATAACCCAGTCCACTGTCGAACGGGAACCCCAAGTAGATGAAATTGAGCAAATCTTAACGAATTTTCTCGGAGAAGTAGATCAAGTTCCCCCTACTTTTTCTGCTATAAAGATTGACGGTATACGCAGTCATAAATTAGCCAGAGCAGGTAAGGCAAAACCCTTAGAACCGAGAAGGGTGCGCATTAGCCAGTTGGTCGTGCGCAGCTACAAATACCCTAAATTAGAACTAACCGTTCACTGTTCTAAAGGCACTTATATTCGCGCACTGGCCCGAGATATTGGTTCAGCATTAGGATGTGGAGCTTATTTGTCCGCTCTGCGCAGAACGGCTGTTGGGCCCATGCGAGTAGAAGACGCATTAACGGTTGGTCAGATCGAGGATCTCGTAGAGAGTGGTCAGTTGCCATCGGTGTTTTACAGCACTCGCTCAGCGTTAACCGTTCTCGATGCTGTTGATCTTGATCAAGAAGGGCAGGTCCTTCGTTTTGGCCATGGTAACGCAATAGAGCTTGAAGCCAAGACACAAGACGGTGAATGTGCAGTTTACCATCCAGATGGCTACTTGTTCGGAATGGGGCGGATTGAAGCAGGCCAACTAAAGCCGACGATGGTGTTGGTTGATACGCCGTCTTTAGGTTCATAAACTTCGGATGATATGCAGCATTTAGCTGTATTTTCTGGATCAGTTATACGCGGAGCCGGCAGAGGGAGGACGTTAGGTTTTCCAACGGCAAATATTGATATAGAGCGTTGGGACCAATTAGAAACTAAAAGATTGGGCGTTTATGCGGCGCGGGTTGATATCAGCGGACAATGTTCGTATCTAGCCGTAGCGAATATCGGGAAACGGCCAACATTTAACGCTACAGAAAAGATTTCTTTTGAGCTACACCTGCTGGATTTTGAGGGAGATCTTTACGGGAAAAAATTAAATGTTACCCTCGTCTATTTTTTACGTGAGGAAAAGGCCTTCCCTCATATTGACTTACTCAAATCTCAAATTGAACAAGACATAAGTACAACAAGAGAATACAACGCACATAATAAGGTTATTTCTTAACAGGATGGAGGTATAAACCGTGTCCATAACCGCAGAAAAAACAAAAGAATTGGTCGAGAAATTTGGCAAAGAGGCGGGCCCAGGTTCTGCGCCTGCACAAATTGCTATTCTCACAGAGCGCATTAATAATCTAACCGAGCACTTACGGGTCCAGAGAAAAGATTTTGGTTCTCGTAGAGGTTTACTCAAATTGATCGGCAAGCGTCGTCGCCTTCAGGCGTATTATCAGCGCAAAAACCCTGAAGCCTACGCAGAAATGATCAAAGAGCTCGGCTTGAGGCGCTGAATCAAATTAATCGAAATGAGAGTTAACAAATGAGTCAAAAGTTTGAAATGCAGTTGGGCGGCCGTGAGCTATCATTCGAGACGGGCCGCATCGCCAAGCAGGCTAACGGAGCCGTTTGGATCCAGTATGGGGAAACTGTCGTCCTGGTAACGGCCTGTAGAAGCAACACCCCCGAAGATCGGGGATTTTTGCCCTTGATCGTCGATTATCGGGAAAAGGCCTATGCAGGAGGTCGTATCCCAGGGAACATATTTAAGAGAGAGAGTCGACCCACCGAAAAAGAAACACTCAGTGCCCGGTTAACTGACCACCAAATTCGACCAATGTTTCCAAAGAAGTTCCCTTACGAAATTCAGGTTTACATCTCGATTCTCTCCTCAGATGGGGAGAACGATGCCGACGTGTTAGGCATGTTGGGCGCTTCGGCAGCCCTTTGCATTTCAGACATTCCCTTTGCCGGCCCCATGGGTGCGGTTCGGGTAGGCCGCGTTGGCGGTGAGTTCGTAATCAACCCGACCTACAGCCAATTGGAAGAGAGTGATATCGACCTAATTGTGTCCGGTACTGCCGATTCCATAGCCAGCGTAGAGGGCGGAGCGCACGAAATTTCTGAAGAAGAACTGGTAGATGCCCTTAAGTTCGGACATGAATCGATCAAAGAGCTCGTTGAATTCCAAAATCAACTGGTTGCTGCCGTAGGGAAGTCGAAGCTGGTTGTTGAAGTCGAGCCCGCCAATGAGGAGCTACTTGCTGCAGTTTCTTCCCATGCGACGGATCGCGTAAAAGAGGCCAATCGCACAAAGGTCAAAGAAGAACGAGACGATCTTGTCAATGCACTGACGGCTGACACAAAGGAAGCCCTCGCCGAACAATTTCCCGATTCAGAAAAGGAAATAGGCGACGCGGTGTATGATTTGGTCAAGTCTGATATGCGCCAGATGATTCTACAAGAAAAGCGCCGCATTGATGGACGAGCGCTCGACGAAGTGCGCCCGGTTAGCTGCGAGAGCCAGGTGCTGCCTCGCACGCACGGTTCCGCTCTTTTCACGCGCGGTCAAACCCAGGCGCTATGTGTAGCTACCTTGGGCACCAAGCTCGATGAGCGAATGACTGATGACCTGCGCGGCAAGAGCTTCAAATCGTATTATCTCGACTATAACTTCCCGGCGTATAGTGTTGGCGAAGTCAGGTTCGAACGCGGTCCTGGTCGCCGTGATATTGGGCACGGACATTTAGCGGAGCGCGCTATCGAACCCGTAATCCCATCAGTTGAAACTTTTCCCTACACCATTCGCCTTGTTTCCGATATTACGGAATCTAATAGTTCGAGTTCTATGGCAACCGTTTGCGGTTGCTCCATGGCCCTCATGGACGCAGGGGTGCCGGTTAAATCGGCCGTTTGCGGAGCAGGCGTTGGACTCGTCATGGAAGGTGAAGAGTGGGAATTACTGACCGACATACAGGGGGCTGAAGACTTTCTGGGCGATATGGACCTTAAAGTTGCTGGCACAGAAGACGGTATTACGGCCATCCAAATGGATATCAAAATACAGGGAATTCGTTTTGATATTCTACAGCTGGCTCTCGAGCGAGCGAAAGCTGGTCGCAGCCATATCCTCAGCGTGATGAATTCCACAATCGGCCAATCCCGCGACGAGTTGTCTCGTTGGGCCCCGCGAATCGAATTTATTAAAATCCCTGTTTCCAAAATCGGTGCGGTGATTGGACCAGG
>JAYOKQ010000194.1:0-4925 GCA_038119905.1 Gemmatimonadota bacterium | reverse complement strand
ATCGGCTAAGAGCTGCCTGTGCTGGGGATGAGCCGTTTCGCGCAGTGCTGGCAGCAGGGCAACAAGGTCGTAGCCATAGGCTTTTTCAAAAGCTGCGGGCACCAGGCGCGACCAGTGCGGTGCGGTTTCATCGACGAAAATAGAGCGAATGGTCGTACCGAACTTATCGCCGAAGCGAGCGTAGTAGCGTTCATGCGTCAGCTCGATATAGTGTTGAACGGCTTCGGGGTTGAGCACGTCAGTATAATAGCCCCAGTACTTGTGCATCGTGACGTGCGTCTGCACGCTGACATATAGGCGGTGTGGGCCGGTTAGCTCGGTTTCCAATACGGGTGTGGGATTGCTAGCGAAATAGCGCTTTTGATTGTATGGGGTCAGACCGGCGACGTTGTATGATTCATCGACTAGGACCATGCCTACGCTAGAGCGCATATCGATTCCTCGGTCCCAGCAGGGGATGCCATCCACGAGAGGATAGGCGATGCAACTGAGGACGTGGCCGCGAGAAAGAGCCTGTCGTACTGGACCAACGTCTAGGTCGAAGGTCCGCTAGACGAGTGCGGTCGCCTGAAAATGTGGGTTGCCCTCCGTTACCTCGCCGCCGGCCACTCCGCTGGGGTAGGGATACTCGTCGTATAGATGGACCAAAAGACCGTGCCGTTCGGCTGCGTCAAGCGCTGCAGCGACCATGTCGAAAAAGGCGTCCGAAAGGTAGGGCTGCCCCATGCCCTGGCGTGGATGTATAAAAAATCCACGAAGGCCCTGCGCGGCCATTTGCCCGACCTGCCAGCGTATTTCGTCGGCCGCAAGTCGGTCGTTCCAAAACCAGAACGGATAGAAGCCGGGGGGATTGTGCATGGAATCGTCCTTTGGCGAATGGGCGCGTGTCGATACTGTGTTCCACTTTTATAGTAGGGAGGGATCGATTTCCTTGCCAATAACGAGTCGCGCCTCTATATTTTCTCCCCTCAAACCTGATAATTCGCTTTGTGTGGTGGGTGTAGCTCAGTTGGTTAGAGCGCCAGGTTGTGGCCCTGGAGGCCGCGGGTTCAACTCCCGTCACTCACCCCATATTACAAGCGGTCTTCTGCGGCGCACACAGGCGTTTGCGGAAGACCGCTGTTTTAATATGTATGCGGCGGTCTGCCGCATCCGATTGGGAGGACATCTGCCTCATGCCATTGGTCGAGCAGGATGGCGCTGGTGCGGATAAAATACGGACTCGGGGTGAGCTGATCGCACAACGCCGTTTGTTGTGTGGTCAGCAGGTCGTTTTTACTAACGGTTGCTTTGACCTCCTGCACGCCGGTCATAGGGCTATGTTGCAGCGCGCCCGCGCCCTAGGCGACTGTCTGATGGTAGGCGTTAACAGCGATGTCAGCGTGCGCGCTCTTAAAGGGCCTGGTCGGCCGGTGCATGACGAAGCGACTCGTCTACGCGAGTTGGCCGCGTTGGAGTGGGTTTCCTACGTTTGTTTGTTCGACGAGGTTAGCGTCGAGCGCTTGGTGGTTGAATTGGCGCCCGATATCTTGGCTAAAGGGGGCGACTATACCGCCGAGCACGTCGTCGGTCGGCAGGCCGTTGAGTCCGCCGGAGGGCGCGTCGTCGTCCTGCCGTTTTGGCCCGGCTATTCGACGACAGACCTCATTGCTCGGGGGCTGGATCGATCGCCCGAAGGCGAGCGTTTATGAGCCGTTTATTCGCTTGGCGAAACGCAGCGTGCTGACTATACTATGTTTGAAAAGCGGTCGTCGTCTCATTTAAGTCGTAGAGCCATGCATCCCAAATACTTCTATACCCTCTTCCTCTCGTTTGTTCTTGTAGCCGCTAGCCAAGCGCAAAATCTGGTCGATTCTGAGCAGGATCTGCCCGGCGTATGGGCGGGTGATGCTGCGTGGGGTGACTACGATAACGACGGCGACCTAGACCTGGCCCTGATGGGCGAGGTTTTTGAGGGCAACCAAGCCCAGCGTGTGGTGCGTCTTTTTGGCAACGAAGAGGCGCTACTATTTGAAGATCAAGCGATGGGGCAGCAGTTAATTGGAACCTATCACGGCGCGTTGGCCTGGGGCGATTACGACGGCGATGGCGACCTCGATTTGGTCGTTGCCGGGTGGGATGCGCTCGACGAGGAGAGCTTGCGCCTCTACAAGAATGACTTCGTTTCCCGCACACTCCAACTAGACCGCCTTCAGATCGATGCCAGCGGTGAGTCATCTCTGGACGGCGTGCGCTATGCGGCCCTGGCCTGGGGCGATGCCGATAACGACGGAGATATAGATCTCGTCGTCTCGGGTATGAACGCCAACGGCGTGTCACAGACGGTCTTCTATCGCAACAGCGATGGCGTGTTGCTCCGCGACGAGACCAACAGCGAAACGCTGGTGAATCTGCACAACGGCGCGTTGGCCTGGGGTGATTACGACGGCGACGGCGATCTCGACTTAGCCGTTTCCGGCGAAAATGTCACGAGTAATGGGGGGCTGAACGCCGTTAGCGAGTTCTATAAGAACGATCCGACCGGCACGTTGGAACTCGATGGAACGATGGATGCGGTCAACGCCAAGGGCGGCGCGTTGGCTTGGGGTGATTACGACGGCGATGGAAACCTTGATCTGGCTGCCTCGGGTCGACCTTTTGGTCTTTTTGACGGGTCGGACTGGGTGGGAAACATCACGCTCTATCGCAACCGGCCTGCTGGTCTGCTAACGGTCGACAACAGCCTGAGCTTGGGTGCGACTCTGCGCGTTGCAGACGGCTTGGCTTGGGTCGATTACGACAACGATGGCGATAGCGATTTGGCCGCGGTTGGACGCTCGATTTTGTCGAATTACCGCGCCCTGGTGCTGGCCAATCAAGGCGGACGCTTAAGTGGCGTTTCCGCCGAGAGCAACCTCGTCGGTCTGGCGGGTGGCTCGGTCGATTGGGTCGATTACGACGATGACGGACGTGCCGATCTGCTCATAACAGGCAGCGATGCCAGCGGGCAGCGACAGACGGTGCTGTACAATAACCAAGGGCCGATTGCGCGCAACGCGGCTCCCGAGCCGCCTCAGGTGCTTAACGCGCCTACGGTTACGAGTAGTCGCGTGCTCTTTAGCTGGTCGGCCGGCAGTGATTTAGAGGGCGATCAACTCTCCTATAACCTGCGCGTCGGCACAGAGCCGGGCACGGGCGATATCTTTTCCGGTACGGTAGCGACGGGGCCGGGCAATACAGGTTTCAAGACCAACAAGGCGCTGCTGCGCGGCCTGGCGCCCGACCAGTACTACTGGAGCGTTCAGTCGGTCGACGCGGCATTTGCCCGTTCGACCTGGTCGCAGGAGCAGATCCTCAACATCGGCCAGTTCGTATCGTCCGATCAGAATGTCCGAGCGCTGCAGCAGTCGGCCATGGCCTGGGGAGACGTCGACGACGACGGCGATCTCGATTTGGCGATCAGTGGACAAAACCGCAGCGGCGATGCTCAGACGCTATTCTACTCCAATACAGGCGGTTCGCTGCAGATTGATACGGAGGCCGGCCTGCCGGCTATTCGCTCGGGTGATGTGGCCTGGGGGGATTACGACAGCGACGGCGATTTGGATATCGCCCTGACGGGAGAAGATACCTTCGGCAATCGACGCGCGCTCCTATACGCCTTTGAGCCGAGCGGTTTTGCGCTGATCGGCCAGTTCCCTCACGTATCCGAAAGCAGCGTCGATTGGGGCGATTACGATAACGACGGCGACCTCGATTTAGCCATTATGGGGCAGAGCGACGACGTGCTCAACGGACGTCAGCAGTCCTACACGCGCGTATTTGCCAACGATGGTCAGGGCGGCTTCGATATGGCAGACGTCGACTTAGTCGGCGTCAACAATGGCGAAGTGGTTTGGGCTGACTACGACGGGGACGGTGACCTCGACTTGTCCGTTAGCGGACAGAGCGCAGACGCCAGCGAACTGGTGATTTACATCAATGAATCGGCGCAGCTGAGCGATGCCCAGCTGGGTTTCGACGGGCTCGCATCGAGTGATCTGGCTTGGGGCGACTACGACGGCGACGGCGATCTCGATCTGGCGGTTGGCGGTATTTCGTCGACCGGTTTGCGCACAGAGGTGTATGTCAACGATGGCAACGGCGACTTCATTTCTATCAACGCATCGTTTACCGGCATACAGGGTGGCGATATCGTGTGGGGTGACTACGATAACGATCGGGATTTGGATCTGGTCATCGTGGGCAATGACGGCAGTGGCGCCATCCTACAAATGTATGAAAATACGCTCGGTCGAGTTGGCGCCGACAGCCCATTTGTGCTCGATAACGCTGGCCTACAGGGATTGGATTTTAGCTCGGTTGCCCTCGTGGACATTGATGGCGACGGCGATTTAGATCTGGTATCCTCAGGCAGCACGGGCGGGTTTGATCCGCTGCCGCTAAGCGTTGTTAACGACAACCTCGAAGCGCAGTTTAACAGCAATCTGCCGCCGAGCACGCCAGTGCCGATAGCGGCCGAAGATACCGGCAGCAGCGTTCTGTTGAGCTGGGATGCAGCCGATGACGACGGTGAGGATACGCCGCAGAGTTTGAGCTACAATCTGCGCATTGGTACTTCGCCGGGCGCAAACGACGTGCTTTCAGGGCTCATACCGCTGGGGCGGGGCAATGCAGGACACAGCTTAAGTCGACGTATAAACAACCTGGCAAGTGGCTCCTATTACTGGTCTGTGCAGACCGTAGACGATGGGCTGGCGCGCTCGCCTTGGAGCAGCGCGCGCACGTTTACTATCGACACCGTTCCGCCCGAAATGCAGGATGTAAACCTGAGTCGGACGCAGTTGGGTATCGGTCAAACCACGACGCTCGCGCTGAGTATTTTTGATGCGCATGTAGGCGTAAATGCCGCGGTCGAGCCTGCGGTTGAAGCCGTTGGTCAAGAG
>JAYOKQ010000193.1:0-4929 GCA_038119905.1 Gemmatimonadota bacterium | reverse complement strand
TCCATTGGCCGCGCGCCGTCTGTGGCGCTCGGTGGCAAAATGCCTGTTAGTGCATCCACGACTGGTAGATGTTGATCGCCGTAAAGGTAATAATCGCCCAGATCGTACAGAGCAGTCCCAGTTCCAGCGCAAGTCCCATGCGACGCCCCGGCGCCTCGCGCATGGCCAAGTGCAGCACGCCATAGGCCAGCGGGATGAGCAGCAGGTTGTTGGCGTTTTGTCCGAGTAGGACAAAGAGAAACGGCGTGTCGGACCAAATGAGAATAACCGAGAGCCAAAATGCGGGGAACGCCGTTTGCAGGGTGCGCGACCAGCGTTTGCGGCCCTCTTCGTCCTGGGCCGAGCCAACGCCGAGCAGGTGGAAAAAGTCGGCGCCAATGCGACCCGAACTGGCGGCAAAGACCAACAGCGTCGAAAACAGCGTGCAGAATGCACCCACCATGAAGATGCCCTTTGCCGTCGGCCCCAGCGTCTCGGTAAAGATGAGCGAGACCTGATCGACGACGTCCACGCCCGAAGGAATGACCTGTAGCTTGGACAGCACCGAGGCACCGAGCAGATAGTAGGCGCAGGTAATGACTAGCGCGATCGCAGTGCACACGCCGGCGTCCATCGCCAGCACGCGCATCCAGCCGCGGTAGCGCTCTTTCCACTCGGGTGAGCCATCGTCTGGACCAATAAAGCGCGGGTAGCCCTTCTCGCGGACCCAATAGGGATACATAAACAGCTCTACCGCGGTAGCGCCCACTGAGCCCATCAGCGCCATGGCGACAAAAGCGCCCTGCGGCGGCATGTGAAAGGTAAAGCCAGCGGCTAGATCGCTGGAGGAAAAGGCATAGGACGTGCCCTGCAAAAAGAGCAGCGAGCCAATGACGACCAGACTGAACAGCGCCACTAGTACCGTAACCATCGTCTCGAGATCTTGGTAGATGCCGCGCCACAGCAGCAGGACTACCAGAGCAAAAACCACCACGCACCACACTTTGTAGGGTGCAAATGACGCTACGGAAGCCAGCAGTCCACCCACCGATCCGAGAATGCCGATTAGCGATAGGAAGACCGATGCGTAGCCGATCACGCAGAGCCAAGCCGCCCACGATGCGTTGCCAAAGCGCGGGCCTGGGACGCGATCGAGCGAGGTAATAGTGGTATCGTCGTAGAGCAGGCACTGGCGGCCCAGTTCCAGCTGGATAAAGTATTTAATTACGCTGGCAAAGATCACGCCCCACAGGAAGACGAAGCCCACCTCAGCGCCCATGCGCGTCGTCACCAGCAGTTCGCCCGATCCGACGACCGATCCCGAGACCACGACGCCGGGACCTATGTTGCGGAGCAGACCCATCACGCCGCGGGGCGCCGGTCGAATATCGTTTGCTGCCTCAGCCATTGCTCGCTCCCTCCGTGTATACATCTGTGCGCTCGCTCGCGCACGGTGGCGAAAAAACTTTGACAATATACGAAAAGCCCCCAGTGCGACAAAGGACTTGAACGGTGCCGTACACCCCGTTGGCCGCGGTGCAGCGAGCAAGCGGCATTGACGGCCGACAACGACGCGCTAGATTGTCCACAGCGCGCAGAGACCCCTACCTCTATCCGGGAGCACACCATGAGCGAGCACGTACTCTACAGCGATTCTTTCGAAGACCTCGACGGCGGCTGGCACTGGCTGCGCGAGAGGGCAGACCACTGGCGCATCGTCGATAACGGACTGGAAATTCGCGTCGAACCGGGCCTTGCTGACACCGTGGTCAACGCGCTGTTGCGCAGCGCACCCGACCGCAACAGCGGCGCCTACATCGTCGAAGTGACCGTATCCAATCTGCAGGCACCAATCCAGCAGTACGAGCAAATTGGCATCACGTGGTACAGCGGCGAAAAACCCGTTTTCAAACTCGTTAAAGAGCTAATCGACGGCGATGTCTACATCATCCCCGGCAAGTGTCCGGTCTCCGATGAACCCATCCGTCTGCGCCTTACCGTAGACGGCCATCAGTGGAAGGCCGAATACAAACCGGAGAGCGCGGATACCTTTGCGCTAGCGGCTGAGGGCGAACTGCCCGCACCCGACGGCGACCACGTCAGCCTGCAGTGCTACAACGGGCCGGAAGAGGCCGAGCACTGGGTGCGCTTTGAGGAGTTCTCCATCACGCGCGCGGCGCCCTAGATCAGACGATCTGCCGCCGTGATCCCGGCGAGCCAAGGCGAACCCAACGCGGAACTATCTCCGCGCTGAGTGATCTCATCCTACACGCGCTGTTTCAATCGCACTCTTTGATAAGGCCGCATCACATGCTCGTCGTCTGTATCCTCGCGCTGGTTTTCTGCCGTTCGGCCGGGGCCGATCTGCTGTCACAGGCCGACAGTCTTTACGCGCTGCGCGCCGATGGGGCCGACTACGACCGCGCCCTGAGCGGACCCATCCGCGCCGCCATCGCCGTCTACGAGCAGGCCGCTGACGCACAGCCCGAGTCCATCGAAGTCCAGTGGAAGCTGCTGCGCGCGCTGTTTTTCGAGGGTCAGTATACCGGCTACAAGCGCCCTGAGCGCCGGGCGCACTACGCCCAAGCCGTAGAGCGAGCCGAAACCTTCCTGGCGCAGGCAGCCGAGCGCTGCGGCGGTGGGCCGACGTGGAAGCGCGGCACGCGCGCTGAGGTAGCCGCCCACTGCAATCCGGATGATGCAGCCCAACTCTACCTGTGGAGCGCCATTGCCTGGGCTCAGTGGGGACGCGCTAGCGGGTTAGTCGACGCCGTGCGCAGCGGCATGGCAACCAAGCTACACACTTATGCCCAACGCGTGGTCGATCTGGACCCCACCTGCGAAGAGGGCGGCGGACAGCGCCTGCTGGCTAGCCTGCACGCGCGCCTTCCCAACATCCCCTTTATCACCAGCTTCGTGCGCCGCGAAAGGGCTGTTCCTCTAGCGGAGGAAGCGCTGGCCCTAAGCGCGGACCATCCGGGCAATCGCTACATTTACGCCACCGTACTGTTCCGCACAGATCCCGACCGGCGCGCCGAGGCCGAAGACCTGCTGCGGCAGCTAGCCGCGGATACGCCAAGCGGCCCCTGGCGCGTTGAATGGCGCAACCTGTGCCGGCGCGCACAAAACTGGCTCAACGGCAACTACGCCCCCTGACAACGCTGGCCCAATAAATCGCGCGAAGCCATTTTACAGCGTGCGACTTTTCTTTATCTTAGCTCGCCAAACCACACACCCTCAGGCAAACAGGGGATATATCCCATGGCCGACCGCCTAAAAATCGCCGCCATTACCACCATCTATCACAAGTATTCACATACGCAGCATATCGTCGACCGCTTCTTGGAAGGCTACGGCTGGAACGGGCGCCATCACCGTCCTGAGATGGACGTGGTGTCGCTCTACGTCGACCAGGTCGAACCACGACCCAAAGAGGGCGCTGACGAGCAATCGATCCGCTACGATCTGAGCGAAGAGCGCGCCGAACGCTTTCCGCAGATGAAGATCTATCCGACCGTCGCCGACGCGCTGACGCTAGGCACAGATGATCTGCAGGTCGACGGCGTTCTGCTGGTCGCCGAACACGGCTCCTACCGTCGCAACGAAAAGGGACAGCACCTCTACCCGCGCTACGAGCTCTTCAAGCAAATCGTCTCCGTCTATCGGACCACCGGCAAGACGGCGCCCGTCTTCAACGACAAGCACCTGTCGTGGAACTGGGACTGGTGCCAGGAGATGTACGACCTGTCCAAGGAGCTCGATTTCGCCTTTATGGCCGGTTCGTCGCTGCCGGTGACCTGGCGCACGCCCTCCATCGAAATGCCGCTGGGCGCCGAGATAGAAGAGGCCGTCGGGGTGTGCTACGGCGGGGTCGACAGCTACGACTATCACGGCCTCGAAACCGTGCAGTGCATGGTCGAACGCCGCAAGGGCGGCGAGGCAGGGATCAAGTGGCTGCAGGCCTACCGGGGCGATGCGTTCTGGCAGGCCCTCAGCGACGGCGTCTGGTCGCGCGAACTGATGGAAGCCGGCCTTAGCCGCAGTCACACCCTCAAGCAGGCCCGACCCGGCTTCAACGACGTGTTTCCCACCGTAGACGAGATGAAGCAGCTATGCAAAGAGCCCGTCGCCTACGTCTACGAGCACGTCGACGGCCTGCAGTCGACCATGCTGCTGATGAGCGGTCTAGTCGAGGACTTTAACTTTGCCGCGCGCATCAAGGGACAGGACGAGCCGCTATCGACGCAGATGTACCTGCCGATGCCGGCGGCACGCACGACGCTGGCCAACTTCTTTTCGCCGCTGGTCAACAACGTCGAGCAGATGTTTCTAACCGGCAAACCAACCTATCCGGTCGAGCGCACGCTGATGACCTCTGGATTGGTCATTGCCGGCGTCGACAGCCTGCACGCCGATCAGACTCGCATCGAAACGCCGCATCTGGCGCGCGTGCAGTACCAGCCGACCACAGAATCCACCTTCTGGAGAACGTGATTGCGCGCCCGTGCGCACACACCGTAGACACGATACTATGCATACCGCCCACTGCACCGGAGCAACCCAATTATGAGCCGCAAGCGCATCGCCGTCGTCGCCACCATCTATCGCTATCTATCGCACGCCCAGCACTTTGCTGACCGCTTTATGGTCGGCTATCCCTACGGTGGCAAATGGCACCATCCCGACATGGACGTGGTATCGCTCTACGTCGACCAAAAACCGGAGGGCGATCAGAGCGAAGACCGCGCCCGCGAATTTGGATTTAGCGTCTACCCAACTATTGCCGAGGCGCTGCGCTGCGGAACCGACCAGCTCGCCGTTGACGCGGTGCTGATCATCGGCGAGCACGGTGAGTATCCCAACAACGAGAAGGGCCAAAAACTCTATCCGCGCTACGAATTTTTTAAAGAATGCGTCAAGGTCTTTGAAGAGGACGGCCGCGCCGTGCCC
>JAYOKQ010000192.1:0-4949 GCA_038119905.1 Gemmatimonadota bacterium | reverse complement strand
AGCTGGTGCTGTAGTCGTCCTCAATTGAAAACGCCTCGGCAAAGAGCGTCCACGAACCGCGGCGATACTGGGCATCTATGTAGGCCGCCGAAGCCAAGTCGGCGCGCTCGTAGTGGTCGGAGATCGCTGGATTGGGGTAGCGAAAAAAGCGACGGTTGAGCACGAATTCGCCCTGCAGCGACAGCCCACCCCAATCGACTAAATTCCAGTCTACGCCGATTAGTTCACTGGCCGTTGGCAGGCCGTAGTCCAGGCGCACGACGCGCGTATTGCTGTTGTCCTGCACGTTGCCGCCCGAGCGCTCTACGGGCAAAAAGACGATCTCGGCATTGCGCGTCTGGCCGTCGGTCTGCAGATCCGACGCCATTTCGATGCGATAGTCGTTGGCCACCGATAGCTCGACGTAGACCTGACGCAGATCGTCCGACTGAATGTCCTCAAAATCAAAGCTACCCAGATCGTACTCGAGCAAGATGCTCTCCTCGTCGCGGGCAAAGAGACGACCGCCCTGCACCACGCCTCCTTCTACCGTCGGCAAAAAGCCGATGTCCCGTCCGCGCAGCTCGCGCCCACTGGTATCGATCATGACGATGTCGAATCCGGCTAGCGCGGCGCCCACCGTACCGCGCCCCGGCGAGTCGTCGCGCACGCGCACCCACAGCTTGTCGAGCGGTTTGTTCTGGAGTGCCGTGAGGATGCCGTGCAGCGGGTTGCCTTCGTCAAACTCGACCTGTGTCAGCACGTTATGCGCGTTGACATAGGTCAGCCCGAGCGTCGACTGGGTGCCTAGCTGCATTTCCGCATGGCCGCCCATCAGCGTCGTCGAGTTGGTCTGCGCCTCCTCGTCGGGATTGCTGGGGCGCGACAGCAACACGGTGCTGCTGTAGCGCTCGGCCGCGTAGTCGAGGCGCACGCCGTTAAAACGCGGCTTGTAAAAAGTGAGCGGCGTAAAGCGAGTGAAAATCTCATCGCCGATCATCAGGCGATAGGCACCCGTCCCGCGCTGGTCTGACGCGATGACGAGCCGACTAAAGAAGTCGCGATAGGCCGGACGCTGGTCGCCCTGCAACCGCAAACTCGACAGGCCCCCCAAGTTTTTGTCGACGACGCTGCCGCGCGGCCCCGGCTGTTCCTGCATCCAACTATAGACGAGCCAGCCGCGCCCCAGCGGGTTTCCAAAGGTATCATAGGCCTCTTCTCCCTCGAGCAGCCGACTCAGGTAGCGCGCGTAGTCCTCGCTTGCATAGTTGGTCTGCTGCGCGTACCACGGACTCATATAGGTCTCGGGCATGTAGCGCGGTTCATACCACTTGTGTAGCGCCGGCGAGACGTAGTCCAACTCGAAGGTTTCGCCATAGGGATTTATCGTAGCCGTACCCCAGCGCCGGGGATCGACTTCGCGACCTTGTCCCCAAGCTGCGCCATACAGGACCAGCAGCCACAGGGCGCTATGGAGGCATAGACGGTTCAATAGACCACGTGTACCAGGCGCACGGCCCGCGTACCCTCCGCTGCGCTGTCCGTGCCAAAACGCACCTGCACGGCGTATATACCCGGCCGCACAAGCGCACCCTCGTCGTCGCGCCCGTCCCACGCCACGACGTGCTCGCCGCTGGGCCGCAGACGCTGAGCCGATAGGTTGCGCACCGGCCTACCCGACAAATCAAATACGCCGATGCCCAGCTCTTTTTCGCCCTCGACGTGGTAGACCGACATCTTGATCTCTACCTGGTCGTTGATGCCATCGCCGTTGGGCGTGCACACGTTGGGTTCGACCGACACGTCGCGCAGCAGGCGCGTCTCCTCGAGATCGGACACGACGACCAGCGTTTGAGAAGAGACCAGCGCGCTGGCATCGCCCCCGCTAACGCGCTGTATGCGTCCGGGCCGCGTTTGCCGCTCCAACTCGGCGCTAAACACCGTGCTTTGCAAAAAAACTTTGGTTTTGAATTTGAGCTCGTAGGTCTGATTGCCGCCCAGCACAGGACGGGGAAAGCGCAGCGCAACCGCACCGTCTTCTTCGCGCACTTCCTCTAATGTACCGGGCCAAAGCGCCTGACCGCCGCCCAGGCGCAGCGCCGCATCGCTGCCAGATCGCACGGAAATCAGCTCAATCGGCACGTCGGAGGACGAGCGCAGACGGAGCAGGTCGAACCCCGGATTGCCGTTGGCAAATTGCGGCTTGATATACAGGGTAAACTCGCGCTCGACGCCCGGCTCTACCTGCCATATCGGCCATATCTCACCGAGCACGTTGTCGACTAGCGGCGGTTCAAAATTGAGCTGCAGAGAGCGAATACGCGCAGCGCGCAGCGGTTCACGCGACACTAAGCGCACTTCAGCCTGCACGTAGCCGCGCGGACTGGGCGACTTAAAATCGACGCCCGAACCCTCGTAGATTTCGCTCCAGTTACTCCAATCCGGACCGGCGCGCTCTTCGATGACTACGGGCGGACGGCGACTTTCGGGGATGAGCTCCCACAGCGTCTTGGAAATTTCTCGTCCCGTCGTGGCGAAATAATGCGGAATCTCTTCGATGCGTTCACCCGAGCGAGTGCGCACTTCTATGCGCGTGCCAGGCGGCACGTCCCCGTCCCACTCGACGGTTGTGAAGAGGCGCGGTCGATTGAGGCGAATAAAGGGCGAGACCATCGCCACCTCGGAAACGTATCCCTCGCCAAACGCCTGTATTTCACTCAGCTCGCCGCCCTCTTCGTCCGTATTGCTAAACTCGAGTCGGCGCATCTCTATGTAGCGCACCTCGCGCGTATTGAACAGCTCTTCGACGTGCTGGTAGCCGCTCAGGTTTTGCCGCTCGCCCAGCGAAGTCCACACCTGTTCGCCGTTGGCACTAAAGGCCCCGTCGGATATGCGCAGCTGATAGGCCGGCGGTGGCCCTTCGGGCATCAGCAGCTTGATGCGATTAAGCCAGTACTTGGCGCCCAAATCGAGCACCAGCTGGTTCTCGTCCGTCACCGGATCGTATACCCGCATGGGAAAGGCCGAGCTGTAGAGCCCGTCGGTATAGATGCGAAAAAAGAGAAACTCGAAACCGCTCTCACCGGCGCCCAATTCCCGCTCGCTCTGCGTGAGTTGGACGATGTTTTCACCCAGCGAATACACCTCAACTTCGGCCAGGCGCGGGCGTTCGTAGCGGTAGTAGCGCACCGGACCGCGCTCCGCTTCGCCTAGCGCAGTCCAAACCTCTTCACCGATGAGAATCTCGCGACCGGCGGGCGTGACACGGAAGTAATCGATAGCGCCTTGATCTTCTTCGGGCAGCAGCGCGTACTCGGCACTGGGCACCTCTTCGGCACGCGGCCCATCCGTATCGAGTACATCGATGCGCAGATACTGCATCACCTCGCCATCAATGCCCTCGCCAACGGGGCGCTGTGGCTCGATATCAAATACGTATTCGCGCTGCTCTTTGTTGGGCTGCGTCTCTAAGCCCACCCGATAAAAGCGACGGCGCTGCTCCTCACCAAAGCGCTGGCCGTCCGAGGCGACGACGCGAAACTTTAGGAACGGATCGCCCTGCTCCTCGTCGACAAAACGCAGCACCACGCGATGAGCGACCACGGCACGCCCGAGGTCGACTTCGATAAACCAATTCTCAATGGGCGTATCGCGCAGCGGTTCCCAAAACGTCTGCGCATCACCGTCGAGCACTAGCGGGCCGTCGAGTACATTGCTGCCCGCCTCGTGCACTCCCCCCTGCAGCGTGTCGTTGGACACAAAGGGGTTTACGTAGATAAAGCGACCCGCATCGAGTGAAACATTGATATCACTGCGTAAAAAACGCGGCTCTACCGCCCCGTCTTCGCCGATGACCTGCACGCCGGGCGGCGCTTCCCAAACCTGCCAGTCTTCGGCGCGATCGATGCGCACCTGCGTAGACAGCAGCCGATAGCCAAGCGAGTCCTGTGCACTCGCGGCATGGGCTGAGCAAAGGGCCCAAAAGACGGCACATCGTAGAAGAAAATAGACCAAGAAAGATTCGACCTGACCTGAACGAGTCTGAACGGCACGCAGGAACAGCGCAATATAGACGCGCGACTAAACAAAGTGGAGAACGGCTATCGCCGCAATACGCATGCGGGTCCGACGATCGGACCACCTGCGCGCCTATTGTCAAGCGGTAGATTTAAACTTACTTATACGAACGAAGCACTTAGACTACGCGCAAATTCACTCTTAGAGGATCCCTTTATGAACGGCTATACGCACCACGAGCTCATTCCCCTTGGTCCGGACCAAACGCCCTATCGCCTGCTGACCACCGATTTTGTTTCGACCGCCCAGTTCGAGGGGCGCACAATCGTCAAAGTCGCGCCCGAGGGCCTGTCCATGTTGGCCGATCAGGCCATCCGCGATGCCTCTCATTTACTGCGCCCGGGTCACCTCGAGCAGGTCCGCAAGATCTTCGACGATCCAGAAGCCTCGGCCAACGATCGCTTTGTCGCTCTCGACATGCTGAAAAATGCCAATATTGCCGCCGGCGGCGTTCTGCCCATGTGCCAGGATACCGGCACAGCTATCGTCATGGGCAAAAAAGGGCATAACGTGTGGACCGACGGCGACGACGAAGCCGCACTCTCAGCCGGCATAGCCAACGCCTATCTACAGAGCAATCTGCGCTATAGCCAGATGGCACCGCTGACGATGTTCGAAGAGAAAAATACGCGCACCAACCTACCGGCACAGATTGAACTCTTCGCTGAAAAGGGCGACGCCTACAAGCTGATGTTCATGGCCAAAGGCGGCGGTTCGGCCAACAAGAGCTATCTATTCCAAGAGACGCGCGCCCTGCTCACACCGCAGCGCTTGCGCAGTTTTATCGACGAAAAGCTGCGCATGATCGGCACCGCGGCCTGCCCGCCCTATCACCTCGCGCTGGTTATCGGTGGCACCTCTGCTGAGTTCACGCTGAAGATGGCCAAGCTCGC
>JAYOKQ010000191.1:0-4951 GCA_038119905.1 Gemmatimonadota bacterium | reverse complement strand
TGATATAAACCAACCCGTCCCCTTGAGCTAAACTACGCGCTAGCGTGATAAACTCGGCATTGTCGCCGCTCAGCGAGAGCTTTGCATCAAAGGTCCAAATGCCGACGAGCAGCGTGCTTAGAGCAACCAGCGCAGGCACAACGCAACACCCCTTAGGACTATTTGCATAGATATCCAAACGCTCTAACAGCGAAGGGGCCCGTTCGAATCCCTCAACAGTATTGGAAGCGTTAGTCCTTCTCTTTTTACTTCGCTCTTTCATTGCGGTATCGTCGAAAAACAGTGGCCACGGTATGAATGGTATATGCGGGCGGAGTTCATTACAGAGGTAATGTGACAGTTTACACGAGTGAAGGCAAATGGGCTGCAACCACTACATCTAGCGCCGCCATATGCGCTCTCACCCGCCGCGCCAACGATTGTTCGGTCGGCGTCTCCAGCGTCAGCAAATGATCCGTATGTCGGTTGAACAACTCGATGGGAATGCCCTGTCCACGCAGCCGTTCGGCCCGTTTGTTATCGGTCTGCACGATCCCTCTCACAGCGGGCATACCCTCTATTTGTGCGTTGAGGTTAAGCGGACATACGGCTTCGACCGCCGCAACGACACCTTCCGCAACGGGTGCTGCACCGCGGCGCATCTCATACAGGTAGAACCCCGGACTTTCCCAATCCTCGTGAAAATCGCATACAAACTCAAAGCGTCGATCTCGCACCCAGTCTTTGACGACCTGCACTTCGGGGACGTCGTCGAGGCTCCAGGCCCAGTTGATGTCTACGTCCTGCGCATTGTGCCGCGTATCGTGCACATAGCCGTATGCGTTGAGACAAATCAACACCTCGAAGCTGAGATGCCGTAACCAATCGGAAATATCGCGCTGTAAGAAGGCCATGGCGGCTTCGACGCCGGCTGGTTCGTCACCGTGGGTTCCCCCGCTGAGAAAAGCCGTGGGCACGTCGTCGCGCAGGGCACGGCGCACCAATACAATCGGGTAACCCCCTATCTCCGCCAGCACGTGGTGCGTATACTCGGGTCCCTGCAGTCGCTCCACTCGGCTGAGTAATTCGTTATAGTCCCGAACTACATTCATTGTGCAAAAAATACTTCGGCGTCGTCTTGGGGCTCGTAGCCTAATCCAGCGCGCGTCTCGTCAAGGTCAAATACGCGGCGTCCATTGTTGCTTACTACGTAGGCCAACATATAGCGCGCGTCGACTTTCAGCGCCCGTATGTGTGCCTGCACGCAGTCGCGGTGGCTGAGAAACATCGCCCGCATATAGTCCTCAGCTGATGTGCCGCGCATAACGGTTGGATCGTTCTCAGGAATCGTCCAACCAATACGCAGACCGATAAACGACAGGTCGTAGCGCTCGCTATAGAGTTTGCCTAACTGTTCGCCAAACAGCTTAGAAACGGCGTAAAGAGAATCCGGATTGGGCGCATCGCCCAATTTCATCTGCATCGGCTTGTTCGGATCGAGTGTTTCGGGCGTACTGAGTATGCTATTGCCGTGCATCGTGTGATTTGTCGAAGCAAATACGAGCCTGCGCACGCCGGCGCGCACGCATTCTTCCAGCACCTGATACATCGCCTCAATGTTATGGGCGCGCACGCTTTCCCATGACGCCATCGGACTTGGATCAGCCGCCAGATGTATAACAGCATCGAGTCCGTCAAAAGCACCTCGAACTTGATCGGGCTGGTCAAAGTGCACCAGCGTCGTCGGAAATTCGACTTCGCGCCGCGAAAACGCCTTGAGTTGGTATGAATCTGCCAATCCAGCCATCAGCACTCGTCCAATTGAACCGTTGGCACCGGTTATTCCGACACTCTGTATTTCTCCCATAGTTTCTCTCGCTCCTTTTTACCGTTCAATCCATGCAGTAATCACCGAAATGATTGGTGCCCTAGCAATCCCACCTTGACCCTCATTTTACTGCGAACTACCTTAGCCGAAACAGTTTTTCTCACATAGCAAACAATGCGCTGCAGTCCGCAAACAACGCGCCCTCATCCCGTGCATTACGTAAATCGAGAGCTCATGAACGACACTGCCAAAACCAATCTTCTCTACATTCATTCAGATCAGCATAGCCCTTTTGTAAACGGCTGCTACGGCGACCCGCTCGTGCGCACTCCGCACCTCGACGCACTAGCGGCACAGGGCGTCGTACTCGACAACACGTACTGTCCCTCGCCCATTTGCGTTCCGTCGCGCATGTCCATGCTCTCAGGCCGCTATCCACATGAAAACGGGGTGTGGACCAACAATCAGATTCTAGATTCGGGCATTCCCACCCTAGCCCACGCCATGGGTGCGGGCGGCTATCGACCTGTGTTGATCGGCCGCATGCACTCCAACGGCCCCGACCAACTGCGCGGCTATGCCGAACGCCTAGTCGGCGATCACGGTCCCAACCAAATGGGCGGACGCGGCGTTGATCACGGCTTCCTTTCCGGCACCGCCGGTCCCGGGCGCGTCAGCCTCGAAAAAGCCGGACACGGACAGAGCGCCTACCAGGTACACGACGAAGATGTAACCGCTGCTACCGTAGATTTTTTTAACCGCCTCGGCGTCAAAAAGCGCGCTGGCCAGCAGGCCGAACCCTTTTCGCTCTCCGTCGGCTTTATGCTGCCACACCAGCCTTTTGTCGCGCGACGGGCCGACTACGAATACTACTACGAAAACATGTTCCCACCCCAGACACCCGAACCCTTTGGCGAGCATTTACACCCACACATCAAAGCATGGCGCTCGGCCTGTGGCATCGAAGAAGTCAGCGAAGAAGAAGTGCGCCGCGCCCGCGCCGCCTATTGGGCACTCGTCGAACGCATGGACGTGCTCATCGGCCAGATCCTGACCGCACTGCGCGAAAATGACCTAGCGAACAATACGCTGATTGTCTACACTTCGGACCACGGGGAACAGGTCGGCGAGCACGGTCTGTGGTGGAAACAGACGTTTTACGAAGACTCGGTCAAAGTGCCCGCCATTCTTTCGTGGCCTGGACAGCTACCCGCTGGCCAACGCTGCGATCGCGTCGTCTCTTCGCTCGATCTGAACGCAACCATGCTCGACGCGCTCAACTGCCCAGCGCTGCCCTCTTCACGTGGACGCAGCCTGCTGCCGCTGCTGCGCGGAGAAACGACATCGTGGGACGACGTGGCCTTTTCCGAGCTCTGCTACGACGCGGCCGGCGCCGGCGGCCCCTTTCCGCAAGAAGGCACGTTCCAGCGTATGGTCCGCCGAGGGCCTTGGAAGCTAATCTACTATCACGGACAGGCGTCCCAATTGTTTAACCTCGAAGAGGATCCGCGCGAAACGCGTGATCGCGCCGCCGACCCGACCTGTCAGGGTATAGTGGCCGACCTAACGACCCGCGTGCTAGATGGCTGGAACCCCGAACATATCTCCGCTCGTCTAGCCCAGTGGCGCGAGGAGAGCAAAGTGCTGGCAGGCTGGGGACGCACCGTGCAGCCGCCCGACCAGTGCCGCTGGGATCTGCGCCCGGAAATGGACTTTCTCGACGAACAGCAGATGGGCGACTAAGCAACGTTGATATGCGCTGCGAATCATTGCCGCTCTCTCAAAAACCTCATGTGCTGGCGCAGCCCAGTGCTAAGGCCATTGGCCCACGCAAAACCCATGGTTGCGTTTATGTTGAATACGTTCTTCACGCTACTAGCGTGCGCACCGATGAGCGAGCATATAAAAGATCCTTCAGCGGGACTCAACGGAAGCTTTGAAGTCGCAAGAGATGGGCTCCCTGTCAACTGGCTGCTGTATACCCCCAAAACCCTCGCCGATGCCGACTTCGCCATATCCCTTGACACACACATTTATCGAGAAGGCAAGCAATCGCTAAAATTTTCCGTTGAGAAGTGTTCCCCCAGCGGGGGATGGCGCTCGCCCGGCTTTACCAACGAGTTTTTTTCCGTAGGCAAATATTCAGGACCTGCACGCTACAGACTGAGCTGCTGGGTGAAAAACGACGGCGCAGCATTTCACATATCCGCCGGTGCCGTCAACGAAAAGAGTGGCAATATGCAGACTCTGATGGAGGAAGAAAGATCAATAAACGAGTGGAATTTTCTCAAGTGGGACATAGAAATTCCCGCGCAGCGCTGGCTGCGCTTACAGCTCAACGTAGTGAAGCCCGGTAGATTTTGGATAGACGATATACGGGTAGAGAAACTGGCCACCACCCCACAGTGAATTGCCCCGCTGCGCACACCCAAAGGACCCTACTCTGCGCGCAGCGAATCTTTTAGAAGAAAAATTCTTCTGCTGTACCACCCAGAATTTGCGCCCGCTCTGACGCCGATAGGAAATCCAACCGCTCTTCCACCAGACCGACACTGGCCTCGTAGGTGTATTCGCCCTGCACCTGGTAGGGGCAGTCGCTGGCCCACATCAAGCGTTGGGCGCCAAAGGCCCGATAGACTCGCTCAATAAGCGGCACCAAGTCCTCGTAGGGTTCCCTCTTTTCGCCCAAAGCGTAAAACGCCGACACCTTGACCATGACCTGCGGATAGCGCGCCAGCGCGCAGAGGGCCTCTATGTCCTCCGAACGAATGGGATGACTTGCCCCGATGCGACACAGATGGTCAACGATAACCGGTGTATTAGGAAACCGCTCGCATATACGGCCTAGTGCCGGTAGCGCGTCGGGATTGATCAGCGGACAAATAGCTAGCCCCTCATCGGCACCGCACCCAAAAGCGCGCTCGTAGCCGGGCCCGTCTAACCAACGCGCTATATCGCCGAGCGGTTGCACGCGAAAACCGCGCACGCCGAGCGCCGCCAAGCGACGCATCTCGTCATCCGGTCGCTCGGCCTGCATGTCAATCACGGCAATACCGGAAAACACGCCGTCATAGTCGCGCATAACGTCGAGCATATAGCTATTGTCAAAGCCGTAGTAACTCATCTGCACCAGCACCACGCGCT
>JAYOKQ010000190.1:0-5026 GCA_038119905.1 Gemmatimonadota bacterium | reverse complement strand
AGCCGTTGCCGTGGCGGATAGCCGAAGCGGCAAAGCGAATTTGAAAGCGATAGACCATTTTCTGCGAACAGATAATCTCGTGCGTAGCCGGATCTATCCGCTGCGGCACGTCGACCTTGTTCACGTCGACCAACGCCTGATAGCCGCGCTCAGAAAAAATATCGATTAGCATGGTCAAGGCGAGTGGATCTTCAAAGAGCTGGTCTTCGGAATTAATCAGCGTCATGCCCGTTATCGCATAGCGCAGCACAATGGGCATAAAACGCTCGTTGATTAAATCAATTACGCTCTGAAATAGTTCGGGATGATCTTCGTTGTATATCTCGAGGCGTTTGACCAGCTCTTGGCGCGCATATAGGACGATATAATCAGCCGTCTCTATGGCGCGAATGCGATCGTAGGTCTCACCCGACAGCTCTAGCGATGACTGGTAGGAAAACTCCTTTTCGATTTCGGCCTGCACCTCTTCCAGCGTCTTGGCCGCATCGATAAAGTGAAAGTGAAAGATTTGTCGCAGCGAGCGCAGCGCGTCGTAGGTCGTATCGCGGAACAGGCGGTAGCGATTGCGCGCTAGCTCCGGATCGAGGTCGGTTGGCCGCACGTCTTCTAGCATGCCGACGCCAGACTCTTCGACCTTGCGGTTGTTGACGGCCGCTTTTTCACCGCGTTCGAGCTGGCGGCGAATGCTCACTTCTTCGTCGACAAAGAGCAGCACCGTTCGGAAGAGCGGACGGGGAAACTCGCGACTGGCCGCACGCATTTCCTCTCGCAGTGCGACCATCTTATCATAGAATAGCTTTAAGCACTCGGTTTGCACGGTCGTACGGGGAAAGCCATCGACGATTACACCGCGCTCGTACTGCGGTTCTAAAAGCTTGCGCAACAGCAAGTCGATAACCTCTTCGTCCCCCACCAAATTACCGGACGCCTTGATGCGCTGGGCGCGCGGACTGTCGAGTAAATCGCTGATCACGACTGGATCAATCGTGATACCCCGCGCTTCCATGATAAAGGGCGTATTGGTCCCTTTACCCGCACCGGGCGCTCCACCGAGCCATATGATCTCACCGGGAAACTCTAGCTGCTCTCTGCCGTATTCGGCTTCCAGCCCTGCCCAGACGCGGGCAAAGATCAAACTAGCGTCTTTGATCTCTAGATCTTCCAACTTTTGGGTATCGGTTTGTTTTTCTTGCGTGCTCAGAACGGGCACTCCTTTTTGCGTATAACTAATTCGGCCAACGAGCTACATAACTAAATAGGGGTATAGACTGTGTCAATAGATGACCCGTGCGCCAGCATTATACCATCGTTCACTACTCAACGAGATGCGCGTTGGGATCTCAACGGCAGAGATTGCATTCGCACCTAGGAGCTAACGGCAGGTAAACCTATCGGCGCAGATACTCCCTGGCCTCGGCGCATTAAATACGGTTGAATGCCGTCAAGAATCTATGTTTTTAAAGGGATGTTCGATGACGTATTCAGAAACGATCTGACCGCCGATTAGGTGCTCGGTAATAATGCGTTCGAGCTTCTCGATCGTCATCGAGTGGTACCACACTTCCTCGGGATAAACCACCACCGTTGGACCGGCTTCACATACGCGCAGACAGTCGGCTTTGGTGCGATGTATGCCGTTGCGCGGATCGCCGTGTCCCAATTCGCGCAGGCGCTTTTTCAGATAGTCCCAACATTCGGCACCCAATTCACCGCTGTGGCACTTGGGCTTGGTCGGCGTAGCACAGATAAAAATATGGCGCTCTATCGGCGTGTGTGAAGTCGTTTCGCTCATGGTCTCTCTTTGCTCTCTATTTCCAGTGCACGGACAGCTTCTTGTGCGTAAAGGCGCGCGCCGACTCACCTTCGTACGAGGCGACCTGATGGCCGTTTCCCTCGAGCACGTATTTATAGCTAGTCAACCCTTCGAGTCCAACCGGACCGCGGCTGTGCAAGCGGTTGGTGCTAATGCCCACTTCAGCGCCCAAACCATAGCGAAAACCGTCGGCAAAGCGCGTCGACGCGTTATGCACAACGGACGCCGAATCAACCTGATTTAAAAAGGCCTTAGCCGCCGCCGTATCCTCGGTCACTATACTATCTGTATGGTGGCTACCGTAGCGGTTAATGTGGTCGACGGCCGCAGCTAAATCGTCGACGACGCGCACGGAGAGAATGTAGTCGAGGTACTCGGTGCGCCAGTCTTCCTCGCTGGCCGGCAGCGAAGGATAATCGGCGGGCAGCGCCTGGCGCGCACGCTCATCGAGGCGCAGTTCGACGTTCTTGGCGCGCAGCGCTTCGGCGATGCGCGGCATGGCCTCGGCAGCCATGTCGGCGTGTATGAGCAGCGTTTCCGCAGCATTGCACACCGATACGTATTGGGTCTTCGAATCGACGACGATGTCGACGGCGCGATCTATGTCGGCGGAGCGATCTACATAGACGTGACAAATACCGTCGGCGTGTCCCATAACCGGTATATTGGTATTGTTCATGATGTACTGCACAAATTCGTTGCTGCCGCGAGGAATAATCAGATCGATATGTTCGTGTTCATCGAGCAATGCGCGCACTTCTTCGCGTCCTTCCAACAGGGCCATCCAATGCTCGGGCATCTCCGCTATACCGCGCGTCGCGCTCACCATTACCTCGGCCAATGCCGCGTTTGTTCGCGCCGCTTCGCGACCGCCTTTTAGCAGGGCAGCGTTGCCCGACTTTAGACACAAACAGGCAATTTGCACTAGCGCATCTGGTCGCGACTCAAAAATGACGCCCAACACGCCGATGGGCACGCTGACTCGGTACAGCACGAGCCCCTCGTCGAGTTCCGTTGCCGCCTGCGTCCGACCGAGCGGTTCCGGCTGCGCTAGGATGCTGCGCACCATCGCCACCGTCGCGTCGTACTTATGACCGCTCAAGTCCAATCGCTTGAGCAGGGGTTCGTCCAACTCACCGCGCGCGACCAATTGCCCAGCTTCCTCCACATCGAGCGCGTTGGCCGCCAAAATGTGCTCGCGCTGCGATTCCAGCGCCGCGGCGATAGCCTCCAGCGCCGCATTGCGCGCGGCTTCTGAAGCCGCCGCTAACGCCTGTGCCGCCGCGCGTGCAGCCCGGGCCATCTCCCCTACGCTGGCCACGTTAAGCCTCCTCTGCATAGCGGCTTGAAGCCGCCTCCATAATGCCCTGCAGCGTGCGAGTAACGCGCTGTGGATCCTCTACTTTACCTTCGCCCAGCAGCACATAGTCAACCAACAGATGCGCCCAGTCTTTGAGCTGGGCCGCCTCGCGATCCCGCTTGAGAAACGCTGCCATATTTTTGACAATGGCGTGGCTCGGATTAATCTCGAGCACGCGCTTGGAGCCTTCGAACTGACGATCGGCCATTTTCATCAGTCGCTCCATGTTGTTACTCATACCGCCCTGAGCCGTCACCAATACACAGGGACTGTCGCTCAAGCGCTTCGACTCGACCACATCGGAAACGCGCGTCTCCAACTCCTTTTTGAGAAAGTCGATTAGCTCAATGCGCTCCGCTTTATCGGCGTCATCCACGCCCTCTAGTTTGACTTCTTCCTCGCCCAGATCGATGTCGGCTGCATCGATAGCCTGCAGTTCCTTATCGGCAAACTTGTCGAGCGAATTAACGACCCATTCGTCTACCGGTTCGTCGAGATAGAGCACCTCCAGGCCCTTTTTGCGAAAGGCTTCCAACAGCGGACTCTGGGCAATTGAGCGGTAGTTTTCACCGGTCAGATAGTAGATTTTCTCCTGCTCGCTGCCCATGCGATCTACGTAGGTCTGCAGCGAAACAAACGTATCGTCGCTGTCCTCTAATGAAGAGCGGTAGCGCAGGAGGCCTGCAATCTGGTCCTTGTTCTCAAAGTCCATGGCAATACCCTCTTTGAGCACTGTGCCATAGGCGCGCCAGAAGGTCATGTATTTTTCCTCGTCCTTCTTGGCCATATTCTCCAGCATGCCCAGCACGCGCCGCACCAGCGTCGAGCGAATTTTGGCGATGACCGGGTTGCGCTGCAGCACTTCGCGCGAAACGTTGAGCGGCAGATCGTCGCAGTCGACCACGCCACGCACAAAGCGCAGGTGTAGCGGCAGCAGCTCTTCGCAGTCGTCCTGTATAAAGACGCGCTTGACGTGCAGGTTCAGCGAGATCTTCGGCTCTGGATTAAACAGAAACTGCGTCGGCGACGTCTTGGGTATATAGAGGACTGAGTAAAACTGGATCGGCACATCGACGGCAATATGCTCGCGCGCCAACGGCTCGTCCGGATCGCCGGTAAGATGAGTGAAAAATTCGTTGTACTGCTCATCGGTGATTTCGTTGCGCGGCCGCGTCCACAGCGCCGACGTGTTGTTCGCCTGCTTACCCGCGACCTTGATCGGGTACGAGACGAAATCGGAGTGCTTGCGAATGATGCCTTCCAAGCGGTGGGCATCGAGAAATTCTTCGCAGTCACTGCGCACATAGATTTTGATCTCCGTGCCGCGCGATACCTTGTCGGCTTTAGCCAAGGTATAGGCCCCATCACCCGTAGACTCCCACATCACGGCTTCGGCTTCCGGATCGGCAGAACGCGTCGTCACCACCACGCGATCCGCGATCATGAATACCGAATAGAATCCCACGCCAAACTGACCGATCAGTTTAAGCTGCTGCTCTTTGTCCTCTTCGCTGCCCTCGCGCAGTTTCTTGACGAATTCAGCAGATCCCGAGTGGGCAATCGTGCCGATGTTTTGGTTGACCTCGTCGCGCGTCATGCCGATACCCGTATCGCTCAACGTGATCGTCTTGTTGTCCGTCGATATGTCGATCTGAATTTCCAGCTCCGCCTCTGCATCGGCGATATGCTTATCGGTCAGCGAACGATGGTGCACTTTGTCCAGCGCATCCGAAGCGTTCGAAATCAGCTCGCGCAGAAAGACGTCCTTTTGGGTATACAGCGAGTGAATAAGCAGGTGCAGCAGCTGCTGCACTTCCGTCTGAAATGCGCGTTCCTCTACGCCAGAACCCTCT
>JAYOKQ010000189.1:0-5038 GCA_038119905.1 Gemmatimonadota bacterium | reverse complement strand
TAGTCGGCGCCGTGTGCAATCCACCGGAAATATGGCAGCTCGTCGACGAGATGCTAGTTGCACAGGCCCCTTGGCTACCGCAGTACAAACGGGAGATTAGCGCGGCGAAAAAACGGCTGGCCGGTGCCAAGCGCTTAGGCACCAAAAGCACCAAGGGCGCAGCGCGCCTCAAGGTAAAGAGCGTAGCCGAGATGCAGCGCAACGCGGCGTCGGCACGCAAAAATGCCGACGCCGCCGACAAGGGCGATCTGGCCGGTAAGAAGGGGGCGCGGCGCTAGGGTGCCGTGCACAATGGCAAAACCCATTCAGCGGAAGCTAACGGCGTGAAGCTAGGCATCTTCAGCAAGACCTTTGTTCGCCCTACGCTCGAACAAACCTGTGCTGCCATTGCAGCACAGGGACTGCAGTCGATCCAGTTTAATTGGGAGTCGGCCGGCTTAGAAGAAATGCCGCAGGCCGTGCCCGCGAGTTTGTGCAACGACCTGCGCCACAGCCTGCAGACACACAACCTCGAACTGGCCGCTGTCTCGGGCACCTTCAATATGATCCACCCCGAACGCGGTCCGGAAGGACTGCGCCGCCTCGAGACGTTAGCCCGCACCTGCCGCACGCTCGGCGTGCGCCTCATCACGCTGTGCACCGGCACGCGTCACCCCGACAACCAGTGGCGCTACCATCCAGAAAACGCCACACCGGAAGCATGGGACGATTTGTGCGCGGCCATGCGCACGGCCGCACAGATCGCCGAGGCACACGACGTGATCCTCGTTTTCGAACCAGAAGTCAACAATGTAGTCGACTCGGCACAAAAGGCACGCCGCCTGCTCGACCACATTGCCTCTGAACACCTCAAAGTCGTCATCGATGGAGCCAACCTATTTCACGCCGGCGAACTGCCGCGTATGCGCGAAATACTCGATGAGGCGTTCCAGCTGCTTGGCGACGACATTTTGCTAGCCCACGCCAAGGATCTAGAGCGCGACGGCGACGCCGGTCACCAGGCCGCCGGCACCGGCGTGCTCGACTACGAGCACTACCTGTCGTGCCTCGAGCGCATCGGCTTTGCCGGCAGCATCGTCCTGCACAGCCTGAGCGAAGAGCAGGCGCCTCGGTCGATAGAATATCTGCGCCAGCACTGGCCGCGCTCGTAGCGCACCTTTCCACTCAACTCTCCACCCAGTTCAGACTGCGCGCAACGGCCTTTTTCCACTGGGCAAAGAGCGCCGCACGCGCACCGGGTTCAGCGCAAGGCTCCCAGCGCTGGTCCGCAACCCAGTTGGCCCGCAGCTCCTCGACGTCGCTCCAAAAACCCACCGATAGACCGGCTGCATAGGCCGCCCCGAGCGCCGTGGTCTCGGCTACGCGCGGCCGAATAACCGGCACGTCCAACACGTCGGCCTGAAACTGCATCAACAGCTCGTTGGCGACCATGCCACCGTCGACCTTGAGGTGCTGTAAATCGACGCCGGCGTCGGCGCGCATGGCATCGAGGACCTCGCGCGTTTGAAAGGCAGTCGCTTCAAGTGCGGCACGCGCAAAGTGGCCCTTGTTGACGTAGCCCGTTAGTCCGGCTATTACGCCGCGCGCATCGTCGCGCCAGTGCGGGGCATACAGGCCGGAAAAGGCCGGCACAAAATACATGCCGCCGTTATCGCTCACCGTGCGCGCCAGCGGCTCGATGTCCGGCGCGGACCCGATCAGACCCAAATTATCGCGCAGCCACTGCACGAGCGCACCGGTAATGGCGATGCTCCCTTCCAACGCGTAGACGGCCGGCGCATCGCCCAGCTTGTAGCACGGCGTCGTCAGCAGCCCGTGCTGCGAATGCACGATCTCCTCGCCCGTATTGAGCAGCATAAAGCAGCCCGTGCCGTAGGTGTTTTTGGCTTCTCCGGGCGCAAAGCAGGCTTGACCTACGGTGGCCGCCTGCTGGTCGCCGAGCAAACCGCATACGGGCAGGGCCGCGCCAAACGGTCCGCTGGTCAGCGTGTGGCCGTAGGCCACTGTCGCGCTGCTGGGGACAATGTTAGGTAGCATGCGGCGCGGTATGTCGAGCGCAGCCAGTATCTCGTCGTCCCAGTCAAGACGCTGCAGGTCCATCAGCAGCGTGCGCGAAGCGTTGGTCACATCTGTCACGTGCATCCCGCCCGTCAGCTGCCAGACCAGCCAGCTGTCCACCGTCCCAAAGAGCGCATCGCCGCGCTCGGCATCGGCGCGCAGGCCGTCCACGTTGTCGAGCAGCCAGCGAATTTTAGGGCCGGAAAAATAGGTGGCTAACGGCAGGCCCGTCTGTGCGCGAAAGCGATCCTGGCCACCCGCCTGACCCAGCTGCGCGCAGAGAGCATCCGTGCGCGTATCCTGCCAAACAAGGGCATTGTAGTAGGGCTGGCCGGTTTGGCGATTCCACACCAGCGTCGTCTCGCGCTGATTGGCAATGCCCACAGCGGCGATCTCGCTCGGCGCGACCTGCGCGCTCTGCAGCGCGCCAGCTACCACCTGTTGAACGCGCTGCCATATCTCCATTGGATCGTGCTCAACCCAGCCCGGCTGCGGAAAGATCTGTCGATGCTCTATCTGATGGGCAGCGGCAGCCTGCCCCTGGCGATCAAAGAGCATGCAGCGCGTGCTGGTCGTGCCCTGGTCTATGGCAGCTATGTAGCGGCTCATTCGTCTCTCCTTTTGCTCGGACGTATTCGGCGATAAAATAGGGCAGCGGCGGCGATCGCTCCAACGGGCAATGCATTGATGCAGCGCGGCAAAAGGCGTACTCTAATGCACTGAACAATCCCATCAGAAAGCGACTATGACAACGCACGATATCGCCATTATAGGCGGTGGCATCAGCGGGCTGAGCCTGGCCCACTACGGCGCCTGTGCCGACCGTTCCGTTTTGCTATTAGAAAAAGAAGCACAACCCGGCGGCGCGCTCTGTTCGCACGTGCCCGAAAACGGCGACTTCTTTTTTGAACTGGGCGCTCATACCTGCTACAACTCGTACGGGCGCTTTATTGAGCTACTGGCCGACTACGGACTGATGGAGTCAATACAGCCGCGCGTCAAGGCACCATTCAAAATGCTCGTCGACGATAGGCTCGCATCGATCGTCTCGCAGATCAACCTGTTCGAGCTGCTGTTCTCTGCGCCCAAGATGTTCTTTTTGAAAAAGGCCGGTCAGACGGTGCGCTCCTACTACGGCCGCATCGTCGGCGAAAAAAACTTCGCGCGCACGTTCTCAGCCGTTTTTAGCGCCGTCCCCTCGCAAAAGGCCGACGAGTTTCCCGCCGACCTCCTCTTTAAAAAGCGCGCGCGCAACAAAGACATCGCCAAAAGCTTTACGCTGCAGGGCGGCCTGCAGTCCGTCGCACGCGCCATCGCAGCGGATCCGGCCATCGACTACGTCGGCGGCCAGCAGGTACAGAGCCTGCAGCGGACGGGGGATATCTTCACCGTAAAGACGGCCGACGGTTCGACCTATGGGGCGCACCAGCTGGCCCTAGCCACGTCGCCGTCGGTTGCCGCACAGCTGCTGGCCGACCTAGCGCCCGAGCTGGCGCAGCACCTGTCGATGCTCGCCGTAGCTAGCGTCGACTCCATCGGCGTAGCCGTCGATCGCGACCGCATTGCACTGGCTCCTTTTGGCGGGGCTATTCCGCGCGACGACGCGCTTTTTTCCGTGGTCTCGCGCGACGTCGTTCCGCACAAGCAGTACCGCGGCTTCACCTTTCACTTTGCCGCCGGTGCCCTGTCGCGCGACGAGCGGCTAGCGCGCATCTGCGCCGTTCTTGACGTAGCTCCAGATGAGTTGGTCTGCATAGGTGAAAAAGTCAACTGCGTGCCTTCGCCGCGCCTAGGACACGCCGAGTGGGTTGCCACAGCTGACCGCTTGGCCAACCGAGCAGGCGTGCTGCTGACGGGCAATTATTTCGCCGGCCTATCTATCGAAGACTGCATTCAGCGCTCGTTCCAGCAGAGCGAGCGCCTATCTCAAAACGCCTAGGAGAGCGCATCGCACCATGACGGCCAAACCCTACCTACCGCCCACGCCGCTCGACGACGACCGCGTGGTAATCACCGCTATCGAGACCGTTCAGCCCAGGGACCTGTTTCCCGGTTTGCTGCTGGTGCGCATTCACACCGAAGACGGCCTGATTGGCCACGGCGAGACCTACTACTGCGCCGAAGCGGTGCAGGCCATGATCCACGACTGGATGGCCCGTCGCCTGCTTGGCGAAGACGCGCTGGCCATCGAATCGCACTGGCGATTTCTCTACGAACGCGCGGCCAACTTCGGCGTGCGCGGCACCGAGCTACGCGCCATTTCCGCGCTCGATGTAGCCCTGTGGGACATCCTCGGTCAGGTCTGCAACCAGCCCATATACCGCCTGCTCGGCGGCCCGGTGCGCGACAAGATCCTCGTCTACAACAGCTGCGGCAACCCCCAATACGGACCCAGCAAAGAGGGCAAGCTCGGCTGGCCGGGGATGGGCGCCGTAGGCGATCCCGGTCCGCTGGGCGATTCGTGGAAGCTGTTTAACGAGCCCGTGGCTCTGGCACAGGAGCTGGTCGAGCTCGGCTACAGCGGCCTCAAGGTATGGCCCTTTGACGGAGCAGCCATTCAGTATGGTCCGTCGCGCATTCCACACGCCGAAATCGAACGGGCCGTGCAGCCGCTGCGCGACATTCGCGACAAGGTCGGCATGGATCTAGATATTTTCGTCGACGGGCACGCCCACTTTCAGCTGCCGGCCGCCCTGCGCATTGCCGAAGCGCTGCGCGAAGTGCAGCCGCTGTGGCTGGAGGACGTGCTCAAGATGGACAACCTCGATACGCTGGCCGACTTTCGCCGCCAGAGCGGCATGCCGATCTCGGCCAGTGAAATGCTACTGACGCGCGCCGACTACAACGAAGCGCTGCAAAAAAATGCGGCCGATTATGTGATGATTGATCCGACTTGGGTTGGCGGCATCTCTGAAACGGCACGCATTGCCCACCTGGCGCAGACGTATAACATTCCCGTTTCCATGCACGACTGCACCGG
>JAYOKQ010000188.1:0-5232 GCA_038119905.1 Gemmatimonadota bacterium | reverse complement strand
CCGCTAGCGAATCGGTATTAGTCAGCGGATAATAGGATAAATCCTGGTGCCATTCGACAACCGAACCTACCTCGGCCGGCTTCATGTTGAGCTTAGAGTAGTGGAACAACAGGTTCGGGCCAAACAGCTGCTGTATACAGTCGAGCAGATCCTCTCTCTCTGAAAGCTGGCGGAACACCTCGTAATAGGAGCACGGTTCATAGAGCCGACGCACGGCCGTGCCATCGGATGCCTGCTGCGGCTCCATCTCCATGCGCTCAGCGTCGTGCATCGCTAGCGTCTGACCGGCTGTAACCCGAGCCGTCTCCTCCAATAACGCTTGTATTGTATCGGCGCTAAGAAAGCTGGGGCACACGGTATATCCCTTGTGCGTAAATGCTTCGATCTGCTGCGGCGTGAGCATCTTCGTCTCCTTATTCGGTGCGGCACAGCAAGCCGCCGTCGACTACGAGCGACGTGCCGGTTACAAAGGACGCTTCGTCCGAAGCTAAGTAGAGCACGGCGTTGGCAATATCGCGCCCCGTGCCCAGTCGTTTGGCCGGCACCATGCGAGCATAGCGCCTGCGCTCCCTTTGCGGTACTTCCAGGTTGTCCCACAAGGGCGTCAGAATGGCACCGGGCAGCACCGCGTTGACGCGAATATCGGGACCGTAGTCCAACGCCAGCGTGCGCGTCAATCCCAGCAGCCCGGCCTTGGCCGAATCGTAGGCGGTGCACGTTGCAAAGCTAACGAGTGAATGCACCGAGGCCGTATTTACAATGGCGCCGCCGCCGCTTTCACGCATGGCCGGAATACCGTACTTGGCGGCGATAAAAACGGCTTTTAACCCTGCGTTCAGCGTTTTGTCCCAGTCCTTCTCATCGAGCTCGACGGCCGAGCCATGGCGAAACCAAATCGCGTTATTATGCAAAATGTCGAGCCGGCCAAATATCTGGACAGTCCGCTCGATCATACGGCGAATCGCGGCCGTCTTGGTAACATCGGTATGGACGAATAGGGCTGTTCCACCGGCGTCTTTGATCGCCTCCACTACGCGACGACCGTTCTCGCGGTCTATATCGGCCACACAGACGGCGGCCCCTTCTTCGGCTAGGCGCACGGCGGTCTCTTCTCCTATACCCGAAGCAGCTCCGGTAACGATAGCAACTTTGCCCTCGACTCGGCCCGGTTTTGCGTTGACCATTCTATAGCTCCTAATTCATGAGAAACCAAGTATCGACTTGGGTATAACATCGGCGAAATCGATAAAATTGATCGTAAAATGGGCCAACGCAATAGCAGGAAGAGAGCGCGTTATCAGGTAGGCCACCATAAACACAGCGCCGATAAGCGAGGTGATCAGCACGGCGTGCAATCCGAGGCTCCAATGGATCAACCCAAACGCAACAGAAGAGATAACCACTATGGGAATCGGACGCTGAATATATCTGCTGAGCACAGTGTGCATATAAGCGCGAAAGACCAGCTCTTCAAATACTCCAACCATGAGCAAGCCAAATGTAAGGTCTATCCAGTCCCAGGTTGGATCGGCAATCGCCGGCATACCACCCAGAGCCGCATAGCCGGGCAGACCATCTATCAGCGCATACCCATTTTGATCTATAAGCGCACCAACGAGCGCAACCGCTATAAATGTCACCAAAAACGACGGCACACGTTGATTCGTCAGTCCAAATTCTGCGGGACACATCTTCTTTTTCAAGAATAGCCAGAGCACTACTAAGCAGGGAAATAACTTGACGCCGACATAATCTATGAGCAGCCACCAGCGCCAATCTTCGACGTATATGCTCGAGAAATCGTTCAGGTAGAACGGAGCAGCCAGCAAAATAAAAACCCACAGGTAAAGACTTTTCATCGCCCTCTTCCTCTGAGATGGGCGGTTGCCCGACTACGTAGCACGGCGCACATAGCTATACCATGATAAGGATGGCACCAACAGCAAGCGACCTAGTGATCTCACCCATTACCCCCAGAGCCCAGTCGCCGTTCCCTGCACCGGAAACATCGCGCGCAGCATAGCAACCGCTTCCCCTTCCGCGCGAAGAACCTGTTCTACAGGAACCAAACCCAGCACCATCTTCATCAAGCCGTCCTGCCCGACCTGCACGCCGTTTGCATCCCCCTCGGTTAGCATTAGCTCGGTGCCGTTCCACGCCAGGCGCACCGATTCGTCGCGCACACAAATATCCACCGCACTTGATGGATGCTCAGCCGACTGCAGGCGCTGGGTTAGTTCGCCAACCAGCGCTGCAAACAAACCGCGCACACTCAGCACCTGGAGCATGTTGCCCCCCTCCGACGACTGCCAGAGCGATGGTATAAAACCGCAGCTGGCATCTCTGTAGAGATCATACAGTGCCGGATCAAGCGGCAGACGCGCCTTGACCGACTCCGCTCCAGCCATAGCCGCGCGACGCAGTATGTAGCGCAGCGTAGATTCCAGCGGACGCAGATCGTCCGGATGGCCCGCACCGTTGGAGATCGACACGGCCGGTGACATCCGCGTATGCGGTGGTGCCTCCTCCGAGGCAAAAACATAGGCCTGCACTCGCCCATCGACCTCGTAGACCACGCGCCAGGGATTGCCCGAAGCCGTGCCAAACGAATGACCCGGCACCGCACCGGTCCGTCCGCTGTTAAACGCCGCATAGAGCGCAGCACACGCTTCGGCGTCGCGCCGACCATCGTATGGACGAATGCACGCCTCTTCTTCCGGGCGATGCAAAAAGCGCAGCGGATCGGTAAATCCACCGCGCGACGTAAGCCCCTGTAGGACGAAGTCAATAGATCCACGCGGAAAAGGGACCCAACCAAAGCGCTCGTAAAAGCGTCGATAGCCGCCGAGTCGCGACAGGTAATAGCCGTCCGCACGCAGCTGCTCTACCGCTTTCTGCATCAACATTGTCCCGAGCCCTTCACTCTGACATGATGGAGCAATGCACACCTCGCCGATATCTGCTTTGGTAATGACGGCCTGCCCCACCTGCATTTCTTCCCAGAACACGTGCAGCGCGCCGACGATTTCGCCCGAGCGCACCAGCACCCAATGCGTCTCTATATGCCGCGCGAGCGTTTCTCGATCGCGCTCGTAGCGCTCTGATCCAGACGGGCGATCAAAGGCCTGCGACATGACCTCAAGGATCGCCTCTCTATCGTGCGCCGAAGCACGCCTAAACTCTACCGCACTCATTACAAGCTCCTCTCTCACCGCGCCAGATCAGACGCGGTGACCCAATCGCATGCGAATATACCGAAACAGAGTCGACCACTCCAACTTGGAATAGCCGGCGCGCTTGCACCCGGCAACGGTGTCCTGTATACTGGGCTACGTCAAAAAATCACACCCCAACCCCATGGTCACATTGCGCATTCCCGTCCCAAAACAGCGGCACCGCTCAAACGCCGCCTCTATTGCCGTTCTCATCGCCCTCTTCATACAGTCTGTCGTGCCGCGTTCGACGGTGGCCGAGCCAACGCCCATCAGTCCGCACCACGAGGCCTGGCGGCGCCACTTTCACCAACCCACCCAGCCGGCACTGATCGGCTCGGGCGGGAGACCTCAACCGCTTCGGCAGCGAGCGCAGCGTCCCGCTCAGGCACAGCGCGCCGTATTCGGCTTCCTGCCCTATTGGATCAGCGCCGACTACTACGATGCGATCGACTTTGATCTGTTGACCCATATCGCCCCGTTCTCCATTGAGGTTAATCCCGACGGATCCCTCGGCGAAGACCACGACTGGCCCTGGACGGCGTTGGTCGATCGAGCGCATCGACACGATGTGCGCGTCATCCTGACTGCAACCCTCTTTGGCGATGCGGACGTGCTTGCGCTGCTTGGCGACGAAACGAGCCGAGCCCGCTTTATGCGCCAGATCAGCGACAAGGTAAAGGCCGGCAACGCCGATGGCGTCATCATTGATTTTGAAGGCCCCGGACAAAACGGCTGGCCCGATCAAATCGCCGGTTTCCTGCGCGATCTAACCGAATATCTACACGCCGAAATCCCCGGCAGCGAGGTGAGCTTTGCCAGCCCTGCTATCGACTGGAGCAATCGCTGGGATTTTGCCGCAATTGCCGCAAGCTGCGACTATCTCTTTGTAATGGGATACGCCTTTTCTGGCAGTTGGAGCAGCGCGGCTGGACCGACGGCCCCGCTGTCGGGATCCGGCCGCACCATAACGAGCCTGCTGAGCGAAGACCGCGATTACGGTCAAGTCGTGCGCGAACAACCGGAAAAGTTAATCCTCGGCGTGCCGTACTACGGATGCCGGTGGAAAACGCGCAGCGGAGAGGCGGGAGCTGGCGTCGATGACTTCGTCAACTACCCGCGCCTGCGCGACGCGATGCCCCAGGCCGCCGAAGCGGGCGTGCGCTGGGACGAACGATCGCAGACGGCCTGGTATCGCTATCAGGAGGAGGCACAGTGGCTACAGGTCTGGTTTGACGACACGGCTAGCCTGCGCCGCAAGTATGCCTTGGCCATTGATCGCAACCTGCGCGGTTTCGGCATGTGGGCGCTCGGCTACGAGGGTACACATGCCGAGCCGTGGCAGCTAATCGAGGAGCTCAACGGCCGCCGCGTGCCCACGCTGGTCGAGACGCAATCGGCACTGCCAGCAACCTTCGCAGTCTCGCCCCTACATCCGAACCCATTTAACGGCCGCATTCACACCAGCTACCAGATGCCTGCGGCCGGCCGCGTGCAGATCGAGCTCTTTGACGCGCTTGGACGTTCGGTCCGATCGTGGGCCCAGCGCGCCGATCGCCCAGGCCACGCTACCTGGTCGTGGGATGGGCGCAATACCGCCGGCCGTTCAGTGGCTTCAGGAGTCTACGTTGTTCGATTTCGCTTTTTTAGCGAGGTCGGTGCTCTGCAGACACAGATCCGACGCATCGCGCTGCTACGCTAACGCGGCACCGATCGCACTACGCTGCAACGAGTAGATACGCACAGTCCTTCCCTTAGTCGACCTTCGTGGGATCCGTCCCGTTCAAATACTCTTCTATATTGGTGTAGCCATCGCCGTCGGCATCCAGCGCGCTCTCTAGGGACAGATCGCCTGCAGTCGTAAACGGGCGTTCCCACGCATCGGGCATGCCATCGGCATCATCGTCCTGCGGCGGCTCAGCAGACGTCAACTCGGGCCAGCCGCCCACGTCTGTCTGCCTGCTGATAATCCCGTTGCCGTAAGTCGTCTTGCCCGATCGCACCTCGCCGATAATGCGCA
>JAYOKQ010000187.1:0-5244 GCA_038119905.1 Gemmatimonadota bacterium | reverse complement strand
GCTTCAAGCCGTTCTATATCGCGATCATCCCGACCGAACTTCCCAAAGCCCCTGTCTATTTTTTTCTACGTAGCGTTTTTTACCGCCTCGCAGCATCGGCACGATGCGCTCTAATTCCTCGTCTTTTTTTGCGAGCACAAATTGTTCGGCATCATCAGGATCAGGCATAATCTTGTAGGGCATGATCCGATCGCCGGCCCCAGTATGGATAATCACGCGCCCCAGCTGGACGCCCAACTCTCGCTCCTCGGGGGTTAGACGAGCATCTACGACTTCAGCTTCACCCTTACCCGTCGCCGCCTTGGCCTTGGCCTCCGCCCGCTCCGCTGCGACCTTTTTCTCAGACGCAGCGATGATCTCCTCGCTCCGCCCTTGGATCTCAGCCGTTTCTTCGGCAGTGATATCCGGATAGAGTTTTTCCAATCGGGAGCGCAAAAACTTCTGCGCCCGGTCTCTGGCCTCTTCGACATTCTCCGTTGAGCGGAAAAACTCATCGACGATCAAATTGATCCGCAGCAAGCGCATGTGCTTGCGAAAGGGCGTGGCCTTGTAGACCGAGGTCACCAAGCCGATCAAGCTGAGCATAGCCGCTGCCAGTCGAACGCGCTCCTCGCGATCGGGAGCATTCAGCCGAGTCAATATTTCCTTTTTGCTGAAACTTCGCATTTCCCCAACAAAATCGACATCGATCAGAAGGCGTTCTACGCGATCTTGACCTCGGCGCACGATGTAGCTGTAGGGCGGCAAGCGCACCGCCATCATACGCACCTCGGCGTCGCGTCGATCCATAAGTTCGAGAATCAGATGCAGCGTGTCGTATTCTTCAATTAGCTCATCGAGAATCGGGCGCCAGTTGGGCTGGTCCGTCGGGGCCGAATTGACGGTATCTTTATGGCGAATGAGAAACCGCAATGCCGCATCATAGCGTACGTCAATGCGGCCCAGAGCCTCGAATACCTGCGCGTAGATCGCGACGTAATCTACCTCTTCGCGCACCTTTTTTTCCAAGCGGTCGCGGGCCTGCCCACTCAGAATGCTGTTGCGTATCTTACCGGCTTTTTCGCGGTCAATCTTCCCGCTGCGCAGCCCGGCGTCAATCTGGTGCAGTTTGCGCAGGCGCTCGGCGTCTTCCGCGCTGATCTGACCGCGTTCTATGTAAGCGTCGAGGTTCTTTACGAGCAGCTGCATTTGCAGCGCGCGCTGGGCCGATAGCCCCTTGCTCTGTTCGTCTTCGCGCGCGCTGACTTCCTGCTCGTTGGGTTCGGAAACCGGGTCGGCCAGCAGGCGGTCTAGCCCCCCATTTGCCGCCTCTGTGCGCTCCGCTTCCTTCTTAGCCTTCATTTGAGCCAAGCGAGCTGCCGCACGCTTTTTCTGCGGATCCTCCTTGCCGACAAAAGCGTTCGCAACGGAGCGCAGGCAGTTTTTCTGATTGATCTCTTGAGGTGTTAAGTTGAGACTGGTCAGAACACCGCGCACTTGGTCCTGACGGAGAAAACTACGCAACTCATTCGAGGCATTCTCCTGCAGTTGACCTATATCCCACCCGCGCTTGCGCGCCGTGCCTAAGAGCGAGCGAATAATCCAATTCTCTACGCCGGGCACGGCGAAGGCCTGCGCATTCTCCCGCACGACCTCCTCTGCTATCTGATCGAGCGTGCCGTCTACTTCCTGGGAAGGCGTCTCCCCAAGCAGCACCTGATATCCTTCCTGCAGCGCTTTGAGGAAATGAGCTTGGGCGATCAGCGGCTCGCCGGCGGCCAAGCGGTCACCGACAAATGCCAAGAGCTGAGAACGCAGTTCAGAGGAAACCATGTGCGTATCGTTTTCCATGACCAACGGAGAGATATGGGGCCCATAATACCCGCGACAATGTCGCCTAACCCCTGTAATAACAACCCCTATTATAGGTTAAAAAAATATCCTAATAAAGATAACTAATGAATAATTGAAAGCAACGATAAAACCCATGGCCCCCCATACAAGCGCACCCTCACCGCTAAGAAAACCTACAAAATACTGAATGTATCGCCAAAACATGAGACCATTTTCTTATATTGAGAAAAAATCTCATCTATTTTCATTTAGAGAAATTATATAAAATTTTTTAAAACAAATACTTATTTAATTTAATATCTTAACTCACGCTACATTTTCCCATTTAGAGAATAATGGCCGAGGCCGCTGGCTGCAATCAATCGACTCCGATCACCACAACATCCTGTTATCACTACACTTATAGAAATTATGAGTCAGACAAATGGTTTGGCACAAACCTTGCCATAGCCTCAACAGCCTATTAAACCACTCAAACGGAGGTATTCAACATGGCTAAGATCAACATCCGTCCGTTGGCCGACCGCGTCCTGGTCAAGCGTTTGGACGAAGCCGAAGAGCAGAAAGTCGGCGGCATCATCATCCCCGATACGGCCAAGGAAAAGCCGCAGGAAGCCGAAGTCGTAGCGATCGGCCCCGGCCGCCTCGAAGATGGCAATCGCGTTGCTCCCGAAGTAAAAGAGGGCGACAAAGTCCTCATCGGCAAATACTCGGGCACGGAGGTCAAGGTAGACGGCGAAGATTACTTGATCATGCGCGAAGACGACATCCTCGCCGTTGTTGGCTAATAGCGAATACAGAGATCAAGGAGATTCTACCCATGGCAGCAAAACAGATTGCCTTTCGCGAGGATGCTCGCGATAAGATTCTATCCGGCGTGCAGCAGCTCAGTCGCGCCGTTAAGGTGACGCTCGGCCCGCGCGGTCGCAACGTCGTCATTTCCAAGAGCTGGGGCTCACCGACCGTCACCAAAGACGGCGTTTCGGTGGCCAAAGAAATCGAATTGCCCGATAAGTATGAGAATATGGGCGCACAGATGGTCAAGGAGGTCGCTTCCAAGACGTCAGACGTAGCCGGCGACGGCACGACCACGGCCACGGTACTAGCCGAAGCCATCTACTCGCAGGGTCTCAAGGCCGTCACTTCTGGCTTTTCCGCCATGGAGATCAAGCGCGGTATTGATAAGGCTGTCGTAGAAGTAGTCGCCAGCCTTAAAGACCTCAGCAAAAACGTCAAAGACCACAGCGAAGTAGCTCAGGTCGGTACGATCTCAGCCAACGGCGACAACACGATCGGCGAACTGATCGCCGAGGCGATGGACAAAGTGGGCAAGGACGGCACGATCACAGTAGAAGAAGCCAAGAGCACTGAAACCACCCTCGACGTCGTCGAAGGTATGCAGTTTGATCGCGGCTATCTCTCCCCCTACTTCGTAACGGATCAGGAAAGCATGGAGACCGTGCTCGAAGACGCCTACTTGCTCATTCACGAGAAGAAGATCTCGAATCTGAAGGACCTTCTTCCCCTGCTTGAGAAAGTGTCCAAGGCCGGCAAACCTCTGCTGATCATCGCCGAAGACGTCGAAGGCGAAGCGTTGGCCACGCTCGTCGTCAACAAGATTCGCGGCACGCTGCAGATTGCAGCAGTCAAGGCACCAGGTTACGGCGACCGCCGCAAGGCTATGCTGCAGGACTTAGCCGTCCTGACCGGCGGCACGGTCATCACCGAAGATCTCGGCATTTCCCTAGACAGCGTGCAATTGACCGACCTCGGCCAGACCAAGCGCGTCGTCATCGACAAGGACAACACCACGATTGTCGAAGGTGCGGGCAAGAACGCCGATATCAAAGGTCGCGTCGAGCAGATTCGTCGCCAGATCGAAGACACCACCTCGGACTACGATCGCGAGAAACTGCAGGAGCGCCTAGCCAAACTAGCCGGCGGAGTTGCGGTTATTTCCGTCGGTGCGGCCACCGAGGCCGAGATGAAGGAAAAGAAGGCCCGCGTCGAAGACGCGCTGCACGCGACCCGCGCTGCCGTTGAAGAGGGCATCGTACCCGGTGGCGGCGTTGCACTCGTGCGCGGTATCGCCAAGATCGCCGATATGACGGGTGAGACCGACGGCGAGACGGCGGGTATTAAGATCGTGCGTCGCGCACTCGAAGAACCGCTGCGCCAGATCTCCAGCAACGCTGGCTTTGAGGGCGCAGTCGTCGTTGAGAACGTGGCGTCCAAAAAAGGTGCCTACGGTTTCAACGCCCGCTCCGAAGAGTACGGCGATATGGTCAAGATGGGCGTTATCGACCCGACCAAGGTCGTGCGCACGGCGCTGAGCAACGCAGCCAGTATTGCCGGTCTGCTTCTGACAACCGATGCGCTGATCACCGACGAGGACGAAGATGAAAATGAAGGCCACAGCCATGGCCATCACCACCATCACTAGTCCTCACGCTGTGTAAACAAATAGGAGCAGGCCGAGTACCTTCGGCCTGCTCCTATTTTATTTGCTGCGCTTAATGCTAGATTATTTCCAGCAGCTGAACTCCGTATGTATCCCCCACCAACACGAGTTTTCCACGCGCAAATAGCTTCCCATTGACTAGAACATCGACTGGATCGGAAGCGGATCTATTCGTATGCAGGAGCGACTCGTCGGCTAGTCTGGCCGCCTCCTCTACCGTTATGTCCGCGCGCCCCCATTCCACGGTGATGCGCACTTCGACATCGCCCAATCCGGAGAGCGATTGCCCGGTTTGTGCACTGGATAGTTCACCCTTGGGCACTAGCTGTCGATCGCGATCTGCCTTGTCCATACCCACCCTTGTCGGTGCATTTTTCTGAGCTTATTTTGTCCGGCCCAAAAGTTAACCCCGGGAGAACACCATGGCAACGGTATACGAAAAGCTGGGACTGCGCCCCTTTATCAATGGTCGTGGGACCATCACCACACTGGGCGGCTCCATTATGCCGACCGCCGTCGTCGAGGCAATGGCCGAAGCATCGCGTCACTTTGTACACCTAAATGAACTGCACGAGAAAGCCGGTGCGCGCATTGCCGAATTAACCGGTGCCGAAGGTGCCTTTATCTGCGCGGGTGCCGCGAGCGGTCTCTTACTCTCAGGAGCAGCGTGCCTAGCGGGCGAGGACATAGAGGCCATCCAGCGCTTGCCCGAGACAGACCAACGCCCCAATGAATTTATTATCAGCTTGGTCGACAGCCACTACTACGTGCACCAAGGTTTTGTAGTCTGCGGTGGAAAGTTAGTAAAAGTCGGTACACGCGAGGACGTCACTCCTCAAGACTATGCGGACGCGCTAACAGAGCGCACGGCTGCCGTCGTCTTTTTTCTCGGTTCGCAGCCGCGCGAACAGCTGCCAGCGATCATAGAGATCGCCCACGCGCGGCAGGTC
>JAYOKQ010000186.1:0-5257 GCA_038119905.1 Gemmatimonadota bacterium | reverse complement strand
AGCGCGGTCGCCATGGCCTTGCCCAAACCGCTGGCCGCACCGGATACGACGGCAACTCGTCCCTGCAAATCAAAGAGCGCGTGTGACATGTGATATACCTCGTGCGAAAAGAGCGACGGCTCGTAGCGAGTGGGCCGCTGGCCCATAGAGCCGCAAGATAGCAGGCGTGCTAGCGAACGTCAACGGCGCTTGACCAGAGGGCTGCCACATCGCTTTATAAGCGCGCTAGCACGCGCGCTCATATCGGTCGTTATCCAACGGCAGAGCGCTTTCTTCACTCACTTATAGAGAGGATCTATCATGGCAAAGCGAATCGTCGATCCAGCCCAAGTAACGCCTTTTGTATGCGACGACAGCTACTCGTCCAAGCTGCTGATGGACGACTTTGTAGCCGGCACTGAGGCGATCAATATCAACGAGGGCACGCTCAAGCCGGGCGGACGCACGGAAGCCGGCGTGCACAAAGAGAACGAGCTGTACTACGCCGTAAGCGGTCAGGCGATACTCTATCTGGACGACGAGCCGTATGACCTAAAGCCCGGCATGGTCGTCTTTATCGCTGGCGGCACCAAGCACGCGCTGTATAACGAAAGTGAAACGGAGGACTTCGTCCTGTTAACGATGTGGGAAAAGGCCGAATATAACGGCGTTCATCACGCGCGCATTAAGGCCTGGGGCACTTCGTTTAAGACAATCGACGAAGAATGAGGGCACCCCATCAATAGTCGATAACAACCTTGATTGAATCGGGGCTAGAAGCCGTTTCCATACCGGCGACCAGATCGTCAAAGGCAAAGCGGTGCGTAATCAGCGGCCGCAGATCAATGCTGCGCCGTATCAACAGGTCGAGGCCTTGGGCAAAAACGTGGGCAAAGCGGAACGAACCGCGCAGCGTCAGTTCCTTGGCCATGATCAAGTTGACCGGCAGACTGACTTCTGCCGGCTGCGTGCCCAACTGCACGATGGTGCCGCCCGGACTACAGCAGGCATAGGCCGCCGCCAGCGCGGCCGGCGCACCGGAGGCCTCGATCACCAGATCAAAGCCGCCGCGCGCCGCCTGGGTCATCTGTCCCGGCTCGTCAGGGCGGACCGACTCGTCGGCCCACGTATCGGTCGCCAGCTTTAGGGCCGATGGACGCAGATCGGATACGGTCAGCCAAGCGGCCCCGTAGTGACGGGCGACCAGACCGACGAGCTGGCCAATGGGCCCTGCTCCGCAAACGAGCACTCTTCGAGCGGCAACGCCATCGGCGCGCTTGACCGCCTGCAGTGCGACGGCCAGCGGTTCAAGCAGGGCAGCCTGGCGGTAGTCGAGGTCGTCGGGAATGGCATGGCAGCCTTGCTCTAGGGCCGGCGCAAGTTGGCGAAAGGTCCCATCAAAGGGCGGCGAAGAGGCCGCCGAGCCGTAGTAGCGCATGTTGGGACAGAGGTTGTAGCGGCCATCTATGCAGTAGGTGCACGCTCTGCAGGGATGTGCCGGATCAATGGCCACGCGCGTACCGACCGGCAGCGCGTCGGCAAAAGCGCCGGCGTCGACGATTTCCCCGGCCGACTCGTGCCCGAGAATAAAGGGGCGCGCGGGCACGAAATCGCCGTTGCGGCCGTGCGCATAGTAGTGCAGATCCGAGCCGCAAATGCCGGTGGCACCAATGCGCACCAGCACCTGACCTTCTGCCAGGTCGGGTGGATCCATGTCAGCCGGACGCAGATCTTTTGCGCCGTGTAGATAAAAAGCGTGCATTACACATCCTCAACGGTTATCGCGCCGTGGCTGGACCCGACGCACTTTTTTCTGCTGGGCTACAGTACGCTACCGCAAGCGTGGTCGCATTCCACGCGCGCCACAACGAGAATACCCATTGACTGCCATAGGAGATAGGCATGTTACCCATTCAATCCCTCGGACGCAGCGGCGTCGAAACAACCGCGCTGGGCGTCGGCGGCCATCTTGGACTCCTGAGAGATTCCGACGATCCGCAAGAGCGCCAGGCGGAAGCCGTACGCACCGTCAGGCGCGCCGTTGAACAGGGCGTGCGCTACTTCGATACCTCGCCCATGTACGGTGCGGGTGAGTCGGAGCGCCACCTAGGTGCCGGGCTGGCGGCTCTCGATGCCGAGCTACGCGCCGAACTGACGATTTCCACCAAAGTAGGCACTCATCCCGAGCGCCGCCACGCCTATGGAGCCGACGACGTGCGCTGGTGCTATGAAAACAGTCGCAGTCTGCTCGGCCCGATCGACATCGTCTTTGTCCACGACCCCAGTTCGGATGCCGATATGGAAACGATTATGGGTTCGGGCGGCGCGCTTGAAGTGCTCGAGGATCTGCGCGCGCGCGGCGAAATTCGCGCCATCGGTCTGGGCAACCGCACCCATCGCTGGCAGCGCCAGATTATCGATAGCGGGCGGGCCGACATCATTTTACCCTCCTACGACTATCATCCTATCCGCCAATCGATGGGCCCGCTGCTGGACTACGCGCGCGCGGCCGGAGTCGGCGTGGTCAACGGCTCGCCCTATCAGGCCGGTCTGCTGGCCGGCATCGACTTGGACGCCATCGCCGCTAGCCAAGGAGACAGCCCAGATATTGAGCGCGCGCGGCAAATCTATGCCTGGGCTGCCAAGCACGGCGTAGAAGTGGGTGCCCTTGCGGTCCAGTTCAGCCTGCGCGAAACGCGTATCGGCGCCACGCTGGTCGGACCGCGCACCGTCGCCGAGTTAGAGGACAACATACGGCATGCAACGGCGCCTATCACCGAGGATCTATGGAACGCTTTTATCGACTTTATCGGCGACCTGCAGCCACCGCCGATCCCAGGCGGTGAGGTGCTCTAATCGCCCAGCACGACCTAGGTGCCGTTGCCGTTTACTCGGCGTATATTCAACGAGTGAATGCAGGATGGATACGAACCGCCAGGTCTTTGAGGGACCTTAACCGAGGAGCTACTGCCGATGAAACGAACATCGGTGCACTGCCTGTGGGCAACTCTTAGCGCGTGCTATTTGGCTGCGTGCACACCGCTAGCCGTCACGCCGCAGACCGCAGAGGAAAAACAGCGCGCCTACGAAAAGGAGCGCTTCGCCGCCAAGGTCGTATTCGATCCAGCTACACCCCAGGCGATATCGGGGTTTTTCCGCTTGGGACGCGTCGCCTCGGACAATATTTCTAATACCGACGTGCTGACTCGAGTGGGCAATCTGCGCGACCTAGAAATGATCGCAGAGATCGTCAACCAGTACACGGAGGTGCGTGCCGAAATTACGCCGAGCATAACCTACAGCGATCCGCGGCTGTTTGATCTGCCCATCATCATTCCACAGAGTCCTCCCAACGAAGTTGAACTACAGCAGCTGACGAACTACCTGTTGAACGGCGGGTTTGCCATCGACGCGTCGCTGGGCTTTGACGCCTATCGAGAAGGGCTGGAAAAGTACGGGGAGCTGGTTTGGGGACGCGACGCCTGGGTGGGACGCGTGCCAGATGGCCATCCCGTTTTCAGCACGTTTTTCGATATCAACTTAGAGGAAAATATGCTGCCCTCCCCCACTGGAATGCAGGGACTCTTCGTGGACGACCGGCTGGTCGTCATTTCCTTTGCCGGCCTTGGCGTTCAGGACGAGCGCGAAATCCGCGAAGAGAACGTGCGTGAACTAGGGTCGGACGAGGACCGCTCCGCCGTTACGCAGCTCGACGAAAAATCGGTGCGCGCCATTAACGAAGCCCGCATCAGCCGCTTTAGCAGCATGCGCTTTCAGCAGATGACGGTCAACGCGGTAATTTTTGCCCTGACGCAGAGAGGCTCCATCGCGCGCAAGACCGCACAATAGTGCGACGTTTAACCGCGCCAGTTGCGTTCAATGCCGGTGTAGCCGTCTGCGTAGTGCTTTAGGTGATCGGGCAGCGCCTCGATAAACGCGCGCGACGAATCGGGCAGTTCCCAGGGCGCCTCTATCTGGTGGTCGCGGCGGCGAAAGCCGATGGCACAGGACAGCCGATCTTCTTCAAGTGTATTAGAAAAGGCACCGTGGTAGGTCCGATGAGCAAAGACGATCATATCGCCGGGCTGGGTAAACAGCGGCACGAGACCCGGTATATCGAAACCGCTGTAGCGGCTCTCCGACTCATTGGCCGGGTAGAACGACGTTCGGTCGGCCGTCAGATGGAACCCTTCAGGACCCTTCCAACCTTCGACGTGTGAATCTTCTATAACGCACAACCCGCCGTGCTCGGGCCGCGAACCGGTGATGTAAAACCACTTGCCGGATGGCCAGTCGCCGCGGTTGAGCACGCCGCCGGTGTCGACGGCGGGCGTCTCGTCAAAGCCGCGCCAGTCCGTATGCCAAGTAACCGGCTGCGAGCCCTGCTTGCGGATGATGCAGGCCGAGCGATGAATCGTCAGCTCGTCGGTTCCGATAAAAGCGGCGTGCACGCGCATAAAGGGCTCGTATTCAAGCAGCTGCCAGGCCTTGGGCCCCGTCTCGACAAACGACGTGTGCGTGTAGCTTTGCCCCGGCTGCAGCTGCCCGTCGGGATCGGCCGCTTCGACGACGGCCTCCTTCAGCTCTTCGACGAGATAGTTGGGCAGCAGATCCTGAATAACGCAAAAGCCGTGCGCGTTCATACAGGCGATGGCCGCGTCGAGTTCGGCAATGGAAAATTCGTAGCGATAGGTCAGATCGGGCTTTTTGATGTCTCTGAAATCCATAGTCGGTTTCCCTAAGCGTATTTAGCAGCCAATTCCCGCAGCTGGGCCGCCGCCAAGCGAATGACGTCGCGATCGCCGCAGGTATTGATGTCCTTGCCCTCAAAAACGACCGTCAGCGGACCGTTATAGCCCGCATCGACCAGCGTGGGCACGATCCGATCGTAGTCGAGGTATTCTTCTCTTCCCGAATCGATCTTAAAAAACTTGGCGCGCACGTGCGTCGCATAGGCCGCCGTCTCGCGAATGTAGTCGTAGAGCGGATGATCGTCCGGCGTCGGACCGCCCCCGTTGTACATCGGCGCATCCTTCCACTGCCCGGTGTCGAGCAGAAACGTGAAGTTGGGGCGGTCGGTTTCTTCGAGGATGCGGCGCACCTCGTCTCCGGTAGAAGGATGGTTTTGCAGCCCGACGGAGATACCCTTCTGAGCAGCGTAATCAGCGATCTCCTGAAAGCAGCGCACCTCGCGCCGTTGGTCCTCACGGCTGTCGAGAATACCTGTAAAAATGCGGATCATCGGCGCGCCCAAAAAGAGCGCCACGTCGACGTCTTC
>JAYOKQ010000185.1:0-5451 GCA_038119905.1 Gemmatimonadota bacterium | reverse complement strand
TGCGCATTGAGCGCCCAAAAAGCATTTGCGACGGGCTGTGTTCCTACGACGTGGGTGAGCACAACTGGCCCATCTTACAGCGCTGCGTTCCACAGGCCGTAGCCGTGCCCGATTGCGATACGCAGGCGGCTATGCGCTGGCTCTACCAGCAGCACGGTCTGCGCTGCGAGCCGTCAGGAGCTATTGCCGTAGCGGCGGTCCTGACGGGGCGCGTCTCTGTCGAGGGCGAGGGAGATGTCGCGCTCGTCGTCAGCGGGCGAAACGTAGACGACGAGCGCTTTAGGGCGTGGATTGAATAATTACTTGTAGAAGACTTCGGCGTTGTGCACGGGCTGGTAGCCAATTTCGCTGCGCGGTGTTTCGATGTCGAAGATATTGTAATCGTTGTCGGAGATGACAAAGTAGTGCGCACCGCTGGGTAGCGAGCCGTTTAAGTAGCTTTCGTAGCAGGCGTGCACAAAGCGCGCAGAGTCTTCCTGGTGGCACCAAACGGAAAAATAGCCGCGCTCGGTTACCTCGACGACGGCGTTGTGCTCGTTGATACCGCCCCAGCGCGCTGCCACCGCTCCGTGGCCCTGTTCGGCCATCTTCTGACACCACTGCTCGGCGTATGCTTTTTCGCGCGCGTAGTCGTTGGGTGCGTGGGCCGGCGTTTTGGCGCTGATGCGTTCGGGCCACGGATCGATGGCGTCAAAGTCGCGATCGGCCATCGTCCAATAGACGCTGTCCTCGTCGTAAAACGAGTAGAGTCCATCAACGGCGTGCACCGAGCTAGAGGCGACCATCATCGGCGGCTTTTCCTGCGCTAGCACGGCCTCAAAAACTAGGTCGGTCATCGCGTTCATCTCTTGCAGCGGATTCTTGCGCGCCAGGTAGACGACCAAGTCATAATCGGCCAACAGTGCGCGGAAGGCCTCCGGATCTTCACACAGGTCTAGCTCGATAAATTCGCGCTGTGCGTCGTCCTCTTTGGCTTTGTCGCGCGCGCCGGGTAGGTCGAGTGAGACGATGCGGTAGCGCGCGTCGAGGCGCGGCAGGTAGGTGCGCATGCCCGAGCCTATGGTGCCGCTTCCGCCGATGAGTAAAGTGCTGTAGTGCGCTGCCAAGTCCGTTCCTTTCTCAGGTGGGGTAGAGCCGGTAAAACTAGCGGCTGAACCATGTTAACGCAACGAGGATAGAGTGAAAATAATTCGCATTGATGTACATCGCGTGCACGTGCCGATGAGCACGGCACCGGCCGATCCCACTACGGCGGTCAAAGATGGCTACGTGGCGACGGAAGATCTGCACAAGCACATTATACAGCTGCACACCGACGATGGCTTTGTCGGCCTAGGCGAGACGTGGAAAGGCACGCCGGACAGCGCAGTACGCGCGGCCGCTGAGTTTCTGTTAGGCAAAGATCCGACCCGTATGTCGCTGCTACGCCTCGATCTTCCGCACGATCCGGCCGCAGTCAACGCGCGCGATCTTGGCGCAATGGTCGCCGTGCGGCCCGTCGATCACAACCCGTCCATCCACGCCTTTGAAGTAGCCCTTGCCGACGTAGTTGGCCAGGCATACGGAGTGCCTATCTACCAGCTGCTGGGCGGTGCGGTGCGCGATCGCGTATTGGTGCATTACTGGTCGGGACGCCTGCCGCCCGAAGCGCTGGGCCGCGTGGCGCGGGAGGGCCAGCAGCTGGGTTTTGGCGGCATCAAGATCAAGTGCGTTCTGGAAGATCCCAACGTCGAGCGCGTGCAGGCCATTTACGAAGCGTGCGGTCCCGACTTCCGCATCAGCCTCGATCCCAACCAGCGCTTTCGCACGATAGAAGACACGCTAGCGCTGGCCGAGGCGCTGGCTGACTATCCGATCGAAGTCTTTGAGGATCCGCTGCCCAAAGACGATTTGCGCGCCTACGCCGAACTGCGCCGCCAGCTGTCCATTCCGCTGGCGCTGCATATGGAACGCCCCGACGACGTGTTGGAGGCGATTCGCCTGGAGGCGGCCGATATTTTTAACCTGCGCGGCACCATGAGTACGGTGCACCATCTAGGCTATATGGCGGAGATTGCCGGTATGTCCATTTGGCGTGGGTCGGGTTTAGATTTGGGCATTCTCGACGCGTCCTATGCGCATGTGTGCGCGGCTACACCATCGTGCACGCTGGGTAGCGATATCATCGGCCAGTTTATGCGCGAGGACGACTTGATTATCGATCCGTTGGTATACGAAAATGGCTACGTGCTGGTGCCGCAGGGCCCTGGCTTGGGCGTAGAGATCGACCCGGATGCGCTGGCTCGCTACGCGGTCGAACGCGGGGATAGCGGCATGCCGGGCACGTGGTCGGTCGGCGGCTAGGCACCGAATCCCATGGGCCCGGTAAATCCGGCTGCTTCCGTGCCGAAGCGCACAAAGCCCTCGGCGTATTCGCAGCCTTTCATCCACGCCGTCGACTGCGCTTCTAAGGCGCGGTAGCGAGCGAGGATGCCGTAGCGTTCGGCTAGGCCCGGCTGAGCGCGAAAGCAGTCGAGCGCTTGGCACTTACGCTCGTAGCTAGACGAGATGTCGACAAAGAGGTTGGGGACGTACTGGGCGACGGGAGCCGTGCCCAGCGTGGTCTCGTAAAAGAGCACCTGCGGCGAGGGGCAGGGCGGTGCGCCGCCCTCGATGCCGGGGCGAAAGCAGTAGCGGCTGGCCCAGACCACGGCCTCGGTCGCCGCGCAGTGGTCGGGGTGCAGCACGTCGTCCTTCCAGTGCGTTAGCACGAGATCGGGCTGGTGGCGGCGAAACAATTCGAGCAGCAGCTGGCGGCGTTCGGGGCCGATCAGCAGCGGACTGTCGCCGAAGTCTAGGCATTCGATCGTCGTGCCTAGCACATCGGCTGCCTCCTGCATCTCTTCGGCGCGCAGGCGCTTGATCTCCTCTATGGACGGCTGTGGATCGCGCGCCCAAAGGGCCGGCGATTCGCAGCGCTCTCCGTAGCTAAAGTCGACGATGTGCACGCGGCTGCCGGCCTCTGTGAGCCGGGCAATGGTGCCGCCGGCGCGCGAGCAGAAATCGGCGGCGTGGGCGCTAAATACGAGCACGCGGCGGTCGCCGCTAATTAGGTCGCTCATATTGTGTATTCTCCCTCGGTCAGATGCGGTGTTAGCGGTAGCGCTCGGGTTCGCGATGTCCGCTAAAGGTGGAGCGCGGCGTGTCGGCCGGCCAGTAGGATCCATCCATATCTTCCTTCCACGGCGTCCCACACATATTGGTGAGAATATGCCACTCGGCTGCGCCCGGCTCGGGGTCAGGATGAAAGAGAAAGCGCTGCAGACCAGCCTGGCGTGAGGCGTCCAGTATCTTATACAGATCGCGCGCGGGCATGGCGTCGCCGGCGTGCGGTGCGCGTCCGGTAGACACCCAGCAGATGGTCTTTTCGGGACCGATGGCTTCGAGCGCGCGCGCTGTCTCGCCGTAGACGACCTGCGAGAAAAATTCGTCGGGGAAGCCCATTTCCATATCGAGCAGGCACTGCACGCCGGGCAGCTCAATGCCGAACAGCGCACGTACGACGGCCAGTCCGTCGGCTTCGCTGAGCGTGGGGTTCCAGTCGAGGAGCCGCTGCACCCAGCGCGCGACCGTGCCGTATAGCCCGTCAAAGCCGCGGTGCCAGTAGTAGTGCTTGGGAAATACGTAGTCAAAGAGCCGGCCCATCTCGACGTAGTCCTGGCAAGTCAGCGACGAAAATGCGGCCGTGCGCGGAATGCCGCCCAGCTCGACCTTGCGATTGAGTCCGGGCATTTGCTCGGCTAGCCCCTCCATATAGCCGAGCGCCATCTGTCGCCGTGCGCGCAGCCAGTAGATCACGTCCTCGTTGATATCGAAGAGCTGCATGCCGGCCAGCGTGCCGGCCGCCGCCTGGTAGCGCACGGCCGCCGGCGTCAGCCCCTGCAGGCTGGTGCGCAGGTGGTCGATGCCGCGCTGTAAGCGCTCTAGGTCAAAGCCGAGAGCGGTAAAGCGCGCCTCGCTGCCGGGGCGGATTTCCAATAGTTCGCCCCCGTGGTGAAAGGCCAACTCGTAGTGCTGTTCGCCGGGTCCGTCCTGCACGATGCCGTGGGCCTGTGGCAGGGCGTTCATGGTATCTTGGATGCGTGCGGCGTAGGAGATGACGCCGTGTGGGTCGTCTTCGATGGGTAGGCTACCGCCGCCGCCGCCGGCGTAAAACGTCATGATATGCCAGCCGCGTGCGGCCGCGTTGTCGAGCATGGCCTGAAACTTCTGTTCTTTCTTTTGATCGCGCGGCCCGGCCGCTGGCGGGTCGATGCCAAAGGATGTATATACCGCCGGGTCGGAGTGGAAGGTCGGTAGGCTCTCGCCGTTTTCGTCGATAAAGCGCAGGTAGCCGACGACGATGCCGCGCACGCCGCCTGCTTCCCAGGCGTCGAAGATGCGCTCGTAGTCGTCCAAGTACCGCTCTAGGGGGTCGTGTACGAACATCCAAGCTTCCATATCGGGTCTCCTGAGAGAACGTGGTGTGCAATAGGGTATGCGGACGCTAGCCAAGAATAACGCATGTGCCTGCTGCCATCAATTAGCTGTTGCTAGGAATTGGTCTCGGCGTGTGACCGATCCTATATTGTCGCTGCGTAGTTCGCATTTAACGAGCGTATCCTTGATTGAATGCGCTCTTTTCACACCCATGTACCCGACTACTGAGCAGGTTTGCACTCTATGGTATCGCCCCCTTTTATAGCGCGCATCGCACGCGCGGAGCTCGTTGATTTTTGCACGCGCTGCCTGCAGGCAGTTGGCATGCGCCCAGACGATGCCGGGCTGACGGCCGCGATCCTCGTAGATACCGACGCGCGCGGCATTCACACGCACGGTACGGCTTCGCTGCGCCGCTACGTCCAGCTGATGCGCGACGGCGGCATCGACCCGCGCGCCGAGCCCCTCGTAACGAGCGAGGGGCCGGCCTGGGCGCAGATGGACGCTGGGCAAGCGGTGGGCATGGTCGCCGGTCAGCGCGCCATGGAGCGGGCCGTGGTCAAAGCGAGCGAGACGGGAATCGGGCTAGTAACCGTGCGCCGCAGCAATCATTTTGGCGCGGCCTCGGCCTATGCGATGATGGCGCTGGAGCACGGTATGGCGGCGTTAGCCATGAGCAATACCGACGTAGTGATGAACTTACCCGGCGGGCGCGGCCCGCAGTTGGGCAACAATCCCCTATCCTATGCGATTCCGGCCCTCAACCACCCGCCGCTTGTATTGGACATCGCCATGAGCACGGTAGCCGGCGGCAAGGTGCACTCGGCCGCTGCGCAAGGAAAGGACATTCCGGCGGACTGGTTAACCGATGCCGAGGGTCAGCCGACGAGCGATCCGGCGCCCTTTGGCCACGGCGGTGCGCTGACGCCCTTTGCCCAGCACAAGGGCTACGGTTTGGCGCTGTTGGTCGAATGCTTTGCCGGCGCGCTGGCC
>JAYOKQ010000184.1:0-5465 GCA_038119905.1 Gemmatimonadota bacterium | reverse complement strand
GCGCTGGCCCATGCGGATGGCCGTTTCCACGCTCCATATGGCGTTGGGGTCGAGCCGCAGCGGCGTTTCAGCACCAAAGGCTTCACGCAGAGCAAGGATACAGTCTACTTCCACGTCGGGTGGCAACGCTCCGCCTTTAAGCTTGATGGACTCAAAGCCAAACTCGCTGCACATAGCCTGTGCTTGGGATACTATACCCTCGGGTGAGAGCGCTTCGGCCTGACGGGCAGCGGCCCAACCGCTTGCTTGAGGGTTGGTCGAAAACTCAAGAGGGCCTCCGGCACCCTCGTGCTTTAAGAAGAGATAGGCCGAGAAGGGGACTCGTTCTCGGCAGCGTCCACCCAATAGATCCACGACGGGCCGATTCAGGGTTTTGCCAATGAGATCTAGGCAGGCCACTTCAACGGCGCTAAAAATATGCACTAAGCGGCGCTGGTCCCAAGGCGCTTGGCCGCGCTGGTCACTCTCCTGTTGGCCAAAGCGGACCGTCAGCCCTCTCAATATCTCGTTAAGTTGAAACGGATCTTGGCCAATGAGGGCATCGCCTGCATCTCGAAGTGCTTTCGTTACGTCCTCGCTACCGGGAATTTCGCTCAAACCAACGATACCGTGGTCGTCTTCTATTTCTAAAATGGTGCGCAGCGCATAGGGCGCATGCAGACCCGCGGCATTGAGGAGGGGGGGATCTTCAACGGCGATTGGTGTGACGCGAATCTCTTTTATCTGCACTTGAACCTCCTTTAAAGGCTAATTCTGCGGCGTATAAGATCAGTCAGAATAATCACTTTGTATTACAAATAGTTGAATATACTTATATTAAAATGTTCAGTCTATTCGCGGCTGTTTGGGATAGGTCATTACGCTGAAAGCTCCGGTCTGAATTCATATGATTTTTCTCGTTGCACTGCTTATCGGCGGTATTGGAGTATTGGCTGGAGGACAACTCTGGGCTCTTACGGGATCGATAGCAGCGGCGATTTGGACCGGATTGGGCACCGTATTATGTCTGGGATGGGCCTATCGTCGCGCTACTCGTTCACAGGTCCGCCGACATCTACTGGGAGAGTTTGATTCCGTGGTGGATGAGAGCAATTTCACAGAGCGAGTTCGGGAAGAGGACCCGATAAAGGGGCGAGTGCAAAAATCAGCTAGTGACGAATCGGCTCGTGTCGCAAAAACAGTTCGCTCTCTTTTGCGCTCGGATACAAAGGCAAGGGGACGTCGGTAGGCGCAAAGGATATACGCTGTTGCTTTGTTCAGTGTATGTCCTCTAAGGCAGAAGCTTGGATCTGTAGACAGTGTGGATTGTGCTGCAGCGCACCGATCAGACGCCCGACTTCTCCGTCTGGTGCTCTTCGTAAATAAAAGGCAATATCGGCAAGGACGATGAGTTTGCTTCGAGCGCGAGATAGGCTGACGTTAAGCAGTTGGTCTGCTCCTGAGGGGCCGTTTAGGAGGATGCCCGGTTTTAGTGGCTCGGTATCCACTGTATCAAAGAGAATAATGTCGCGTTCCTGGCCTTGAAAGCGGTGGACGGTGCTACTCTCTACGTTGGACAGTGATCTACCGTCTTCTTGGACCAGTTGGCCTATGTATTTGGCCTGTTCGCTGTAGGGCGTGATGATACCCACAGTCCACTGACCTGTAGCAGCCGCCTGATGAGCTAGAGCCGCGGTGATGGCTGCAGATTCCACGTTAAGTCGAGAGTGTCGCTGGGTGATTTCGCAGCGCGTATGACCAGATGTATCAACAAGTACTAAGACGTGCTCTATAAATGGCGAAATGGGGACAGGCTTTGCGGAGAATTTCCGGTCGTGTAGGAGCTGATGGTCGTAATAAAGATCGCTTACCAATTGGCCTATGTGTGGATGCATCCGATACTGGATATTTAGCAACGCAACGTGAGAAAAGCCGGGCTCTAAAGCACCGGAAACCTCGAATATATTCCGTCCCATGGCTCGCTGTACGGCCGGGTTTCGCGATTGGACAATAGGGGGGAGTTGTCGCGGATCGCCTACGGCTATCACTTTGTTTTTAGCTAAACACGCGCAGTAAAAGAGGGTGGGCAGCACGGCCATCCCGGCTTCTTCTATAACGACTGCGTCGAAGCGTTCTTCGCAGAGAATGCGGTGTACATAGGCGGTACTCATCGTGCAGAATACGAGATCGGCACGCTGAATGGCAGTCCGGACGCCTTGGGCAAGCTCCTTGCGCAGTGCTCCTGTGCGAGTTTCGAGACCATTTAGAACTTTTTGAACGCGCCGTAGGCGTTGCGCTAGGGCTGCTTTAAGTGAAGGAGAAGGGGCGAGAAGCCACTGTTCGGCAAGGATACTTCCAACCACTCCATGCAGGTCGCGTCGTATATCGGTCCGTGGTTGGGGGGGGGATGAGAATAGCCCCAACTGTTCGTCTTGCTTCCCTTCGGATAACGTGGTGAGCATCTTTTTGAGCTGGCGCTCTTGATGAGATCGCAGGACCTTGCGATCTTGCAGCACGTGCAGTTTTTGTGAACATTCGGCATTGATCTTTGCGGCGATGCTATCAAGGTCCAATCCATCGGGGGTTGAGACCGCATGTCCTACTCTTACGACCTTTCCCGCGGCTATGTGGCTACGAACGAAAGGTAAGACGCTAAGGTTTGCGAGTGCCTGATCTACGGCGACATGGGTGGTTGATACGACGAGCGTGCGCGTGCCGCGAGCTAACAGTTCGGCCAAGACTGCAGCCAGCGTGCGCGTCTTACCTGTGCCGGGCGGCCCCCAAACAAAGGCGGTGTCGCTTTGGCTGCATAGGTTCACTGCGCGGAGCTGGCTTTCGTTGAGATCTGCGTGTTCGAGCTGTGCTGGCTGATCACTGGTCAGGTTGGGGGGGACCTTGGCAAAAAGCCTCAGAGCACTCTCTGGATAGAACGAGTCGGAAGTACCGATTGCATTTATACGGGAAATCAGCCGCTCATAGAGAAACCATGGATAGACGATTAACGCATACTGTGTACAGTCTGAATCTATAGGTATGTCGGATTGAACTACTAGCGCGGTATCATCTAGGGAGGCAATTTCAATGCGCACCTCCCGCTGGTCACAGCGCAGCGAACATTCCATGCCTATATAGAGTTTGTCGGCATCGCGTGGCCGAGTGAATTGGATGCAATTGTTTTCGTAGCTGGGGGGACTGGCCTGAGGGATACCAAGAGGGATTTCGTGCGCACCCAAGTCCCGCCGCATTGCCTCCATTTCTTCTGTAATGGCCTTTGTAAAGGCTTTCAAAAAAAGAGATAGCTCGGCCAAGAATGGTTTCCTCTATTTAGTTGACACCGAAATCAAAGTATATTGTAGGAAGCGAATCGAGGCCAGATAGGGTTTTTAGGAGAGAGTGAATGAGAGGGTCTATTCTGCGAAAGTACTTCAAGACGATTCTTTGGGCCTGTTCTATATTGCAGATAAACAGCGTTGGCACGACGGCTGCAGAAACGATGACGCTTGCCGACGGGATTTCGCTGGCGCTTGAGCGCAACGAACAGGTGTTAATCAGCCAGGTCGAACAAGAACGCGCTCAACACAGCCTGCGTGAGGCTCGGTCTGGTGGATTACCCCAGATAAATGCAAGCATAGACTACAATAGGAATTGGTTGTTGCCTTCGCTTGTATTTAATGGAAATAGCGTAAAAATAGGCTCGGAAAATACGATAGCCGCAACGCTGAGTATGCGTCAATCGCTGTATACAGGAGGACGTAACGGTGCGCTGCGCACGTTGGCCCAACAGGAACAAGAAGCGGTAGGGCAGGCCTATAGGCAGGCCCGCCATAATATCATATACGAGGTTGAAAAGGCATTTTATGACGTATTGGTGGCACGAGAACTTGAAGAAGTTTCGGTGATTGCCCTCCAGAGTGCGCGAGCTAACCAGTCACAGGTTGAAGCTCGACGTCAGGCGGGGCGCTCCTCCCAATACGACGTGTTGCGCGCCGAAGTGCAGGTCTCAACTACTGCAGCGGATTCTATTCGCAGCCAAAATGAACGGCTTCTGGCTGAGATGGCTTTTCGCGCAGTGATCGGATTGGAGCTTGGATCGGATGTCGAATTCATAGGAGATTTTCGACAGAATTCCGTCCTAGATTTAGACGAATTGGGACCTTTGATGGACGAAGCGCTCCTCAACCGACCGGAACTACTACAGCTAAACTATCGCCGAGGGCAGCAGGAGGCTCAGGTGTCGTTGGAGAAGTCCGGCCAACGCCCAGAACTCAGCCTGGTTGCCAGCGCTCAATCCCAGTTTCAGAGTGATCGCCTTGACCTAACCGATCGCGAGTGGCGTAAGAATTGGGCTACCGGATTCCTTTTGCAGGTGCCGTTGTTTGATGGCCGCCGTGCAAGTGCGCGCGTGGCACAAGCTAAGGCCAGTACGCGTCAAGTCGAGTTAGAATGGCAGCGAGTTGAACGAATGGTGCGACTAGACGTTGAGCAAAATTGGCTTCGTTGGCGCGAGGTCAACGCGCGAATGGGCGCTCAAGAGGATGCTGTACGCCAGGCTGAAAAGGGATTGCAGATGGCAGAATCGCTGTTTAAAACGGGTGCTGGCACGCAGCTTGAGGTCCTAAACGCCCAATTAGCGCTCGTGCAATCGCGAACTGGGTTGGCTCTGGCTCGTCGCGATCGGTCAATGAGTCTCGTATCACTGGAAAAGGCTGTCGGTGTGCTGTCCGATGTCGGATCGTCAAAATGACGATCTTATTTATAATACTTACCTGTATGGGGAACGCATGAAAAAAGCATATTCTGTTCGAGCTTCGCACTGCGATTATCGAGCGACGGAGGATGAGATTTATAGTGTCCTCAAGCGGACAACAGACCCATTGGAGCGCTCTTGGGAAAAGTTGGAAAAAGCAAAAAAAATTGTCCTCAAGTTTAATATGATTAAGAAACGCGAGGCGATTGAATATTTTGAAGGGCGCCGTAGGGAACTCGTGGATGATGCCGTCGCGCGCGCTGTATTGCGTCTATTGCGAGAACGAACCACTGCCGATCTAATTGCCACGGATACCTTTCCCTATGGAAATGGATTTGTCACTCCAGAGGACTTCAATTATCGCCATATCTTGGAAGATTTTGGAGTGCGATACGTGGACGCGAATCTGCCCCCCTTCACAGAGTACCGCGTCCCAGGGGGCGGGTTCATGTTTGATTCCTATATGCTCAATTCGGTTTTTGATGAAGCAGACGAAGTGGTTTCTATAGCTAAAATGAAAAACCATGCGTTTATGGGGATCACGCTGACGATGAAAAACCTTTTTGGGCTTCCGCCGATGATACCACCAGAAGGGCGCACGCGTTCCTACTATCACCATTTTATACGGCTGTCCTACGTGCTCCCCGATCTCGGTTTAATTACGCAGCCTTGCCTTACTAGTATCGATGCCCTAACAGGGCAGTGGGGACGTGAGTGGGGAGGGGAGGGGCGTATATGC
>JAYOKQ010000183.1:4142-5470 GCA_038119905.1 Gemmatimonadota bacterium | reverse complement strand
ATACAGTTCTTTTAGAGCAATAGCGCCCAAAAGTGTATAATTATTATACACTCATGTAAAATCCCTGCGTCTTACGCACCATCAAAAATAATCCAAAGAACAAATAAACATAGACTTAGAAGTGTGAAGACTTCGTTGGCTTTTGTTTTGCTTAGCTGGCTCCTGTTTGCATAATACGCCCTTTTCTATTCTAACAGGAGAAATTAAGCATCCTCATGTCACGCTATTTGTTCACGTCGGAGTCGGTTTCGGAAGGTCATCCAGACAAGGTGGCCGACCAGATTTCCGATGCGATTCTCGACGCCATGCTGGCGCAAGATCCGCACTCGCGGGTGGCCTGTGAAACGCTGGTTACAACGGGCCAGGTCGTCGTGGCCGGCGAGATTACCTCAAAGGCTCAGGTCGACATTCAGCAGATCGTGCGCCAGACCATTGCCGATATTGGCTACGACGATCCCGAATACGGTTTTGACTATCGCTCCTGCGGCGTGCTCGTAGCCCTCGACCAGCAGTCGCCCGACATCTCGCAGGGCGTCAGCCAAGGCGAAGGGCTACACGTCGAACAGGGCGCTGGCGATCAGGGCATGATGTTTGGCTATGCCTGCCGCGAGACGCCCCAGCTGATGCCGCTGCCCATCATGCTATCGCACAAATTGCTGCTGCATCTGACCAAGCTGCGCAAGGGTAAGAAGCTGCCCTACCTGCTGCCAGATGCCAAGTCACAGGTGACGGTCGAATACGTCGACGGTAAGCCCAAGCGGGTAGATGCCGTGGTTATCTCGACCCAGCACCGTCCCAGCGCTACGCACAAGCGCATTGAGCGCGATATGATAAACCAGGTGATCAAAAAGGTCATTCCGGCCAAGCTGCTTGACGCCGACACGCAGTATCACATCAATCCGACGGGGCGCTTTGTGGTGGGTGGACCGCACGGCGACTGCGGCCTGACGGGGCGCAAAATCATCGTCGACACGTATGGCGGCATGTGCCCGCACGGTGGGGGGGCTTTTTCGGGCAAGGATCCGAGCAAGGTCGACCGCAGCGCGCACTATATGGCGCGTTACGTAGCCAAGAACGTGGTGGCGGCAGGCCTGGCCAGCCGCTGTCAGGTGCAGCTGGCCTATGCCATTGGCGTGCCCGAGCCTGTTTCGGTGTTGGTCGATACCTATGGTACGGGAACGGCTTCCGACGAGCAGATTGCCGCCTGGGTGCAGGAGGTATTTGACCTGCGCCCCGCCGGCATTGTCCGCTCGCTTAAGCTCAAGCGGCCAATCTATCAGAAGACGACCAACTACGGTCATTTCGGCCGTGAGTTATCCGAATTCATC
>JAYOKQ010000183.1:0-4132 GCA_038119905.1 Gemmatimonadota bacterium | reverse complement strand
AAGGCCGACGCGCTTAGGCGCAAAGCCAGTGCATAACACGATCCGACTATAAAGAGACGAAAACTCAAAAAAGAATGTGTAGATATGCCAACGACTACTTGTAGTGAAGAACAGACTAAACAGGATTTCGGCCTTGATCCCATCTCCACACGCAACACGGATAACTACATGCAAGAGTACGTGTGGGGCTTCGTCGATAAATGGGATGAACTGATCGATTGGGATCGCCGCGCCTTAGGCGAAGGCGATTTCTTTATAGACCAACTTAAAGAGCGCGGTGCGAAGCGCATCCTCGATGTGGCTACTGGCACGGGATTTCACTCGGTGCGCCTTCTACAGGCCGGCTTTGAGGTCGTCAGCGCCGACGGCAGCCCGCAGATGCTATACAAGGCGTTCGAGAATGCGCGCAGGCGCGGATTGGTGATGCGAACAGTACAGGCAGACTGGCGCTATCTCAACCGTGACATCCACGGAGAGTTTGACGCAATTATCTGCTTGGGCAATTCGTTCACCCATATGTTCAAAGAGCACGACCGCCGCAAGGCCCTGGCCGAGTTTTACGCCATGCTCAGCCACGACGGCATCCTGATACTAGACCAGCGAAATTACGATAGCATCCTCGACGATGGTTTTGACAGCAAGCATACCTACTATTACTGCGGCGAAGACATCCGCGCAGAACCCGAGTTTGTCGACGAGGGCTTAGCCCGCTTCCGCTATCAGTTCCCCGATCAATCGATCTATTACCTCAATATGTTTCCCCTGCGCAAGGACTACACGCGCCGCTTGATGCAAGAAGTTGGCTTCCAAACTATTGGCACGTACGGCGATTTCCAGGAGACATACCGCGACAAAGAACCCGATTTCTATGTCCACATTGCCGAAAAATCCTACGTAGAAGAGAGCACCGAAAAGGCGGAGCAATAGACCATGCCTCAGCAATCGGTAGCGGTTGAAACGGCCCGCGACTATTACGATAGCGCCGACGCAGACAACTTCTACGCACTCATTTGGGGCGGAGAAGACATCCACATAGGCCTTTACGATCAGCCCAACGGTGAAATTGCTGCTGCGAGTCGGCGCACCGTGGAGCACATGACTCAGCGCTTGGGGTTAACCACAGGTATGCGCGTGCTCGATCTTGGATCGGGATTTGGCGGTGCCGCGCGCTACCTGGCTTCCACCCATGGCGTTCACGTAACGGCGCTCAACCTCAGCAGCGTCGAGAACGAACGCCACCGACGCCTTAACGAATCCGCTGGCTTGAGTGACTCAATAGAGGTGATCGACGGCAACTTTGAAGACATTCCCTGTGACCCAGAAAGTTTTGATGTGGTCTGGTCGCAGGACGCAATGCTGCACAGCAGCGCACGCACAACCGTGCTGCGCGAAGTCGATCGCGTTCTGCGCGAGGGCGGCCAGTTTATTTTCACCGATCCCATGCAATCGGATGACTGCCCCGACGGCGTGTTACAGCCCATTCTCGACCGCATACACCTCGACTCACTCGGTTCACCGAGTTTTTATCGCTCTAACGCACAGAGCCTGGGTTGGACTGAACGCAGCTTCGAAGACCTAACAGCACAGCTATCCATTCACTATCAGCGCGTGCTCGAAGAGATGGTTCGCCTCGATTCTACACTGCGTCAGCACGTCAGTCTAGCCTATATAAGTCGCATGGTAAAGGGCTTGCAACACTGGGTAGATGGAGGCCACGAGCGCCACCTGAACTGGGGCATTTTTCATTTCGAGAAAGCCTAAGGCCATACCAAAACAGGAAATTTGAACTTGACCGATACCGACAGCAATCGATGGAAACTGCATGTACATCCCACCGTGTTCTGGTCGTCTGCAGGTTTGAGCACTTTTTTTGTTGCCTTTAGTCTGCTCTACCTCTCGGAGCTAAGCGAGGTATTCAGCGCCGTGCAGACGGCAATTACGACCCATGCAGGATGGCTCTTCGTCCTTTCGGTCAATATCTATTTGGGCATCGTCATCTACCTTCTTCTCAGTCGCTATGGAACTATTCGCCTGGGCGGAGAGGATGCGCGACCAGAGTTTGCTACGTGGAGCTGGTTTTCCATGCTCTTCAGCGCCGGCATGGGCATTGGACTGGTATTCTGGAGCGTTGCCGAGCCCATGTTTCATTTTGCAGCTCCACCTTGGGGAGAAGCCCAAACCCCCCAGGCAGCCGAGTTAGCGATGGGTATCACCTTCTTCCACTGGGGGCTACACGCCTGGGCCCTCTATGCACTCATGGCACTGGGATTGGCCTACTTCTCGTTCAATCGCGCCTTACCGCTCACCATTCGCTCGGTCTTCTACCCGCTATTGGGCGAACGCATCCATGGCCCCATTGGCAACTTGATCGACACATTGGCCGCCGTCGCCACGCTATTCGGCCTAGCGACCTCCCTTGGCTTAGGCGCCCAGCAAGTCAATGCCGGACTCGACTATCTGTTCTCCATCGGCCTGGGCAGCAGTCAACAAACCGCACTCATCGCCTTTATCACGCTGATGGCAACAGCTTCGGTCGTCCTGGGCATCGACAAGGGCATTCGCCGCCTCTCAGAGCTCAATATGATCGTCGCCACCGCCCTGCTCATTTTTGTATTTCTCGCCGGCCCTTCGCTGCACCTAATCGATTCCCTGATTCAAAATATCGGCGCCTATCTATCAAACATCGTCAAACTTGGCCTAATGACTGAGGCCTACGACGCGCAGGGCACATGGCAACACAGTTGGACTATTTTCTACTGGGCTTGGTGGATTGCCTGGTCTCCCTTTGTCGGCATTTTCATCGCCCGCATATCGCGCGGACGGACCATACGCCAGTTTCTGCTCGGCGTTCTGTTGGTGCCAACTTCCATTACTTTTCTTTGGTTAACGGTCTTTGGCAACAGCGCCCTCTTTAGCGAAATGTACGGCAGTGGGGGCATCATGGATGCCGTCAACGAAAACGTCTCGACAGCGCTCTTTGTGCTCTTGGATAGCTTACCGCTGGCCGCGCTGACTTCGGCACTTAGCGTCGTAGTCATCGCCATCTTCTTTGTCACTTCGTCCGACTCCGCTTCCCTCGTCATCGACATCATTACAGCCGGCGGCCACCCCGATCCACCGACCGCACAGCGCGTCTTTTGGGCCGTGACTGAAGGCATCATTGCCGCCGTGCTGCTGGTTGGAGGAGGACTTAGTGCGTTGCAGACGGGGGTCATCACTACCGGACTTCCCTTTGCGCTAGTCGTCTTACTAGCGGGCTATAGCCTCTTGCGCGGCTTGCAGAGCGACACACAAATCCGCTCCTGACAGCCAACATCCTACCCCAACGAAAAAGGGTCGCAACACCGCCACTGCGATGCTGCGACCCTCTCTCACTGTATTGGCTATTCTCCTACTCGGCCGTAGCCCAGCGGTGTGCTCCGCGCGACGGCGGCGAAGCCAGCGCCGTTTCCCAACGCCGACACCACTCGCTGTAGTCGCGCAGCACGGAGTCTGGATCCGCAGCGCTGCGCACTGGGAAATCCGGCTGAAAAGGACGACCGGTGGGCGTGCCGGTCTGCTGGTAGCGCAAATCCATGCTCCAGCGAATAGCATCCGAAAAATTGGCCTTTGAGCGATGGGGTATTTCCTTGTGCATGAGCAGCACATCGCCCTTGTCCATCGGCAAAATCACCCCTTCTTCCTGCGGCATCGCCTCATCGACAATGGTCGTGCCAACACCTCGCTTGCTGTGGTGCTGCCACAAACCGCGACCGTGTGTGCGCGGGATAATTTCCAAACAACCCTTTTCCACCGTCGCAGGAACCAGCGGCAGCCAAACCGTTAGTATGAAATACGGATCGGCCTCTTCCCAGGTAACGCCCGCGTCCTGGTGCCATGGCACCTCGTGGGCATCGCTGCCGCTCGGCGTTAACCCCACAGGGAGTTTGGGGCGCACGTGTTGGATGGGACTGCAGGTGATTTCCGGCCCGACCAACCCTTCGATCAGATCGAGCAGATTGTCGTTGCCGAGAAACTCAAAGCAGGCGCGGCCGCGCAGCTGCATAATGTCCAACTCGGGGTAGATCTCGCTGTTTTCGCTGCAAATGCTGGCCAAACGCCGATCAAAAGGCTCGTCGGCATAGGTCTGCGA
>JAYOKQ010000182.1:0-5588 GCA_038119905.1 Gemmatimonadota bacterium | reverse complement strand
GTATTGCCATGAGCCTGCTCTTTACCGAATTGGAAACAATTGAGGACATCACCGAGTTTATCAATCGGACGCTGATAGACGGCTAAGTAGAACTAACCAAGAAAAGGGGCCCTACTGCCGGCAGCTGCCGATGGTAGGGCCCCTCTTTCTTTTGCACTATGGGAACAAACGTTTAGTCCGCCGGTTCAGGGGTAAACTGCGCTCGCAGGTCCTCACTGCTCGACAGAACGTGCTCGACCATCGCCGCGCGCGCCGTCGTCCCATCGCCTGCGCGCAGCGCCTCCACGATACAGCCATGCTGTTCCAGCGACAAACGCGCGCGCTCCTCGGCCCGACTCTCTTCGGCAAGCGAATGCTCTATCCACTCCTGTAAATAGCCGCGCGTAGCTTCCAATAGCCCCGCCAGCAGAGTGTTGTGTGTCGCGCGGGCAACCGCCATGTGAAAGCGCAGATCAGCTGCCAGAAACAGCGCGTGATCGCCCGCTGCCACGCGCATTTCACCCAGTGCCTGCTCGACTCTTAGCAAGTCCTCTTCTCCACCTCGCTGTGCCGCCCAAAAGGCCGTTTCCGACTCCAGCATCAGCCGCGTTTCAATCAGATCGCCCACCATTTTGCGATCGAGCAGCATTCCCCATTGCAGCGCCTTTTGCACAAAACGCTGGTTGTCATTTACAAAGGTGCCCTCGCCAATGCGCCCCTCGATCACCCCCATCGTGCCAAGCGAACGCAGCGCCTCGCGCAGCGAGGAACGCCCCACGCCAAAGCGCTTACACAACTCGCGCTCGGGCGGCAGCCGATCGCCGGGCTTGAGCACGTTGCGCTTAATCAGATCCAGTATTTGGGCGATAATTTCTTCGCTCAGCGAAGTGCGCACAATGGGTCGCACACTATCGGCCGATAGCTTGGGAGAATCAGCGGTTTCCATATACTCACATCGACGTAAAAAATTATTAAACAACGTGTTAAGAGAAAGCTAGGCCTTCGCCTATAACATTACATTTGCGATTGGTCTGACCATCAGCTATCTTGTTCAGTATAGCGCAATACATCCTCTGTCGTCAAGGGAAATAGCATGGCTCTCACCCGCGATATCGGCACGCGTATTGAACTCGTGCCCATGGATTTACACTGCCACAATATCACGTTGGCCCTCTATCGCCAGACCGAAGGGAACGCACCTGTATACCGCGTCCACACCTACAGTCAGCACCCCAATGCCCAACAGCGCATAGATGCTCTACAAAGCGGCATGCAGGTCCTCGGCGGCATGGAGGTAGACGACGACGGCCGCCTGCGCTTTTCCTGTGGCCACGCGCACCAATACGCCGTGCGCAGGCTCTTTCTCGATACATGTAAACACGATCCGTCGGCCCCCTTCGCCCCCCTTCCGCTGCAGATTTTTGACAAGAAAGCCGACAGCAATATGGCCGTCGACAGCCTCGGCGACGGACGCTATTGCGTGCGATCTGAGACGCAGACCGACGGCGTCGAGCGCCGCACTGCTACCATTGCGCGCGGTCTGATCCGACTCGGCGAGATGGAAGAGTCGAGCGAAGACCCCAATCGCCTGCACTTTGCCTGCGGCTGCGCACACGATGCACTCATAGCCCTTCTCCTGCTGCGCGCGCCCAACGTGCGCGCAGCCATGCGCGAGGCAGAGGAGATGGCCAGTCGCGGACAGCTGGTAGCCCCCAGCGCACAAAACTAGGAGACGGCATGGCACACATACCTTCCATGACTAGCAGAGAGCGCGTATTAGCGGCTCTCAATCGCCAACCGGTAGACCGCACGCCGCTGTGCAATCCGACCTCCGTGGCCACCGTAGAGCTCATGGACCTAGTCGACGCTCCCTTTCCCGAAGCCAATCGCCAGCCCGAGCTCATGGCGCGCCTGGCCGCCACCGGCTACACGGAGTTGGGATTTGACACCATCATGCCCGTATTCTCCATCATTCAGGAATCGGCGGCGCTGGGCTGTAAAATCCAGTGGGAGCAGAAGGACAACTGGCCCACGGTTAAAATGAGTGAGCCCATCTGGCAATCGCCCGACGATATCAAGATTCCGGCCGATTTGTGCACCCATCCAGACACCAAGTGCGTCACCGATGCCATAAAAATTCTGCGCAAAGAGTACGGGAACGAAGTCGCGGTAATTGGCAAAACAATGGGACCGTGGTCGCTGGGCTACCACTGCTTTGGGGTCGAACCTTTTTTACTGATGTCGCTCGACGATCCGGGTAAGACCAAGCTGTGCTTAGACCGCATGAAAGAGATTACCGTTGAATACGGCCTGGCCCAGATTGAAGCAGGCGCCGATGCGCTGACGCTGCCCGATCACGCTACCGGTGATTTAGTCAGCGGACAGTATTACGAGCGCTATCTGCGCGACCTGCACATCGAAATGGCCGAACGCTTACCGGTGCCGATTATTCTTCATATCTGCGGCCGCACCGTCGACCGCATGGAATACATCGCACAAACCGGTATGGCTGCCTTCCATTTCGATTCTAAGAACACCCCAAAAGAATCGATGGATATCGTCGGCGAGCGCATCGCGCTCGTTGGCAATATTAACAACCCAGAAACGCTCTTTTCCAAAGGCCCCGAAGTGGTGCGCGACGAAGTCTACCGCAACTTGGACGCCGGCGTCCAGCTAGTCGGCCCCGAGTGCGCCATTCCGCTGCAGACCTCGATTGAAAACCTCAAAGAAATTCCACGCGCCGTGCGCGACTGGCATGCCGGCCGCGACCGTTAGGAGATAGACCATGGCTGAACTCGGCGATATTGCCAACGAATTTATACGCGACGAAATCGATGAATTTCTCGAGCGCGAAGACGAGCGCACGAGAAACATCGAGCACTTTGCTCAGGCCAGGCCGCTGATGCAGGACATCGCCGCAGCGCTCATAGACGGCGCCCACGAGGAAGTTGACGCTCTCACGCGCAGCGCACTGGATGAGGGAATTGAAGCGCTCGAAATCATGGACGACGGCCTAATTGCGGGCATGGGCATTGTCGGCATAAAATTCCGCGAGAACTTTATCTTTGTGCCCGAAGTGCTCTCGTGTGCCCGCGCCATGAAAGCGGGCATGGCTCATATTGAGCCCATTCTCTCCGATTCAGGCATCGAACCCATCGGCACCGTCGTCATGGGCACGGTCAAGGGCGACCTGCACGACATCGGTAAGAACCTGTGTATCATGATGCTGCGCGGCGCCGGCTTCGTCGTTCACGACCTAGGCGTCGATACGTCCGAGGACGAATTCATCGCGGCGATCGAAGAGCACGGTGCAACCCTGCTCGGCATGTCCGCGCTGCTGACGACGACCATGCCCAACATGGGCAAAACAATCGAAGCCTTTATCGATGAGGACCTGCGCGACGATGTCAAGATCATGGTGGGCGGCGCCCCCGTCACGCCCGAGTTCGCCGAAGATATGGGCGCCGATGGCTACGGCAAAGATGCCCTGGCCTGCGTCGAGTTAGCCAAGCAGTTGCTGAGCGAATAGCCCCCCACCAGATGGTTCCTATCGATCCAGGCGAATACCAGAAACGCCTCGACAAACTGACGTCCATGCTGGGCGATATTGTCCAGCATGCCGACACCCAAGCGCAAAGTCGCTGCCCCTACAAAAACCGGCACGGCGAGTGCACGGCTCAGTTCGGCTGTCGCAACCAGCGCAAAAACCCCCAAGCTGGTGGCGCACTGCTGTGCGTGGGCGATGACCAACTCGACTATCGCAGTGCATGGGAGAGCGAAAAACGTCCAACTCCTCCAACCGATGCGCAGGGCTCCGGGCAGCTGCGCTGCGGGGATGGAGCGCGTCCATCGACCCGCCACAGCACGCTTTTTGATGCATCCGACGCGCTCTCGGTGGCCGTGCCCACCTCATGTTATCGATCGGGCAGCTGCCACGAGTGTATCGTAGAAGTCAAACAGGGTATGGAAGCGCTCAACGGGCGCACGCGCGACGAGCGCTTTCTCTCTGACCCCTACCGACTAGCCTGCCAGGCTGAGATCGTCGATCCCGACATCGACGTCGAATTTGCCCCGCTCAACCGCACGCCGCGCATCCTCACGCTCTCCACGCCGCCGCCCAACGCCATAGACCCTCTTGTCACGCGCCGGGGCGACCGCGTCTTCTACGGGGAAGAAGAGGTCGACACCTACCGTGGTCACGTGCTGGGCATAGCCATTGATTTGGGCACGACAACGGTCGCAATGGAGCTGATTGATTTGGAGACGGGCCAGAGCATGGAAGTGGCCTCGTTTGAAAATCCCCAGCGCTTTGGCGGCAGCGATGTCATGTATCGCATCAGCTACGACGGAGCACATCCGCGCGAATTGCGTCAGGCCATTGTCCGCGCCATCAATCGACAAATAGCCCAATGGTGCACGACGTTTAGCGTCCACCGGCACTGCATATACGAACTCGTCGTCGCCGGTAATTCCACTATGCGCGACATCCTCTTCCGCTACGACGTGCAGTGCATTGGCCAGAAACCCTACAAGTCTCAGGTCGAGCTAGAATTTCTCGACGGCCAGCGACCGCATACCGCGCTGTGCGAAAAGACGCGCCGCTTAGGCGTGCGCGCCCATCCCAAAGCCCGCGTTTACGGTCTGCCCCTCGTCGCAAGTCACGTAGGAGCCGATGTAGCCGCAGACCTGTGCACGACTCAGCTCGACGAGCAAGCCGATGCGGTCCTATTGATCGACGTCGGCACCAACACCGAAGTCGTCGCTATTCACAACGGCCGCATGGTCGCCGCCTCCTCACCAGCCGGACCCGCCTTTGAAGGGGGCGCGGTCACCTACGGGATGCCAGGATACGAGGGCGCGATCGAACGGCTGCGCTGGAATGGATCGGGGTGGGACTACAGCACCATCGGCAATCAGCCGGCCCAGGGAATATGTGGTTCCGGTCTGATTGACCTATTGGCAGAGCTGCGCCGCCACGAACTCATGTCGCCCAAGGGGGTGTTCTCCGACAGGCAGCGAGCGATTTCCGTAGTGCCCGAAACCGGCATTTCGCTGTCGCGTTTAGACGCGTCGAACCTAGCCCAGGCTAAAGCAGCTAATTACTGCGGACAATATATCGTGCTTCGCGCACTTGGACTGGCCCCTGCTCAGGTCAAAAAACTCTACTTGGCCGGTGGATTTGCCCACTATGTCGATGCACAGGCAGCTATAGATATCGGCTTTCTCGCTCCAGTTCCCGTCGAACGCATTGAAAAGATCGGCAATGCCTCGTTGGGCGGTGCGCGCGATGTATTGCTTTCGCAGCAAAAGCGCCGCCAACTCGAGCAGTTGGTGCAGCAAATCGAACACGTCGAGTTAGAAACGACCCCTGATTTTTTTGAACTCTTTGTCGACGGCTGCCAGTTTAAACCCATGCCCAGCACGCTGATCTAAGGATCACCATGAGCCAATCGCATATACCTCGGCAGCAGGTCGTACCGGGCGTTGTACCACGTGCAGATTCGCCGTGACTGGCTTTTTCCCCCTCTTAACATAGATTAAATCCCTATGAAACCATTTATCGAACGCATCGCCGAGGACCGCCCCATGCTCTACGACGGCGGCTTTGG
>JAYOKQ010000181.1:0-5615 GCA_038119905.1 Gemmatimonadota bacterium | reverse complement strand
CTAGCGTGTTGATCGGGCTATGGCAGTTATGCGGGGCAAAGAGCACGTCGTAGGCATGCGCTAAGTCGGCCAGCTTTTTGCCCATCGTGATGCCGTTCCACGCCAGATCTGGCATGGCCACATCCATAGCATGCCGTTCTAGATAGGGTCTGTACTGATGCGTGCCAAACAGACTCTCCCCGGTGCAAATCGGCGTCGACGTCGCATCGCGCACCGTGCGCAACGCCTGTGGATCGAGCGTTTCCGTCTCCAGCCACATCATATCGTAAGGTTCCAGCGCGCGCGCTAGCTTGATCGCCCCGCCCAGTCGGAACGAAAAGGCCACGTCGAGTGCGATACCGACGTCGGGGCCGAGGCCCTCGCGAAACGCCCCGACGATGGCGGCGGCCTTGCGGGCGACAAAGGGCGGGCAGTCGCCTGCCGTGCTGTGCCGCCAGTTGGGCAGCCCACCTTCGGGCAGCCCTCGCAGGTCCATCAGATTCGTCTTGATCGCCGTAAAACCGCGCTGGCGCACCTCGTCGCACAGCGCGCGCAGATCGTCGAGCGTCTCTACGGGAGCAACGCCCAGTTCAGCCGCGTGGCCGCGCGAACGCATCGAACCGCAGTGCGTCCAGTAGAGGCGCAGGCTGTCGCGCAGCTTGCCGCCGAGCAGCTGCCATACCGGCGCACCCAGCGCTTTGCCGCGAATGTCCCACAGCGCCGAGTCAATGCCCGACATCGCCTTCCAAGCAATACCGCCGGTGTGGCGCACCGAGGCAGCGGCCAGATCCCACCAGATCGCCTCAACCTGCATTGGATCGCGGCCGATAATGCGATCTGCGTAGTGTTCGACTGTGCGGACAATGGGCCCATCGGCACCCCAGTCGGTGCAGTCACCCCAGCCGACCAGACCGGGTTCGCTGGTTTCGATTTTGACGAAGATCCACGGGCGAAAAACGCCGTCCACCAAAAAGGTTTTTACCGCTGTAATGTGCACGGGTACGCCTTATGCCTCTTCTACGATCATGCTGGCAAATTGGTCCTCGTCCCATTCGGCGCCCCACCCGGGCAGATCGTTGGGTGCGATATGACCGTCCTCTATCAGCGGTGCGTTGAGCAGACCCCACTGCAGTCCCGCCTTGCGCAGCCCGTCGCCGCCGGCGTTGAAGTACTCGTAGTAGTCCGTGTTGTCTATACAGGATCCCAAGTGCGCGTGGATGTGGCCAAATAGGCCGCCCTGTCCGTTCATCTCCACGTTGGTATTATGCAATTCCGCCATGTGCGCTAGCTTGAGCACCTGTGTAGTGCCGTGTCGGGCATTGGCACGCAGCCGATCCGTCGCACCTTGGATTAGCCACTGCGACGTCAGGCCCATGTCGTGCATTAACATCTCCGTGCCCATGACGGGAATGGTCAATTCGCGGCACAGTTCCTGGTACAGGTTCATCTTCTGCTCGTGCATGGGCTCCTCTAACCAGACAAAGTCGAGCTCTTCTAGCACGTGGCCCACCTCGATGGCCTCGCGCAAATCATAGGAGCACACCGGATCGGTCAGCAGAGCGTAGTCTGGCCCCACCTGACGGCGCACCTCTCTGTAAATGGGAATATCCGCCTTGCCGCCCTTATACGAGTGGAACTTGTAGGCCTGAATCCCACAGGCGCGGCCGGTTTCAATCTGCCGTAGATAGCCCTCCGTATCCATATCACCGCCCGTTAGGTAGACGGGCAGCGCGTCGCGCACACGTCCCACCAGCGCATAGACCGGCAGACCGGCCGCTTTACCCAACAGATCCCACAAGCAATTGTCGAAGTCGCCAAACCAACCTGGTGGCTGATACACCCAGCGCGTGCCCTTATACAGCTGCTGGAAAAGCGCCTCGCGCTCCCACGGAGAGCGCCCTACGGCATGGTAGCGCACAATGTCGACCTGATGCGCATTCATCGTCGTGGTGCAGCGACCCACCAAGCCGGCATCCGTGTGCACTTCTATAAAGTGTTGCCGAGCATAGCGCGGCGGCTCTTCGTCCGATGCGGTCCGGCGGCCACGGTGCGTATACTGAATGCGGCGCAGACCGCTCACCTGCGCAATTTCGTGGCCGCGACCGGCCCGGCTGTCCCGATCCTCGAGCACCTTCAATTTGACTTCCGTGATCTGCATCGCACCCTCCTGTGGCAACGCAAGCGAGCTCGTTCGCTCTACGGCGTGGAGCATATGCTTGCCCTGCCCACCTGTCAAGCGTACCCTAATTCCGGCTATCATTGCCGCGATGCGGAGCCGGCAAGTCACACCCATACACAGGAGATTTTGAGCGCGTGCACATCATATCTGTGGAAACATTCGATCTGCGCTGTCCCATAGAGCCGTCGTTCGGCTGGTCCCAAGGTTGGATCGGCGAGCGCACGACTACGCTGGTAAAAATCACGGCGGATAACGGCCTGGTCGGCTGGGGTGAAGGCGCGTCTAAGCCGCTGATCGACGGATTGCTCGCCCCCCTCGTAATCGGCCAAGACCCCATGCAGCGGGCGGCGCTGTGGGAGCGCATGTTCCACGCGCTTTACAACGGCAATATTTTTGTCGGCCTGGCCGGCAGCGCGCTCAGCGCCGTTGACATCGCCCTGTGGGACCTGGCTGGCAAAGCAACGGGCCTGCCCGTTCACGCCCTGCTCGGTGGCCAGGTGCGCGAGCGCGTAGCCGTCTACGCTACGGGCCTTTACTACACGGAAGGCGAGTTTCCCGACCGGCTGCTCGACGAGGCGCGCGCCTATGTCGAGCAGGGATTCACCGGCATGAAGACCAAGGTCGGCGGCCTGAGCGTAGAGGAGGACGTGCGCCGCGTGCGCGCGCTGCGCGAGACCATAGGTCCCGACGTGCGGCTTATGGTCGACGCCAACGAAGGCTACAACGCGACGACGGCCATACGCATCGGCCGCATGCTGGCCGACCTCGATCTGATGTGGTTTGAGGAGCCGGTAAATGCACAGGATATCGAGGCCTACCTGCAGGTCAAAGCAGCCCTGCCGATGGCCATTGCCGGCGGGGAAAATCTGCGCACGCGCTTTGAATTTAAGGACTACCTGGCGCGCCGAGCCTACGATATCGTCCAGCCGGACATTATGCACTGCGGCGGCATCACGGAAATGGCGCGCATCTGCGCCATGGCCAACGCACACGGCATTCAGGTCAACCCGCACGTCTGGGGATCGCCCGTGATGATTGCGGCCACCTTGCACCTAACGGCGACGCTGCCGTCCTGCCCACCCGCCCGCGATCCGCAGCCCTACGCCCAAGAACCGGTGATGGAGTTCGACCGCACGCCTAGTGCCATTCGCCAGCGCGTGTGCGCCGAGCCCTTTGATCAGCAGAATAGTTTTATCCGCGTGCCCGATGGACCCGGCTTGGGCATCGAAGTGGACGAATATGCAGTGCGCGATTTGCTCGCTTAAGCCGGCCCGTTATGCGGCCTACTCCCGCCGGGCAAAACGACCAAATCGGGGTAGCGAGAAACGGCGCTATCCGTATATTTCGACCTCAGTGCACTAGCGGTCTTTGCAGCGGCCACGCCGTCTCATAGCAAAATGCCAACACGAGCTTTAGCCCAATGGAATACTCTACACAATGACATCAGCCGGAGAGACGCTAGCGCGCTTGCGCGCAGGCAACCAACGCTACGTAAGCAACGTCATCAGTATTGATGCACTAACCAGCCACGCTCGACGAGCCGAACTGGCGCCCGGACAAACGCCGTCGGCCGTCATTCTCGGCTGCTCCGATTCGCGCGTGCCGGCCGAGCTCGTCTTTGACCAGGGTTTGGGCAGCCTATTCGTCGTGCGGGTAGCGGGCAACATCGTCGCCCCATCGCAGGTGGGTAGCATCGAGTTTGCCGCTGAGAGCCTCGGATGTCGCCTGGTCGTCGTGCTCGGGCATACGCAGTGCGGAGCCATCTCCGCGGCCGTGCAGCAGCAGCGGCAGCGTTCGCACAACCAATCGCAAAGTCTGCGCACCATCGTCGAGCGCGTGCGGCGTTCCGTTGAAGATGAGTTAGAAACCAATCCGCTAGCCGACGACGAAACGCTTATAGAGCGCGCCGTGCGGGCCAACGTGCGCACCTCAACGCGCATGCTGCGCCACGGATCGCTCGTCCTCGAACGACTGATTCGCCACGAAGGGCTGGCCATCGTCGGCGCAGAGTATTCGCTGGAGACTGGCGAGGTCGACTTTTTTGACGGCGCCGACGGCGTAGAGTAGAGCGAGCGGGCACAGCCCGACCACCCAGCAACATAAAGGACTATTTGATCATGCCTATTAAAGTGGCCGTTATCGGCGCGGGCAGCATCGGCTTTACTCGTCGTCTCATGCGCGACATCCTCTCCGTGCCAGAGCTAGCCGACAGCGAGTTTGCCTTTCACGACATCAACAAGCGCAACCTCGAAATGATCTCCCAGTTGGCCAAGCGCGACATTGCCGCCAACGGGCTGCCGGCCAAGCTCAGCACCAGCACCCAGCGTCGACGCGCGCTGGAGGGAGCCGACTACATCCTCAACACCACGCGCATCGGCGGCCTTGATGCATTTGCCCTCGATGTGGATATACCGCTTAAGTACGGCATCGACCAATGCGTCGGCGACACGCTCTGCGCTGGGGGCATTATGTATGGCCAGCGCAACATTCCGCAGGTCTTGGATTTCTGCCGCGACATCCGCGAGGTCGCCGACCACGACGCGCTCTTTCTCAACTACGCCAACCCAATGGCAATGAACACCTGGGCCGCACTCGAATACGGCGGCGTTCGCACGGTAGGCCTGTGCCACGGCGTACAAGGCGGCCACAACCAGATTTGTCAGGTGATCGAGCTGCTCGTCAACAAGGGCAAAAAACCGGGCGCGAAGAACTACAAGAAGGTGACCAAAGCAGAGGTCGATATCGTCGCCTCTGGCATCAACCACCAGACCTGGTATGTCAGCGTGCTCTACGAGGGCGAGGACTGGACCGGTCGCCTGTTGGAGGGCTTTGAGCAACACCCCGTTTTCAAAAAGACAGAAAAGGTGCGCATCGACATGCTGCGCCGCTTTGGCTACTACAGCACCGAGTCCAACGGCCACCTGTCCGAATACGTGCCCTGGTACCGCAAGCGGCCGCGCGAAATCCGCAGCTGGATCGACCTAGACCGCAGCTGGATCGACGGTGAAACCGGCGGCTACCTGCGCGTCTGCACGGAAGGGCGCAACTGGTTTGAAACGGATTTCCCCAACTGGATGAAAGCCGATCCGCCCACCTTTTCCTATGAGACGCGTTCGGAAGAACACGGATCGTGGATTATTGAAGCACTGGAGACGGGACGCACCTATCGCGGCCACTTCAACGTCCGCAACGACGGCGTCGTGCCCAACCTGCCGGCCGAAGCGATTGTCGAAGTGCCGGGCTACGTCGATAAAAACGGCATTAATATTGCGCAGCTAGACGAGCTGCCGCGCGGCTGTGCCGCCGTGTGCAACGCCTCGATTGCCGTGCAGGGACTGGCCACCGAAGCAGCCGTACACGGCGACATCGACCTGCTGCGTCAGGCCTTTATGATGGATCCGCTAGTCGGCGCCGTGTGCAATCCACCGGAAATATGGCAGCTCGTCGACGAGATGCT
>JAYOKQ010000180.1:0-5674 GCA_038119905.1 Gemmatimonadota bacterium | reverse complement strand
TATAGCCGGGCGGAACGGGCGGGTCTTCCTGCGAGTTGCCCATGCGCACCTTGCATTCTTCGGCAACGGGAATCATGCGCTCGAGCAGGTACTCAATGCGCTCCCAGTGCATCTCTGCGGTCACGCGTCCGGCCTCTGTAAGGGCTGCCTGCTCTTCTGCTGGCACCTTGTCGAGGCGGAACGCCGTGTGCATAAAGCCGCCGCGGCCCTCTTCTTGTTCGGTGCGATCGATGGGTAGGATGCAGGTGTTGTAGCGCAGTGAATCAACGCCGGCGCGCGACGCGGTGCGGATCATCTCGCAGACCAGATCGATTTCGCGATCGCGTTCGGGGCTTTTGCCGTAGTAGATGATGTTAGGCAGATGCTCGTAGATGGGCAGTGAGGACATGTCGAGCGTCATGCCAAAAGATTCGTGGCGCTCCCGCTCCTGTTCCAGCTCTTCTAGCTTCCAACCTATGCCCTCGTGAAAGGGAAAGCGCGCCGCCTTGTGGCGGACGCCGTTGCGCTGCAGAAAGCGCAGCTCTTCATCGCTCGAGCCAAAGCCCTGCGTGCGCACGTACATGCGCTTTTCGCCGTTGGCAGACTGTCCGGATGGGCCGGCAGCCGATGCGGCCGCTTCGCCAGCGGCCAGTCCCTTTTCATAGGATTCTTCTGTGGTCATATGTGTCCTCGATTCGGTTGTGCCCTGCGCCCGGTGCGCAGAAGGTGGACGAATGGTTCGAGCAAAGGTAGAATCGCTGCACGGCGCGAGCAAGGTGGCTAGTGCAGGTGGTAGATGTGATCCGACGATAAGACGGCGGCCAAGGTTGTGTTAAACCCACCCCAGCCGCTGAAAGGCGGCCAGCGGACAGGTGGTGCTCGTTAAATAGACCGGATTCTGCCGGTGGTCATCTTCGGGGTGAATGCACTCGTAGGGCGCGCCAAAGGCCTCACCCTGGCGGAAGTCGCCCTCGCGCAGTTCCTCTACGTAGTCGAGTGCAAGCCGTTGAGCGGCCGCTTCGTCGACTTGGGCCACAGCGTAGCAGACCCATCCGGTGGGCGTGTTCCAATAGGCGCCGTTTTGGTAGCGGTTTTTGGCGCGCTGGCCGACGACCTGTTCCCAAGCGCTATGGTCGCTGAAATCGCAGTCGGTTGGCACGTGGCGGATATTGCCTCTCCAAGCAATAGTGCCCTCGCGCAAGGCTGTTGCCAAGGCGCTGCACAGCGTCTGCCGCTGCTGGTCGTCGCCCAGCCCACAGTAGACGGCAAAGGCCGATCCCCATACATCGGGCTGCGCGCTCTTGCCCGTGCTCGCTTTTAGCAGGCCGCTGTCTAGGGCGAAGGTCTGGCCAATATGCGCTGCGGCGGTATCTGCTAGGGTCCGGTACGCCTGCGCGCTTTGCTCCGCGCCGGCCAGTTCGTGTAACTGCGCTAGCTGGCCGGCGGCGCGAAAGCGCAGCAGCGAGCAAAACAGCAGATAGCCAGTATGCACTACGATATCGGTAAAGCCAAAGGAAACGCCGCGCTGTGCTTCGTCGCAGTAGACCAGCTGATTGTCTGGGTCGATGGCGGGCACGGCAAAAGCCCAGTCCAGTCGCGTGAGTAAATCGATCTCGTCTATCTGGTGCCCGAGTAAGTCGAGACGATCGTTCGAGACGATAAGCTGCCAGGCGATGTCGACAAAGAAGTAGTGATCGTCGAGGCTGGGGTAATAGCCCCAGGGCTGCCCCTGCTGTTCGTAGTCCATTGTGCCGGGAAAGAAGATGGGCTTGCCGTCAAAAGTGATGTGGTCGGCAATGGCACCGCGCGGCACGAGGCTGCCCGACGAAGTATGCCAGTCGGCCGCCTGCTGACAGCGGGCCGTCAGTAGCAGCGCGTGCTCAATTTCCGACGGCGAGACAAGGCCGCATTCGAGGGACATGGCAAAATCGCGAATCCAGTAGGACGGGTAACAGTCGCGGCCACCGGGTCGAATCAGCGTGCCGCCGGTCGTATTGGGACCAAAGCCGGCCACGGATTGGCCCGGATAAACGCGTGAAGCTTCTAGGACATCCGCTGTTAGGCCACGGAGAAAACGCATGGCTTGGTCCATCGGCGTTTCCGGCATGATATAGGGCCTCCGGTAGTGGAGTGATTAATGGATTGCTGCAGTCTCTAAGCTAAGGCGTAACGACATGCTTCGGTAAAAAAGATAATCATGCGGCTTGGGGGCTCTACTGTTGTGTAAGCTACAACATAACCTATTATATAGCGTAAATTTTCGATGAGAACCTCTTTACATGCCTCATATGATAAACGAAGATCGTCCCACAGAACCAATATCCCAAGCCCAAAGTTTTGATGAGCTGAAGGGTGTTTTTGCTCGCAAAGCCGTTGCAACTACGTGCATCTTTGCGATACCCACCGTACTGCTGAGTGTCTACAGGGCATATTATATCGGATGGCAGCCCCAAATGGCTCTGCACCTATTTTTGGGATTTTTCTACATCTTCCTCTTTTGGCAGGGCAAACGCCTCTCCGACCGATTCATTATTCTGAGCGTAGCGCTCTCATTCTTCTGCATTACGTTGGTTTCCTACTTGTTTATGGGACTGATTGGTGCGGGCCAACTATTCGCTATCGTCGGCCTTGTTTTGGTCGCGATGCTGTTTGAGTTCCGTTCGCTGATCCTGTTTTCACTGCTGACAGTGGGTAGCACGGCGATGATCGGGTGGCTCCACCTGAACGGCCGCATAGATCTACGCTTTGATATTACAACCTACCAATACGAAACGACGAGCTGGGCTGTTGCGATCGCCGCGTTGGTCATGATGTGTTTTGTCGTGATCGCGGTGGTGCACAGTATGGTGCAAAGCCTAAAGACAAATATGACCCGTCTTGAGAGGAGAAACAGCCAACTAGCACTGGCTATGAGCGAGCTAGAGCGATCAGACAAGGAAAAGGGGCAGCTGCTTGCCATCACCAGTCACGAGCTACGCACGCCGATTAACGGAATGGTTGGTGTGGCGCAGATACTGGCTGATAGCGAATTAAATGCGGAACAGCGAGGGCTGGTCGAACGACTGGTACGCGCTGGTTCCGATCTGACGAAGATCGTCGACGATAGCATACACCAGACGCAGATAATGGAAGGCCAACTAGATTCGAAGGCCGTCGCGTTTGATCTGAGCAAAATATTGGACGACCTCTATCGCATATACGAACCGAGGGCGCGGGATAAAGGGCTCAAGCTGATTGTCTCTAACAGCATCGAAGTAGATGGCTTTGTCGGCGATGCGAAGCACCTGCACGGCATTCTGTCCAATCTGTTGAGCAATGCCGTTAAATTTAGCGAGCGCGGCGTCGTTCGCCTAGTGGTATCCTCTGTTGGAGGAATACGGCCCCAGCTGTTTGTGGTAGAGGATGAGGGGGTTGGCATAGCGGATCAGCATCTCGAAGATATTTTCACGCCGTTTTACCAGATAGAGGGTGGGATTACTCGCACGCGCGATGGAATGGGATTGGGCCTGTCCGTTGCCAAGGCGTTAGTTGAGCAGATGGGTGGACAGATCTCGGTAGAGAGCGCTCCGGGCAAGGGGTCTTCCTTTCGGGTGAGCATAGCGCTGGCCCACGCGCCGGAACAAACCGCATCGGATGTCGTCTCAGATGCGAAGGGCGGCAAGAGCACGACTGACCAACTTAACGTGCTGGTAGTTGAGGATAACCGGCTTAATGCGCTCGTTGCTGAGCAGATGTTACGCAGTCTGGGACACGCCGTGCGCGGTGCCACAAATGGAGTAGAAGGACTGGCGATCGTTGAGGAAGGCTGGCCCGATCTCGTATTTATGGATATTCATATGCCGGTTATGGATGGCGTAGAAGCGACAGAGAAAATCCGTCTCTTACCGGAGGCGCAAGACCTCCCCGTGCTCGCACTGACGGCGGATGCCTTTGAAAGCCATCACAAAGAGTTTATTGCCGCTGGGATGAATGAGGTGTTGACGAAACCCTTCAACAGAGAGCAACTCTTGGCTGCGATCGGTCGATACGTGTACTGAGCAATTGTATATGGTGCTGACAGGCGTTAAATAATGGACGACGAAGAGCTATACGATAGAATTCAGAGCGACACGGTCGAACGCATCATGCAGGCGATGCTGCTGTTGGGTGCCGGTGGGCTTGTCGCGAGTCTGCTGCGCTATTTCGACTTTGGTTGGATGCCGGTGATGAACATGCATCTGGCAGCGTATGGCATATTTGTTGTGGTTTATTTCCTGCGTAGCCGCCTTGCCTATGAGCTCGTAGCCTCGCTCGTGGTAACCATCTTTCTGCTTGTTGCCCTGTCCGGCTATGTTGCACTGGGTAAGGCCAGCGGCGGCAACTTTTATTCGCTCTGTGGTGCGGTGTTGGCTACCGTTTTGTTGGGACGCCGCGCTGGTTTCTTCGTGCTGGGGCTCATTGCGCTGTGGCAGCTGATAACGGGCATTGCATTTTCACAGAATATCTGGTCGGCAGATCTCAACCTCAACGAGTACAATGCGTCTTCGATGGCCTGGCTTACCAATACCGCCTCGCTGTTGATTACTGCCCTGATGATCGTGGTGTTGCTTAAGCAGAAGACGATTACCGTCTCTGTTCTGGCACAGCTCCAAGAAAAAAAGCGCGAAGCAGAACAGAACGATCGGGCTAAGTCGCGCTTTGTGTCGACGATGAGCCACGAGCTGCGCACGCCGCTCAACGGGATCATCGGTCTTTCCAATATGCTGAAGGAGACAGAGCTCGATAAGACGCAGCAGGAATATGTGGATCTGCTCGCTTCTTCTAGTCAGCACATGGTAGAACTCATCGGCAATACGCTCGACATGATGAAAATTGAGGCGGGGTCGCTCTCAGTCCAAAACGAGCCGCTGCGCCTAGAACCCGATATGAAATCGCTGGTTGATTCGCTGCGCTACGTGGCAGAAGCCAACGGAACGGCCCTTACCCTGCATCATGGCCTGTCCGAAGCTGTGGCGTTGGAAGGCGACCGGACGAAGGTGCGGCAGATCGTTTATAACCTGCTGAGCAACGCGATAAAATTTACGCGAGATGGCGTGGTCGAACTGTCCATAATGGAGGCTTCGGCCGAAGCTGCCTGTCATGTTCCGGGCGGTATGACCGTCCATATCGCCGTTAAGGACTCGGGGGATGGCATACCGAAAGATCAGATGGACCTGTTGTTTAAGCCATTTGCTCAGGCCGAGAACACGCGCGCGGTATCCGCACTGGGAACGGGCCTTGGCCTAGCCATTACCAAGCAGCTCGTCGAGCTCATGGGCGGAACAATTGGCGTGCGTAGCACGCTGAACGAGGGCACGACGTTTGACGTATTTCTACCCTTTGCACAGGGCCATCAGGAAGAGCGTACAGAGGCGGAATCGACCGAGCGGCCTTCGCTGCGCATCCTTGTCGCGGAGGATAATGCCGTCAGTTCGCTCGTACTAGGAGCGACGGTGGAGCGTTTAGGGCACTCCGTGCTGCATGCCGCCAACGGCAAACAGGCCGTCGAGTATGCTCTAAATCCAGACCTACACGTCGATCTAATTCTTATGGATGTTGACATGCCCATCTTGGACGGAGTCGACGCCACGCGACAAATCCGCCTAGAGAAGAGCGCGGAAGTCCTGCCTATTATCGGTGCAACGGCAACGCTTAGCGAGAAGCGGGATACCTACAT